>DFJS01000093.1 GCA_002373165.1 Ruminococcus sp. UBA3665
GCTTGCTGCCTTTCCGTTTGCGGCGACAACTCTGATAGAATATCATGTCCGGGCCGCTTTGTCAAGGACTTTTTTAACTTTTTTTGCTATGCGTTTTTGCCGTCAGGCTTTGGCGCATTAGCTTGATTATATTACCATATACTTTCGTGCTTGTCAACAGGTTTTTCAAACTGTTTTTTCGCATTTCATTGTACAGATCCTATAATCGAGCGGAGAAGGAGGGATTTGAACCCTCGCGCCGCTTTCACGACCTACTCCCTTAGCAGGGGAGCCCCTTCACCACTTGGGTATTTCCGCATGTACAGTGAATATTTGAAAAATATTTTATTTTCGTCTCACGACTTTTTTATTATAACACATCACAAAGAATTTGTCAAGTGTTTTTTTTAAAAAAATTTGAAAACGGAGAGAGTGGGATTCGAACCCACGGTACGTCGCCGTATCACTAGTTTTCAAGACTAGCTCCTTAAACCGCTCGGACATCTCTCCAACATTTTTTATTATAACATATTTTTAAAAATTTGTCAAGCGTTTTTTGTGAATTTATAAAAAAATAAAAATATTTCTCAGGCACTTGCTTTTTTTGCCGAAACGTGTTATAATAAAAAAATAAATTTCTTATCTGGGGGTTATCTATGAAAAAGTGGAACATCGGCAGACCAGAGCTGAACTATGCGGAAGAATTGCAGAAAAACAGCAATTTGTCTCCGCTGTGCTGTCAGGTGCTGGTATCACAGGGGTATTGGAATCTGCTTCAGGCATCGGAATTCATGGGCTGTCAGGAATTAAGCGATCCTTTCTTGATCTGCGATATGAAAGAAGCCGCAGAAGTAATTAACAGTGCTGTCGATCAAGGGAAAAAAATCTGCATTTACGGAGATTATGACTGCGACGGAGTTATGTCAACAGTGATTTTATATTCGTATCTGTCCGAAATCGGCGCAGAGGTCGTCTGGCGGATTCCCGAACGCAGTGAAGGCTACGGCCTGAACGCCAATGCAGTAAGGGAAATGCATGAGGACGGCGTACAGATGATCATCACGGTTGATAACGGCATTGCATCCGTCGGGGATGCCAAATTAATCCGGGAACTGGGAATGGAACTGGTGATTACAGATCATCATCAGCCCGGCGAAGAACTGCCGGAGGCTCTCGCGGTTGTGGATGCGCACAGAACGGATAATTATTCGCCTTACAGACTGTACTGCGGCGCAGGCATCGCCCTGCTGCTGGTGGCCGCCATGAATGACGGCGATACACAGATGGCTATGGAACAGTTCGGCGATCTGGCCGCTGTGGCAACCATCGCCGATGTTGTCTCCCTGACAGGCGAAAACAGATTTTTAGTGCAAAGAGGGCTGGAATATCTGGAAAATACCGAACGTCCCGGACTCCGCGCTCTGCGTGAGGTCAGCGGCCTGAATGGCAAAAAAATGGATTCTGTCAGTGTAGCGTTCGGGCTTGCACCCCGGATTAATGCGGCCGGAAGACTGGAATCGCCCAGACTTGCCGTAGAACTGATGCTGGAAGAAGATCCTGAAAAGGCAATGGAACTTGCCCGGCAGATTAATGATATCAATACGCGGCGCAAAAGCTGCGAAGCCGATATCCTGAAAGATGCTGACAGCCAGGTGACAGAACATCCGGAAATGCTCTCTGACCGTGTGCTGATTTTTGCCGGAAATGACTGGCATCCCGGCGTGATCGGCATTGTGGCATCCCGGCTGGAAGAACGCTTCGGCAAACCCTGCTTTATGATCAGCATCCGCGACGGCTACGGACACGGTTCGGCAAGAAGCTTCGGAGAATTTAATGTATTCAAATCGCTGACGGCCTGCGGCAGTCTGCTGGAAAAGTTCGGAGGTCATCCGGCCGCCGGCGGCTTCACGCTTAAAGAAGAAAATATTCCGGAGTTCCGGAAGCAGATGCAGGCCTATGCGCTGGAGCATCATAAAATCATGCCCGTGATGGAAATACATGCGGCCTGCGCACTCCGGCCGGAATTCCTGAATCCGGAAGCCGTGAACAGCTTGCAGGCACTGGCACCGTTCGGAGCCGGCAATGAAGAGCCGGTTTTTCTGGCAGAACAGGCACTGGTGCAGGAAGTCAGAGGACTTTCCAACAATGCACATACCCGGCTGATTGTCCAGCTGTTCGGACAGAACTATGCGGCATTGTGTTTCGGCAAATCTCCCGAAAAACTGGGCGTTTCTGCCGGACAGTATTATCATATGCTGGTGCGGCTGAATGTGGATGATTACAAAGGCAGAACTTCTGTTTCCCTGTTTGTGCAGGATATTCGTCCTGTCGGCATTCCGCAGGCCAAACTGCTCGGCGCGGTTCAGGTATATGAACAGTACCGCCGCAAAGAAACTCTGCCGGAAGAATACTATAAAGGTATGCTGCCGGAACGCCGCGATCTGGCCGCTGTCTATCAGGCCGTCACGGAACGCCCCGTTCTTCCGGAAACACTTGCCGCGCCCATGATGCAGAAAAAAATCAATTACTGCAAAGTCCTGACGGCACTGGATATTTTTATCGAAATGGGACTGATGGCAAAAGATTTCAATTCCGGCGAAGTCCGGCGGCTTCCCGCACAGGAAAAAATTAATCTGGAAGATTCTGCCATTCTTTCAGAACTCAGAACACTCGCAGGCATAAACTAAATCAAGGAGGTATGTATCAATGACTGAGGACAGAGTTGTTACTTTTGACATGATTATGGAGAAAATTCTGACAAGCGATAAGCAGTATGAGATTACTAAAATTATCTCTGCTTATCAGTTTGCCGCCAAAGCACACGAGGAACAGCGGCGTTCCTCAGGTCAGCCTTATATTATCCATCCGCTTTCTGTGGCAGAACTGCTCCTGGAACTGGGCATGGATACCGATACGGTCTGTGCCGCGCTGCTGCACGATGTCGTGGAAGATACGCCCGCGACAGATGAACAGCTCCGGGAACTGTTCGGGAAAGATGTCGCTGCTCTCGTGGACGGCGTTACCAAACTGACACAGATTCCCGTATTCCGGCAGGATCAGAAAAAAGCCGAAAACGTTCTGAAAATGCTGCTGGCAATGGAAAATGATGTCCGCGTGATGATTATCAAGCTCTGCGACAGACTGCATAATATGCGCACGCTCCAGTTCCGCCCGGAACATAAACAGCAGCTGACGGCTTATGAAACAATGAATGTCTATGCGCCAATTGCCGGCCGGTTAGGCATGAAGAAAATTCAGGAAGAGCTTGAAACGCTCTCGCTGTATTATCTCGACCCGTACGGCTATTCTGAAATTGTCCGCATGTTTGAAAAATCCAAAGAAGAACGTCAGCAGTTTATCGAATCGATTAAAAAACGTCTTGCCGAAGCTCTCAGAAATGAACCGCTCCGTCAGCCGCCGGAAATTCAGGGCAGACCTAAGAGCATCTACGGTATGTATAAGAAAATCTTCAAAGGCCACAGAAATTTCGATCAGGTTTATGATAAATATGCCGTGCGCATCATCGTCGATACCGTGCCGGAATGTTATCTGGTGCTTGGCGTGGTGCATCATCTGTATAAGCCCCTGATGGACAGAATCAAAGACTGGATTGCCCGTCCCAAAGAAAACGGCTACCAGTCCCTGCATACTACTGTACTCGGCCGCGAAGGTATCCCTTTTGAGGTTCAGATCCGTACGCGCGAAATGCACCGTACTGCTGAATACGGCATCGCCGCACACTGGAAGTACAAAGAAGGCATTCAGGGCAAAGACCAGATGGAAGAAAAACTCTCCTGGGTGCGCGAAATTCTGGAAGCACAGAAAACTTCTGATGACCCTGACGAAATTCTCAATACGCTCAAAATTGATCTTTCGCCGGATACGATTATTGTCATGACTCCCAAAGGCGATGCCATCACACTGCCCGTGGATGCAACGCCCATCGATTTTGCCTATAAAATTCATACGCAGATCGGCCATAAAATGACGTTCGCACGCGCCGAAGGAAAAATTGTTCCTCTGGATTACAAGCTCCAGACAGGCCAGATCTGTGAGATTATCACCAGCAAAGACCCCAATAAAGGCCCTAACAGAGCCTGGATGAATATCGCCAGAACTTCCGAGGCCAAGTCCAAAATCCGTGCATGGTTCAAGAAAGAAAACCGTCAGGATAATATCATCGCCGGAAAAACCATGCTCGAAAAAGAATTCCGCCGCAGCCGCATTCATATTCCGGATACGGATTACGAAGAATTTTTCTCTGACGATATGAAACGCCACAGCTGTAATTCGCTGGATGATTTCTATGCCTCGATTGGTTACGGCGGTGTCAGCATCAGCAAGCTGATTCCCAAATGGAAAGACAGATATATGAAGCTCTACCGTTCTGAAGATGCCGAAACGCCCGAAGAACAGCCGATTGTACAGCCTGTAGAGCAGCAGGTGACAAATCAGATTATTCTGGATGAAATCCGGGACTGTGCAGTCAAGTTTGCCCAGTGCTGCAATCCGCTGCAAGGGGATGACATCGTCGGCTTTGTAACGCGCGGCCACGGCCTTTCCGTCCACAGAACCGACTGCATCAATTACAGAGCAATGCTCGCCCGTGATATCCCCGAAGAACGCGAACGCTGGCTTGCAGTACAGTGGACAGATCATAATTCTGCCAAAATGCGTACAAATATCGAAATTCTTGCCTATGACCGCGTCGGCCTGATGTTTGATATTTCTGCCGTGATGAAAGAATCCGGCATTTCTATGAACGTTTCCCAGTCTCACGGCATGAAGGGTGGCAGAGTGCTGCTGATGATTTCTCTCGAAGTGCTGAATAAAACCCAGCTGACGGCAATTCTGGAACGCCTGCGCCAGATACGGAGTGTGATTTCTGCCGAAAGAGCATCATCTTCCTATCAGTATGTATCCGGTGCAGAAAATAAAACCAAGAAAAGAGGCAAATAATCTATGCAGATGAAAAATCTTTGCGGCCATCTGCGCACGGTCAGAAATCACCGCCGGGGTGTGCTGTATAACTGCATCCGGGCAGGAATTCCCGTGCAGGGACTGCTTCACGATCTGTCCAAATATTCGCCGACAGAATTCTTCCCCAGTGTGAAATATTATCAGGGCACCCGAAGCCCCAACGAACAGGAACGCATCGAAAAAGGCTATTCCGAAGCCTGGATGCATCACAAGGGCAGAAATAAGCATCATTTCGAGTACTGGACAGATTATTCCCCGGAAACAAAACAGCTCGAACCCGTCAAGATGCCGCTCCGGTATGTGGCAGAGATGTTCTGCGACCGTGTCGCCGCCAGCAAAACCTATAACGGCGAACAGTATACTGACCGCGATCCGCTGGATTATTTTCTCCGCGCAAAACCAAGAAGAAAAATTCATCCGGAAACATCGCGCTTTCTGGAAATTCTGCTGAAAATGCTGGTCATCCGGGGCGAAGAGTTTACATTCGCATGGCTGAACTGGTATCTGAAAACCCATCAGGATTATTAATTCATGCTTGCAGGATGCTGTGATCAGAAACAGTATCCTGAATTTTTTTTATTTTTTCAGAAATTTTTTTGATTTTTCTATTGACAAGATTGTATCTATATGATATAATGTGTATAACGTATATATACAAATTTAAGATTCTGAATTTTTTGAGGTGCATCTTTATTATGAATCAGTTTGATATTATCATCAGCAACGCTTCCGGCGAGCCGATTTATAGTCAGATTTCTTCGCAGATTAAAACGATGATTCTGACTGGTCAGCTGAAAGAAGGCGATGCTCTGCCGTCTATGCGCAATCTGGCTTTGCAGCTGAGAATCAGCGTCATCACGACCAAACGCGCTTACGAAGAACTGGAACACGACGGCTTTATTGAATCCTATACAGGCAAGGGCAGTTTCGTCAAAGCCCAGAATCAGGAGCTTTTCAGAGAAGAACAGCTCCGGCAGATTGAAGACCTGCTCTCACAGGCCTGCAAAAAGGCTAAACTCGCCGGAGTTGCTCCGGAGGAATTAAAAGAAATCTTAGACTTGATTTATGGAGGCGAATCATCATGACAGATTTTGAAAATGCAATCGAGATTGCCAGTCTTACTAAAAAATATGACGGCTTTACACTGGATGATGTGAATTTCAGCGTTCCGAAAGGCAGCATCATGGGCTTTATCGGACAGAACGGCGCAGGCAAGACTACTACAATCAGAGCTTTGCTGAATATTATTGCAGTCGATGCCGGAAATATTAAACTGCTCGGCATGGATAATATCAAAGACGAAATAGAAATTAAAAAACGAATTTCTGTTGTCTTCGATGAACTGCCCTTTCAGGATATTTTCAGCGCAAAGCAGATTGCAAGAATCCTCTGCGATATCTATCCGAAATGGGATAATCAGATTTATGAAGGCTATCTGGAACGCTTTCAGCTTCCCATGAAAAAGAAAGTCGGGGAATTCTCCAAAGGCATGAAGATGAAGCTCCAGATTGCCGCGGCACTCTCTCACAGCGCGGAATTATTAATCATGGACGAGGCCACAACCGGCCTTGACCCCGTTGTCCGGAATGAAATCTTAGATATTTTTTTAGAGTATCTCCAGAACGAAAATCACAGCATTCTGATGTCATCGCATATCACCAGCGATCTGGAAAAAGTCGCTGACAGCGTGACCTTCATCGACAGAGGAAAAATCCTGATTTCCGGCTATAAAGATGATATTCTTGAGAATCACGGCTTGATTAAATGCTCGAAAAAAGATTTTCAGGATATCGAAAAAGAAGATTTCATCAGTGCCCGGCTTTCCGATTTCGGCGCGGAAATCATGATTTCTGACAAATCTGCTATGAAGCGGAAATATGCCGGACTTCTCCTCGAACCGACAACACTCGAAGAAATCATGCTGTTCTACGTCAACCGGACAAAAAAGGAGTGGTCATAATGAAAGGCTTAATCTATCGTGATTTCTGTCTTGTCAAGAAAAACTGGATTCCTGTGTTCTGTATTTCAGTCGGGGCGGTTATCTGGAATATTCTGGTACAGTTAAGCTTTGAATACGGCAATTTCAAAAAATATCTGCTGGACGACCCGAACGATACTTCCGGTGCAGGAGAAGTCTCCAGAGTCATGATTTATTATATCGGCTTGTATATGATTCCGTATCTTGCCTTGATTCTAATGGATACGCTTTCTGTTGTCCGTGCGGATTTGCCTGTCAAATGGGCAACGAACCGGAAAATCTTTCCGGTAACGGCTCTGCAATGGACAGTGAGCATCTACAGCATCAAAGTCATCGGTCTGCTGATTGCAATTATATTATTCCTCATCAACGGCTCGATTATGGCGCACATGACCGGAAATATATTCGGAATCTATGAATTCAATAATATGCTGTTGTTCGCCTGTTTTTATTTAGCGTTCGACTGGGTACAGATGGCTTTCATGGTCAGGGTGCGAACCGAAAAAGAAATGAATTCCGCTGCTGCTTCGCCCCTGCTTGTCCTGATTCCGATGTTTGCGCTGGCTTATCCTAAATGCAAGAGCTATGCTTTCAAACTGGAAACACTCTTTCCGGAAGATGCCGAAATTGAGGTGCAGGAGCGAATCAGTCAGACAAAAGGCCTGCTGCAATCGGAATTCGGAGTCTATCGGGATGCAGTTGCCCCGTATCTCTGGCTGATTGTGCTTGCCTTGTTCGCGCTGGGATTTTATCTGACGTATCTGGGAATCAAAAGGAGGGAGAAATAATCATGAAAGGCTTACTCTATAAAGAACTTGTGCAGAATAAAATCATGCTGGTTGCAGTAGGATTATGCTGTATATTTTCCTCTTTCTTTATGGGAATTCTGCCGTTTATGGCGGTTATGGCGGAGGGGGATGATTTATCCAATGATGCATCCTTTACGGTGATAATGATGATATTTATTACAGTTCTGGATTATTTCTTTTTATTATGCTTTCAGGGGAATTTCTTCCAGACGGATGAGCGCAAGAAATGGGCTTATTTTATCGCATCCTCGCCGGAAACTTCTGTCGGCCAGGTCAGAAGCAAATATTTTCTCGTGATTATCTGCGATATGGGAGTGTTAATCTGGAGTTATTTCTTCGAGAATATCGCCAATCCGATTCAGGGAACAATCACCGGCACGACAGTCATTTCCGGACTGCTGTTTTTCGTTCATTTGTTTCTGAGTGCGTTTGATATTCCGTTTATGATTCGTTTCGGCGCAAAGGGCGGAAACATGGTGCATACCGTGATGTTTGTCCTGATGATTGCAGTCGGAGGGATTTATCTGCTGTTCGGGGATTTGTCATTTTTCGATTCGATAGATGATTTCTATGATAAAATTCTGAATTTTCTGCACGGCGAAAATATTTCCGACTGGCTGTATTTCTGGCTTGGCCTGTTTATCTGGATTTCGATGGGCTGTTATTGGCTGTCTTATCGGCTTTCCTGCAAATTTTATCTGAAAGGGGTCGAACATTATGCAAAATAAAAAACAAGAATGGCAGAGAGTCGGCATTTTCTTTCTGTTATCGTATGCGATCGCCTATATTCCGGAAATCACGCTCGGCTGGAAGATGGGGGATTATGAAAACTGGACTGACCCGGACATGCTGGGCTGGTTCTTATTCGTGACGTTTTCGCCGGCGATTGCCGTCGTCCTGACAAGATACATCACCAAAGAAGGCTGGAAAGACAGTCTTCTGCATATCAATCTGAAAGGCAATCTGAAATATTATATGTTATCTGTTTTTTTCCTGATTGCCTTTGAACTGCCCAGAGGCATCACGGCAAACCTGATGGCAGGGGAACCCCCGTTTGCAGGCTTTACCGTTCCAAAATTTTTCGGCATTCTCCTGATGACGGCAGGCATGTCGATTCCGTTAGCGTTCATCAATTTCGGTGAAGAACTCGGCTGGAGAGGATATTTATATCCGAAGCTGGAAAAATTAATCGGCGTACCGGGAACGGTTATCATCGGCGGAATCGTATGGGGATTATGGCACGCACCCCTGACAGTCAAGGGTCACAATTTCGGGACGGATTACCCCGGCTTTCCGTATCTGGGATTAGTCCTGATGAGCCTGTTCTGCATCAGTACGGGTACATTTCTGATGTGGCTGACGAAAAAGACAAATTCCGTCTATCCGGCGAGCATCGCGCATTCGATTAATAATAATTCTGCCGGGGCGGTTGCCTATTCGCTGGCTTCTGAAAAAATAGAAGAAGACACTATTGATTTATTTCAGCATTCTGCTATTACGATGGGCTATATGCTGATTCTGGCAGTCGTTTTCACAATCCTGATTCTGAAAGACAGCAAAAAACAAAAAACTCCGGCGGAATCTTAATCTGCCGGAGTTTTTCCACAAATCCGGCCGTTGAAACTTGTGCAGAATGTCAAAATTCAAATATTCTCTTGATTTGGTTCTGACAAAGTGCTATAATAAAAGACAAGAACTGTTTTTTAGAATTTAGTTTCACATCAAAAGAAAGGATTTGAAATCATGATTTTATCAGGCGCAGAAATTGTCGTAGAAACGCTGATCGAACAGGGATGCAAAACCGTGTTCGGCTATCCCGGCGGTCAGGTAATTAATCTTTATGATGCATTATATACCAGAAGCGACAGAATTCAGCATATTTTAACCGCACATGAACAAGGTGCGGCACATGCCGCCGACGGCTATGCCAGAGCCAGCGGAGAAGTCGGCGTAGTCATTGCGACTTCCGGCCCCGGCGCAACCAATCTTGTCACAGGCATTGCAACAGCGTATCTGGATTCCATTCCGCTGATTGCCATTACCGGCAATGTGCCGAATTCCTTAATCGGCAAGGACAGCTTTCAGGAAGTCGATATCACAGGAGTGACACTGCCGATTACAAAACATAATTTCTTAGTCAAGAGCATCGATAAGCTGGCGGATACCATCCGGGAAGCCTTTGCGATTGCCAAATCCGGCCGTCCGGGGCCTGTGCTGATCGATATTCCCAAAGATGTGCAGGTTGCAACGTATCCTTATCAGGCCTGTCCGGTTGTTGAAAAGAAACTCCAGAAAAAGGCCAAAGGCGATAAGCTCTCCAGAGCCGCCCAGATGATTGCAGAATGTCACAAGCCGTATATTTATTTCGGCGGCGGTGCAGTTTCCGCAGATATTTCAAAAGAAATTACCGCGCTTGCTGATCTGATTGATGCGCCTATCGGCTGTACTATGATGGGGCTTTCAGCAGTGCCTGTCGATCATCCGCGTTATCTTGGCATGGAAGGAATGCACGGGCATTATGCATCCAGTGTGGCACAGGATGAGGCCGATCTGATTATTACCATCGGCGCAAGATTCAGCGACCGCGCAACAGGAAACGTCGCTAAATATGCCAGAAAAGCAAAGATTATTCATATCGATACTGACGGCGCAGAGCTTAATAAAAACGTTTCTGTCGAGCTGGGCATCGAATGCGATGTCAAAGATGCACTCCAGAGACTGATTTCTTTGATTGATAAGACAGAACATCCCGACTGGATGGCAAGAATTGCCGAACTCAAAGCCGAAGAAGCGGTTCAGTTCGAGAAAGTCACAGCAAAAGACAGAATCACACCGTATGCACTGATTCAGGAAACGGCAAAGCATACCGCTCCGGATACGCCCATTGTCACAGACGTGGGACAGCATCAGATGTGGGTAGCACAGTTTTATCCGTTCCGGAATTCCAGAACTTTCATTTCCAGCGGCGGTCTTGGCACGATGGGCTTCGGACTGGGTGCTGCTGTCGGCGCGGCCAAGGCAACCGGCAAACGGACGGTTCTGTTCACAGGTGACGGCAGTTTCGGCATGAATCTGAACGAACTCGCTACTGTTTCGGCCGAGAATGTTCCTGTAGTCATCATCATCATGAATAACCATGTACTCGGCATGGTACGTCAGTGGCAGACGCTGTTCTTCCAGAAGCACTACTCTAATACAGATCTGCATGACAGAAAAACCGATTTTGTCAAGCTGGCCGAGGCATTCGGCATCCGGGGCTATCGGATTCATAATCTTTCCGAACTTTCCGGCGTGATGGAAAAGGCTTTCGCCGAAGAAACCCCGGTACTGGTAGACTGCGCTATCTATGAAGACGAATTTGTTCTTCCCATGCTTCCGCCCGGCGGCTGCATTGAAGATATCATCACAGAAAGGACTGACAAGTAATGGAACGTTTTGTCATTGCAATTCTGGTAGAGAATCAGCCCGGTATTCTGACCCGTGTGGCAAGCATGTTCAACCGCCGCGGCTTCAACATCGACAGCCTGACCGTCAGCGAAACGGAAACACATGAATATTCCAGAATTACCATTTCCCTGACCGGCGACGACGGCACCTGCCGCCAGATTATCAAACAGCTGAAAAAGCTCTACAACGTCAAGGAAGTCAAAGTCATGGACCGGCAGAAAAGCGTGTTCCGTGAACTTGCCCTGATCAAACTCCAGAACCGCCCGGAAACCCGGCAGGAAATTTTATCTGCTGTCGATATTTTCCGTTCTAAGATTGTTGATTTTTCTCCGTCAACGCTCTGTGTCGAAATTACAGGAGAAACTTCCAAAATTGAGGCATTTATTGCACTTGTGGAACCGCTCGGCATTCTCGAAATGTGCCGCACTGGCGTGGTGGCAATCGAACGCGGCTGTCACTATCTGAACAGCGAGACAAGTCTTTAAATCAAATATATTTTTATTATTTCTTAAGAAAAGGAGTTCTTAAACATGGCAGAAGCAAGAATTTTTTATCAGCAGGATTGTGATATCCACAAGCTCGACGGCAAGACCGTTGCCATCATCGGCTACGGCTCTCAGGGTCACGCCCATGCACTGAATCTTCAGGAAAGCGGCGTGAATGTTGTCGTTGGTCTGTACGAAGGCAGCAAAAGCTGGGCAAAGGCTGAAAAGCAGGGTCTGAAAGTCCTGACGACTGCCGAAGCTGCTAAAATTGCCGATATCATCATGATTCTGATTCCGGATGAAAAGCAGAAAGCTCTGTATGAATCCGATATCAAGCCCTATCTGACAGCAGGCAAGACACTGGCTTTCGCACACGGCTTTAATATTCACTTTGGCTGTATCGTTCCTCCGGCAGATGTCAACGTCATCATGATCGCTCCGAAGGCTCCGGGTCATACCGTAAGAAGCGAATATCAGGCCGGCAAGGGCACTCCCTGCCTGATTGCCGTTCAGCAGGATGCAACAGGCGATGCTCAGGAAATCGGTCTGGCCTATGCGGCCGGAATCGGCGGCGCACGTGCCGGCGTTCTGGAAACTACATTCAGAACTGAAACCGAAACTGACCTCTTCGGCGAACAGGCTGTTCTGTGCGGCGGCGTTTGCGCTCTGATGCAGGCAGG
>DFJS01000026.1:0-96140 GCA_002373165.1 Ruminococcus sp. UBA3665
TGCTGATTTTCTTATCTGTAATCAGAACAAACGGGTCGTCGTAAACGGCTTCCATTTTTTCTGTATCCGTTACCATATAAGGAGAAATATAGCCGCGGTCGAACTGCATACCTTCTACGACTTCGGAATAAGTTTCAGCAGTTTTGCTTTCTTCGATTGTGATAACGCCGTCAGAAGTTACTTTTTCCATTGCTTCTGCAATCAGCTTGCCGACACTTTCATCAGCAGAAGAAACAGTGCCGACTCTTGCGATATCCTCGCTACCTTCTACGGGCTTGGAATTGCTCTTGATTGTCTCTACAGCAGTATCCACAGCCTTAGCGATGCCTTTTTTGAGAATCATAGGATTTGCGCCGGCAGCGATATTCTTCATGCCTTCGTTGATGATAGCCTGTGCCAGCAGAGTAGCTGTTGTAGTGCCGTCGCCGGCAGCATCGTTTGTTTTGGTAGCTACTTCTTTGACGAGCTGTGCGCCCATGTTTTCAAAAGCATCTTCCAGTTCGATATCTTTTGCAATTGTCACGCCGTCATTTGTAATCAGCGGTGCGCCGAATTTCTTGTCCAGAACAACATTTCTGCCTTTGGGGCCGAGGGTAATCTTGACAGTATCTGCCAGCTTGTCAATACCGGCCTGCAAAGCTTTTCTTGCATCTTCTCCGTATTTAATATCTTTAGCCATGATAAATCGCTCCTATCTGTATCAAAAATAAATTATTCTACGATTGCCAGAATATCTTCCTGTCTGAGGATTGTATATTCTTCGCCGTCAACCTTGACTTCGGTGCCGGAATATTTGCTTGTCAGGACTTTGTCGCCGACTTTCACAGTCATCGGAATCAGCTTGCCGTTTTCATCGAACTTGCCTTCGCCCACTGCGACGATTTCTGCAACCTGAGGTTTTTCTTTTGCAGAGCCTGCTAAAATAATACCGCTTTTGGTAGTTTCTTCTGCTTCGGTCATCTTGATGACGACTCTGTCTGCTAAGGGTTTAATAGTCATGATAAATTCCTCCTTCTGTTTTAGCACTCTCTCTCTTCGAGTGCTAATTCTATTTTATCAGCTTTCTGAAAAAAATCAAGTGTATTTTGAAATTTTTCTGAAAAATCAGCTTTCTGCACAAAATTGTTGATAATTTTAATATAATCATCACAGTTTTTTGCATCTGCTTTAAAAATGCAGATTGGTTAATTTACAATTTATTCATAATTTATTCACTGAATTTTCATATAATTCATGAACAAATCATGTATAATTATTATGAGAGATTTTAAATTTTTTTAAATTCTTTTTCTAGTATTATCACAAATTATCACAAAGGAGTGTCATGCTTTATGGCTTTAGAAAAAGTATTAGTTGTCGATGACGACCAGAATATCTGCGATCTGCTCAGAATGTATCTTGAAAAAGAAGGCTACAGCGTAATTATTTCCAACGACGGCAAAGAAGCTGTTGTCAAATTCAATGCGCTGAATCCTGATATTGTCCTGCTGGATGTGATGCTGCCCTCGATGGACGGCCGCGGCGTATGCCGTGAAATCCGGAAAAATTCCAACGTGCCGATTATTATGATTTCTGCCAAAAACGAAACGTTTGACAAAGTCCTCGGCCTGGAACTGGGTGCAGATGACTATATCTCCAAGCCGTTTGATGCCAAAGAAGTCATTGCAAGAATCAAAGCCGTTGCCAGACGAATGGGTGCCAATAATACAGAACCCGAAACAAAAGAAGTCCGCTATGACAAGCTTGTTGTCAATATGACACGCTATGAACTGCGCGTCAATGACAAAGTTCTGGATACGCCCCCCAAAGAACTGGAATTATTATTCTATCTGGCATCCAACCCCAATCATGTCTATACCCGTGACCAGCTTCTGGATGAAGTATGGGGCTTTGAATATTACGGCGATTCCAGAACGATTGATGTTCATATCAAGAGACTGCGCGAAAAGCTTGCCGATGTCTCTCCTCACTGGGCACTGAAAACCGTATGGGGTGTAGGCTATAAATTTGAAGCAGATGAAGAATCTTAACTGACAAATTATGAAACTGATCAGCGAACAGAAAAACAGTGCCATTTCACAAAGCTACCTGAAACTTTCCGGCGGTCTGCTGCTGTTCGGCATTCTGCTGACAGGCGTTATCATGATATGCAGTGCCGTGGCCTCTTACCGGGAAACAATCGAAACAGCAATCCGGCAGAACTGTGATGCACTGGTTTCCAATATCAAAGAAGTCTATCATTCTCCTGATGATATGCCGAGTGTCGAAATTCTGCGGCTTGTCCGCACAGCAGAGATGGAATACGGCTACACCATGTTTGTGTATGACGAATCCGGAACCGAACTTTATCCCGGCAGCAGCGGCGAGACAAATATCCTGACCCCTTCTGTGCGGTCCTATCTTTCCCGTGATGATTTTATCCAGATCGGCTATTATACTTCCAATGCACAGGAAGCGCAGATCTGCTGTGCCATCCGGTTTTATCTGGAGGCCGAAAACAAAGAAGTCTCGCAGTATTATCTTGCGGCTGTCAGCAATGCCGGCATGGTGCAGGAATACAGCATGATGCTGACAAGAAACATGATTCTCTGCCTGCTGGCAGTTACTGTCATCTTCATGGTAATTTTTCATCTGGGAGCCGGAAAGCTGGATCATCAGCTGGATGAAATTACCAAAGTTGCCAATCAGTATGCCGAGGGCGAATTTTCTGCCCGTGTCAGCCTGCCGGAACAAGCCAATCTGTATTCCCTGGGCTGTACGCTCAACCGCATGGCCGAATTTATTGAACAAAACGAAACTACCCGGCGGAATTTCGTTGCCAATGTTTCGCACGAACTCCGCACTCCCATGACGACAATTGCCGGTTTTGCCGACGGCATTCTGGACGGCACGATTCCGAAGGAACAGCATAAAAAATATCTGAAAATTATTACAGAAGAAATTCATCGTCTCAAAACCCTGGTACAATCCATGCTGAACCTGACTAAATTTGAAGCCGGAGAAATGCAGATTCATCTTGCAGAAACCAATATTGCAGAATTATTAATCCGTACAGTCCTGATGTTTGAAAAACGCATTACCGGCAAGCATGTAGAAGTAGAAGGGCTGGAAGATATTGCCCTGACACTGAATGCCGACGAAGACCTGATGTCGCAGGTACTGTATAATCTGATTGAAAATGCTGTAAAATTCGTCAACGAAGGCGGCATTATCAGCTTTCAGGTTTATACAGAAGACAAAACGGCGCATATCTGCATTAAAAATACAGGCGAAGGTCTTGCCAATGACGAACTCCCCCGTATTTTTGACAGATTCTATAAAACCGATACTTCCCGGAGTCAGGACAAAACCGGCCTTGGGCTGGGGCTTTCCATCTCCCGGAAGATTGTGCACCTGCACCAGGGACATATTGTCGTCAAAAGCGTAAAAGGCGAATATACGTCTTTTGAAGTCCAGATTCCGACTGATCTAAGCCATTAATACAAGGTGATTTTTTATGGAAGAAAATAATCAGCATCCTGAAACAGAACCTCTTCCGGAACAAAAACCTGAACAGGTTCCCTCACCGCCGCGGGAACGGCCGCCTGTGCCGCCGTATCCGCAGCAGCCTCCGCCGCCTTATTACGGAAATTATCAGAATCAATACCCCAACGGCTACCCGTATCAGCAGCCAATGTATTATTATCAATACCAGCCTTATCCGCCGAATTATATGCCGCCTCCGCAGAGGGAAATTCCCAAAACGCCTCCGGCAAAGCCTATCGCTATGAACAGAAATATTCTGATTATGTGCGGCGTTATTGCTGCCATGATTTTTCTGCTTTGTCTGTACTGCATTGTTTCTGATGTCATGCACGGCGCACTCAGCGGCAGTGATGTGATTTCCAATACTGTAATTCTGCAAACGCAGGAAAAGCCGGATCTTGACCCGGCTGATGAAAATGTCACGGCCGACGGCGAATATACTGTCCGGGGCGTTGCCGAACTTGTCAAGCCTTCTATTGTAGAAGTCTATGTTTATGACGAAAATCATAATCTTGCCGGAACAGGCTCCGGCATTATCATCACAGAAGACGGCTATATCATCACAAATGCACATGTTGTCCAGGGAAAAGACTATTCTGTCACGCTTGATGACGAACAGGAATATTCTGCCCAGCTGATCGGCAGTGACAACAAAACCGATCTTGCTGTGCTGAAAATCAGTGCCAGCGGTCTAAATCCTGCCAAATTAGGCAATTCTGATGACACTTATGTCGGCGAAACCGTGGTTGCCATCGGCAATCCGGCCGGGCTGACCAATTCTGTTACAAAGGGAATTGTCTCGGCCATTAACCGGCAGATCCGCTCACAGAACAGCAGTTTCAAAATGGAATGCATCCAGACAG
Organism: Ruminococcus sp. UBA3665; assembly: GCA_002373165.1. Taxonomy (GTDB): domain Bacteria; phylum Bacillota; class Clostridia; order Oscillospirales; family Ruminococcaceae; genus UBA3855. The sequence goes on from DFJS01000026.1 coordinate 4,389, forward strand.
ATGCGGCCATCAGTCCGGGAAATTCCGGGGGTGCGCTGGTGAACATGTACGGTCAGGTAATCGGCATCACGTCTTCCAAATACGCCTCGCAGTACGAGGCCGTTTACGAAGGTCTCGGCTTTGCCATCAGCATGAACCAGGCTTTGCCGATTGTGCAGGATCTGATCGAAAACGGCTATGTTTCCGGCCGTTTCCGGATTGGCATTGTCTTTGTCGCTACTGATACCTCCTATGCGCAGGCACAGTTTGAAGAAACATTCGGCAGTGAAATGCCGTCAGCACTCCGGAACTGTCTCTGGATTACAGAAATCAGCGAAGACTGCGATATTTCTCATACTGATTTGCAGCCGAATGATTTTATTCTGTCCATGAATGACAAAAAAGTAACGGATTATGACAGTGTTCTGGAAGCACTGGAAGGCCTTCAGGGCGGCGATACTGTCACAGCGCACTGTGCCCGGTATGAAAAAGGCAGAGTTGCATATTTTGATATTGAATTCCAGCTGGAAAAAGATACTTCCGGAAATTTCTGATTTTTTCCGGTCTGACAATCCCTGTGTTCTGCACGGGGATTGTTGTTTTCTACAAAAAATATCATATTTTTTACAAAAAATTTTCCGTTTTTATTGACTTTTCTCTGAAAAAGCAGTATAATAATCTTATAGAAGCATGAGAAAACTGCGGCTGACTGTCTCATGCATCCAATTCCAAGACAATAGGGGGAAATCACCTGGCCGCCGGTGTAACACAATGCAAAACAATAAAAATCTGATTCTCTGGGTAGAATTGCTGTTCGCGCTGCTTTCACTGTGGGTGCTCCTGATGGTGCCTTCTTATCCGGAATATGCTATGGCAGTCCTGCGCATTTATATACTCAGCATGATTGTGCTGACCGTTTCTCTGGTACTGGTTGTGCGCCGCTATCAGAGTCAGCACAGTTCTGTAGATATGAACCGCATTTTCGATATGGTTGACCGGATTGACGAACCTGCTTTTATCTGGTCTTCTGATCTTTCCATGATGTACGGCAATCATGCTATGAACGAACTGCTGAATATTCCGGAAGATGACAACGGTGCCCATGCGCTGGAGCTGAACCGTTTTTTCCATAATATCGGCCTTAGCCCTAAAGATGCCGCCGAAATCATGAGCAAGGGCACTTATCCGACGGGCATTCTTTCCAATGACAAGAAACGCTATATTACATGGTCTACTTCCCTGATGATGCAGAACAATGTCACATCGCTTTATTTTTCTGTCGGCTTTGAAACAACACAGCTGGAAGAGGCCAAGCAATCCCTCAGCGAAAAAAGCGAAACTCTGGCTGTTTCCGAAAATCGTTATGCACTATCCATGAAGCTTTCCGGCGTAGGTTTTCTGCTGTGCGAAACAATTCATAACGGCTGCTATGATGAATACTATGTCTCCAAAGAAGCCCAGGAATTTCTGGGCATTGACAAAGACCATATTTCTTTCCATGAATTCCGGAAAAAAATCTATTCTGATGACAGATATAAATTCGATAATTATATCCATCAGCTGGAACATCCCGACCCGGAGGCAGCTCCTGTTCCGCGTGTCATGGAACTGCGCATTCATCCGGAAATGAGTCAGCCGTTTGTCTGGTATGCCTATCATTATCACGCCAATCTTCTGGACAAGAGCGGCATTCCGATTGTCGGCGGCGCACTGGTCAACATCTCGGAAGAAAAAGAAAAAGACGCTTTGCTGGAAAAATATGCTTATCAGGATGAACTGACAGAAATTTCCAACCGCAAACGCCTGATTCAGTACGGCAACGAATGCTATCGTTCTTATGCAAAAGAAAAAAAGCCCTACTGGGTCATGGTACTGGATATTGACCGTTTTCATCTGATCAACGATTCCTGCGGCTATGAAAACGGCAATAAAGTATTAAAAGAATTTGCTTCGATTCTGTCAAAATATCAGGATCAGGGCAAACAGGACAAGCCCGGCCTGGCCGCCCGTATCGGCGCGGACAATTTCGCTCTGATTATGCACGATTATGCTGACGAATCCCTTCCGGCGCACAAGCTGGAAATGATCCGCAAAGATTTTGCCAAACTGGAATCCGGCGATTTTGCTTCCCTTTCCCTTACCTGCTCGGCAGGTGTTGCCCATCTGCCCAGAGACGGCAAAAATTTTGAAGAAGTTCTGGAACATGCCGAATTTGCCCTCTCTATCGGCAAAGGCGACCTTTCTTACATGATGGGCTATGATGCCGAAATGCATCAGGAAATTATCCATCAGGGCGAAATGGAACGCAGTCTTTCCGAAGCGATTGAACTGCATCATCTCCAGCTTTATTATCAGCCGAAATTTGATCTGCATACAGAAAAAATTATGGGTGCCGAAGCTCTGATCCGCTGGATTAAACCCGACGGCACTATGATTTCTCCTAATGTTTTCATTCCGATTGCAGAAAAATCCGGCATGATTTCTGATATCAGCAATTTTGTATTGCAGGAAGCCTGCCGTCAGACAGGCGAATGGCAGAGAGAAGGCCTCTCCCCGATTGTAATGTCAATCAATTTTGCTTCCGGCGATTTCTATCAGGCCAATGTCTGCGAAGTAGTACAGGCAGAACTCGACAAAGCCGGGCTTCAGCCGAAATATCTGGAACTGGAACTGACCGAACGCCTTGCTTTAGGCGATATTAATTATACTATCAATCAGATGAATGCACTCCGCGAAATGGGCGTTCTGCTGGCAATGGACGATTTCGGCACGGGCTATTCTTCTCTGAGTTATATTCAGCGGCTGCCGCTTACGCTTCTGAAACTTGACCGTTCTTTCATCATCGAAATTGAAACTGATTCTGTCGCTCAGGTTATTGTTTCTGCCGTCATCAAGATTGCGAAATCCATGAACATGGAAACCATTGCCGAAGGTGTGGAATATGAAGGCCAATCCAAAATCCTGAAAGATATGGGCTGTGATTATATTCAGGGCTATCTTTACGGCAAGCCCATGCCTGCGGCAGATTTCCGCAAACGGCTGCAAATCAACACTTACGGAAAGGAAGTGGACTAATCATGACAATTCAGGAAAAAAAATTAAAACCTGCTCCGGTTTATACACTCGGCGAGGAAATTTTCAATTCTGTTTCTCATGGGGTAGGCGCACTGCTGGCGATTGCCGGCTGTGTGGTGCTGATTGTCTTCTGTACGATGAACAGGGGCGCAAAGGAAATTGTTTCGGCATCGATTTTCGGGGCATCGATGATTATTCTCTACACGATGTCTACGCTTTATCATGCGCTGACTAACAAGAAAGCAAAGCGTATTTTCCGGATTTTCGATCATGATACGATTTTTCTGCTGATTGCCGGAACTTATACGCCGTATGCCCTGTGCTGCATCAAGCCTTTCTGGCTGGGAGTTACTATTTTATGTGCCATCTGGACGGCGGCAGTATTGGGAATTACGCTGACTTCGATTAATCTGGAAAAATTCAGCAAACTTTCGACTGTATGCTATGTTCTGATGGGCTGGGCGATTGTATTCGCGATTAAGCCGCTCTATGAACAGCTTCCCCTGTTCAGCCTGATTATGCTGATTGCTGGAGGACTGATGTATTCCGGCGGCGTATACTTCTACAAGAAAAAATCTGTAAAATATTTTCATTCTATCTGGCATTTATTCGTTCTCGCCGGAACTGTGATGCATTTTTTCTCAGTATTCTATGCAATCGCTTTTTAAATGCAGAGTCTGCGGAAGTACGAAACTGATAATGCCTGACAGTCATTACCAGTGTTTTCAGGATTATATTTACTGTCAGGCAGAATGGCTGGATATGTCAAAACAATCTCTTCCGGAACTGAAAACGGATATCTTCCGGAGAAGTGACGGCTTTCCGAAAACCGGCGAAAAAAGATATCTCAAAGTCAGCCATCCGTTCTGCTGTAAAACCGGAAAAAATTTTAAAACCCTCTTTCAGCCTGCCATGTCCTCAGTGAACGGTATCGGCGAACCGCCCGAAGAACTTGAACAGTCTGCTGTTGTCACCTGTCAGCTGGATGAAATTTTATCAAAAAATGATTTCTGTGCATGGATTTCCGTGACAGTCAGAGAAGTGATTCTGCTCTCGGAATTATATCAGCATTATCCGGCACAGGTCAGTCCGGATTTATTTGAAAAATTCACTTCTCATAATCCTCATGCTGTACAGCTTTATTCGTTTTCATGGCAGAACTGGGATTATGATTCCTGGACAGCTCAGGGCGATGTGGGCGAATGGAAATTATTCTTCACTGACCCGGACGGAACAAAGCATTTGATTCTCCTGTATTACTGGGGAAACTGTGACGAAATACTCTATATCGGCAATATTATTAAAAATTAATATTATTATAAATCAAGGAGGAAATTCAACATGAAAAAAAGAATAGGCATCTTAACCAGCGGCGGCGACTGCCCCGGCCTGAATGCGACCATCAGAGGCGTTGTCAAAGCCTGCTATGAACGCTTCGGAGAAGACAATATCCAGATTGTCGGCATTTCCAACGGCTATTACGGCCTGATTCACGGCCTTTGCAGAGATATGCAGCCTTCGGAATTCTCCGGCATTCTCACACAGGGCGGCACGATTCTGGGCACAAAGCGTCAGCCGTTCAAGATGATGACCGTCATCGGAGAAGATAATATCAACAAAGTTGACAGCATGATTGAAACTTACAAGAAGCAGAAACTCGACTGTCTGCTGACTCTTGGCGGCAACGGCACTCACAAGACTTCCAATCTGCTTGCGCAGAACGGCCTGAATGTCATCGGCCTGCCGAAAACAATTGATAATGACCTGTTCGGCACAGATGTGACATTCGGCTTCCATACTGCTGTGGATATTGCAACAGATGCGCTTGACAGACTGCACACAACTGCCGCAAGCCATTCCAGAATCATTGTCTGCGAAATCATGGGCAACAAGGCCGGCTGGCTGACACTTTATTCCGGCATTGCCGGCGGTGCAGATATCATTCTGCTTCCGGAAATTCCCTATGATATCGACAAAGTCTGCGATGCTGTTGTCAAACGTGCCCAGAAAGGCAAAACTTTCTCGATTCTGGCTGTTGCCGAAGGCGTAAATAATCTGGAAACTGCCAAACTCAAGAAAAAAGAACGCGAAAAATATCACGCCGAAAACGGCAACGATACGGCAAGAATTGCCGCACAGATTCAGGCCAATACAGGAATTGAAGCCCGTGTATGCGTTCCCGGCCATATGCTCCGCGGCGGCTCGCCGAGTGCGTATGACAGACTGCTTGCCACACAGTTCGGCGTACATGCCGCCAAACTGATTGCAGAAGAAAAATTCGGCAGAACAGTTGCCTATGTTAACGGTCAGGTGACTTCCAACAAGCTGGAAGAGATTGCCGGAAAGAAAAAACTCGTTGACCCCAAAGGTCAGGAAGTACAGACAGCCCGCGATTTAGGCATTTCCTTCGGCGATTAATCTGAAATTATATCAAACGGGCTTTCTTGTTTTAGAAAGTCCGTTTTTCTACAAGTGGGGTATTATATTCAAAATCCACAAAAAAAAATAATATTTTTGTCGCGAACGCACAATGAACAGTTAGTTGACAAATTATGAAAAATATGTTATAATGATACAAGGATATTTGTTTTTATCTTTACTTGAGAGGAGTATTTTTCGTGGAAGAAAAAATTATGATTACCTGTGACAGCGGTATCGATATTGACCCTGAACTAGTTAAAAAATATAATATCAAAGTTTTGCCTATTCGTTTGAAATTCGGTGCCAATGAAGCATTGGATGACGGTTCTGTTTCTCCGGATGATATTATTGAATTCTATGAGAAAGAAAATGATTTTGTCATTACTGCACCGCCTACTGTGCAGGATATTTTTCGCTTTTTTACTAAATTTTCACATATGGGCTATACTGTCATTCATTTTGCAACCTCAGCCAAGATTTCATCCGGATATGAAGTTGCCAAATCGGCTGCGGAAAGCTTTAATAAAGTTCATATCATCGACAGCAAATCTTATTCCATCGGCGGTATGCCGATTGTTCTGAAAGCCGCACAGCTGGCCGCAGAAGGCACGCCTTCTGAAAATATCGTCAAAACCTGCACGGAACTGACAGACAGAGTCCGGATGCATTTACTGCTGAGCAATCTGAAATATATGCATTCCAGCGGGCGGATTAATGTAGGCCAGAATCTTATGCTTTCTGTTCTTGGCATGATGCCCAGTGCATCTATAGAAGACGGCTATTTTGCTGTCCGGAAACGCTATCGCGGTTCGCTGGAAAAAGCCTCTGTCAAATTTATTGATGATCTTATGAAAGAAGCAAAAAATACTGACAGAAGCTGCTTTTATCTGGGGCATACCGGCATGGACAACGCAATTATAGAAGAATGCCGGAAAGAAGTCAATCAGGTTTCTGATTTTGACAACGTTCTGGTTACAAGATGCGGCTGCGGCGTTACTTCGTTCAACGGCACGGGCTGCCTTATCGTTTGCTGGGTAGAAACACAGTAACAATAAAATGCAAAAGCTCTCCGAACATTCCGGAGAGCTTTTTTAATTCAGGAAAATTTCGGCTCGCAGGTCAGGTTAATGCCAAGCCGTTTGAAAATTCTCTCATCCACAGCAGAAAGAATTACAGTAGAGTGCACTTCACACCCCCATAATTCAGAAATCTGCTCCATTGCTTTTTTTGCATTTTCATCTGTTGTGGCGCAGATGGAGAGTGCCAGCAGTGTTTCATCCGTATGCAGACGGGGGTTCTGATTGCCCAGATGATGGGTTTTTAAATTCTGAATCGGCTCGATGACATGCGGAGACATCAGCAGAATATTATCTTCCAGCCCGGCAAAATGTTTGAGTGCATTCAGCAGCAGTGCCGAACATGCGCCCAGCAGGTCGGAAGTTCTTCCTGTCAGAATCGTTCCGTCCAGCAGTTCCATAGCGGCAGCAGGCTGACCTGTTTGTTTTTCTTTTTCCAGAGCAGCCGCAACGACTGACCTGTCGGCAGGTTTTACGCCGGCCTGTTTCATCAGCAGTTCCAGCTTATAGACTTCTTCCTCGGAAGCCGTGCCTTTTTTTCTGCCGCAGAGTGCAGCATAATATCTTCTGATAATTTCATCTCTGGCGGCTTCGCAGACAGCGGCATTATCAATAATACAGTTGCCGGCCATATTCACGCCCATATCCGTAGGCGATTTATAAGGCGATTCGCCCAGGATTTTTTCAAACATCAGATTCAGCACGGGGAAAATTTCAATATCGCGGTTATAATTTACAGTTGTCTTGTTATAGGCATCCAGATGAAACGGATCGATCATATTTACATCATTCAGATCAGAAGTAGCCGCTTCGTAGGCAATATTGACAGGATGCCGGAGCGGCAGATTCCAGATAGGAAATGTTTCAAACTTGGCATATCCGGCATTGATGCCGCGCTTATGCTCATGATAAATCTGTGAGAGGCATGTTGCCATTTTTCCGCTGCCGGGGCCGGGGGCAGTAATCACCACCAGTTTCCGGGAAGTCTGGATATAATCATTCCGGCCGTAGCCCTCATCGCTCATAATCAGCTCCAGATTGGAAGGATAGCCCTTGATAGAATAATGATGATATACTTTCACGCCCAGAGCTTCCAGTCGATTCTGGAATGCATCTGCGGTAGGCTGATGTTCGTATCTTGTCAGCACCACACTGCTGACATACAGGCCGATTTTAGTAAACACATTCAATAATCTGATTACATCGATATCATATGTGATTCCCAGATCGCCGCGGACTTTATTTTTCTCGATATCTCCGGCATTGATTACGATGACGATTTCTGCCTCGTCTTTCAATTGCAGCAGCATCTGCAATTTGCTGTCCGGTTTAAAACCCGGAAGCACCCGGGAAGCATGATAATCATCAAACAGCTTTCCGCCGAATTCCAGATACAGCTTATCGCCGAAATGGGCAATTCTTTCCCGGATATGCTCCGACTGCATTTTCAAATATTTTTGATTGTCAAAACCGATTTTTCCTGAACTCATAACCAGCAAAATCCCTTCTTTAAAAATTTTTCACATCTTTTATCATAGCATAAAATCAGACAAAATGCAATAGAAAAATCAGATTTTCTCAGATTTTCTTTCCAGTGCGGCGCGGATAAAATCTGCAAAGAGCTTCTGCGGACGGTTCGGGCGGGATTTGAATTCCGGATGGAACTGCACTCCGATAAACCAGGGATGCTCTGAACGCTCCACAATTTCGACGAGTTTTTCATCCGGAGAAAGTCCGGCAATTGTCAGTCCGGCTTCTGTCAGCTGTTTTCTGTAAGCGTTATTGAATTCCCATCTGTGGCGATGGCGTTCATAAATCAGTTCTTCGGCATAGATACGGGCAGCCGCAGTATGTTTCACCAGCCGGCAGGGATACAGACCCAGGCGCATGGTGCCGCCTTTCTGCGTAATATCTTTCTGATCGTCCATAATATCAATAACATTCTGCGAACCTTCCGGAGTAAATTCAGAAGAATTTGCTTCTGTCAGTCCGGCCAGATGCCGTGCTGTTTCGATTACCATCATCTGCATTCCCAGACAGATGCCAAACACAGGAACCTGCTGTTCCCTGCCATAGCGGATGGCCTCTATCATGCCTTCTATGCCGCGGTCGCCGAATCCGCCGGGAATAATCAGGCCGTCGCACGGAGCAAGAATTTCTTCTGCTGTCTGCGGCGTAATTTTTTCAGAATCAATCCAGAGAATATTCACTCTGGCATCGTTGACGATTCCGCCGTGACGGAGTGCTTCGGCAACAGAAAGATAAGCATCCTGAAGCGAGACATATTTCCCGACAAGGCCTATGGTAACTGTTTCAGAGGCATGATTCTGCCGTTCGGTCATTGCAATCCAGTCGGCCAGGTCAGGCCCTCTGTTAATCAGCCCCAGATGATAGCAGACTTCTTTGGCAAGGCCTTCCTGTTCCAGCATGACAGGAACTTCATACAGTGACGGAGCTGTAAGATTCTGAATAATATCCGCTTTGCGGACGTTGCAGAACAGGGCAATTTTTTCGGCAACTTCTGTGGGAATCTGCTGTTCTGTCCGGCAGACGATGATATTCGGCTGAATGCCGATGGATAATAATTCTTTCACAGAATGCTGTGTGGGTTTGGATTTGAGTTCATTCGAGCCGGATATGAACGGCAGGAGCGTTACATGAATATATACCGCATTTTCGCGGCCTACTTCTCCGGCAAACTGCCGGATTGCTTCCAGAAAAGGCGTACTTTCGATATCGCCGACTGTACCGCCGATTTCTGTAATTACAATATCAGCATTGCTTGTTTTTCCGACACGATAAATGCGTTCTTTGATTTCGTTGGTAATATGCGGAATGACCTGCACGGTACCGCCCAGATAATCTCCGCGGCGTTCTTTATTGAGTACAGTCCAGTAAATTTTTCCTGTTGTGGCATTGTTATTCACAGAAAGATTTTCATCAATAAAGCGTTCATAATGACCCAGATCCAGATCTGTTTCTCCGCCGTCCTCTGTGACGAACACTTCGCCGTGCTGATAAGGACTCATTGTGCCGGGGTCAACGTTGATATACGGATCCAGCTTCATGATTGTGACACGGTAGCCTCTGGCTTTGAGCAGTCTGCCCAGAGAAGCGGCTGTGATGCCCTTGCCCAGTCCGGAAACAACGCCGCCTGTTACAAATACATATTTTGTCTGATGTTTTTCCATAATCAAAAGCCTCCATAATAATAAATAATAATAATTTATACAAGAAAATCCTCATACAGTCTGAAATGACTCCCAGACTGCATGAGGCTCCTTTGCCCTGTTATGCTGTTATGATTTTGCAGTATTCTGTTCCGGAATTCCGCCGTTCATGTAAAAATTCCTGAGCAGAACCAGTGAACAGCCGCCGAGAAAATCCGTTTTTCCCTCTACATTGCTGATTTCCAGACGTTCGGCCACATCATCGCTTGCAAACTGTTTGATATACCGTTTGAATCCAGCAAAGCCTTTCTCGCTGAGTGCAAAATGATGCAGCACGACTTTCTGTGCCTGAAAACAGCAGACAAGATTATGCAGCAGTACACTCCAGTCCTGCATAATTTCCCTGACGACCTGTTCACAGCGTGTATCCCCTGCCGAAACGGCCTGATACATCTGTTCCAGCGTGACACGTTCGATATAGCCGTCTGTCGCGGAATACAGAAACGGCGTACGCTCTTTGCTGTAGACTTCTGCAATCCGCGCCTGCATGGCCTGTACAGAAAGCTGCGCCCGGACAGAGCCTGCCGGATAGCCGTCCTGCTGTCTGCCGCCGGGACGGACAATACAGCGTTCTGTCAGATAGCTGTATGTCAGATAATCCTGCTCGGTTTTTTCGGGTTTTAACAATGCAATATGAATCTGACTGCCAAGATGCAGGTACACCTGATTAGCACTGACGGCAGCACTGCCTCTTTGCAGGTCTGTATTTGCCAGTGCCTGAAGCCATACCGCATTGCCGCAGAATACAGGCGGTATTTGCGCATAGCCGGAGAACGCCTTTGTCAGTTCGGTAAAATCCAGAATGCCGTCTTTATAAAATACGCGCATACGGCCGATCATAATCGGCATGACACCAATGCCAAGCCCCAGTACATTATTTTTAGTCAGACAGCTGTTATTCATCATATGTTCAGCAGAGGAAACAATAAACTGAATCATTTCTTTCCGGCTGGTATGATCATTGCAGGCAAGACTTGCCTTATCCAGAATATCCATATGCATGGTACAAAGACCCACAGTTACTTCCTGTTCGCTGATGACTGCGCCCAGTACGAATTTATAATTTGCATTGATATCCAGCAAAATTTTTCTTCTGCCTTTGGGCAGTCTGTTATCCTGCTGATTCTGATAGGGTGCTTCGCCGATTTCTGCCAGCACGCCTTCTTCGATCATCGCATTGGTAATCTGTGTAATAGAAGCACGGGTAATCTGTAGTTTTTGTGACAAATCGACTCTGGAGACGGGGCCAGTCTCCCAGACAGTACGAAGAACCTGCATTCTGTTGATTCTTTTCAGGTCTAATTTACTGATTCCGCTCTGCATAGTATCGTTCCTTTCCGTGCAGGATTTTATTATATTTATTATAGCATATTCCTGAAAAAAAAGCAAGACTGAATTTTTTCAAAAAACATATCCCCCGGCAGAATCAGGGGGATATGTATGATATCACAAACCAAGCAAGAATTATTTTCTTTTCTTTGTGAGTGCCGCACTTGCCAGCAGTGCAGAAGCGGCGGCGGCACCTGCGGCAGCCGGGATATTGGCATCGCCTGTTTTAGGGGATTCTGTCTTTCCGGCAGCGGCTTTTACTGTTGATTTGGCAGAAGCAGTAGTAGTTTTTGTCTTTGTCGTCGTAGCAGCAGCGGTTTTTTTGGTAGTAGCAGAAGTAGCTGCTGTGGATTCTTCCTTCAGGTAAACCGTTCTTTCAGCACTCCATGCGCCGTATACTCTCTTGCCGTCCACGACTTTGAATGCACGTACTTTGATTGTTTCTTTCAGTTCTTCCTGACCGCCTGTCTGGTAAGAAGTTCCCTTCACATCGAATGCCTGAGAAAGAGGCGTATCTTCCTGACCGGCAACTACAAGCGTTCTGTAAACCTGATAGCCCTCTGCACCGGCAACAGCGTTCCAGGAAACAACAGCAGTTATGCTGTCGCCGTCTGCTGATTTGGAAACTTTAAACTCGCCTACGGACGGAGCAGACAGATCAGCAGAAACAATTTCTGTTGTTTTCTTGGTTTCTGTTGTTTCCTTTGCAGTAGTTGCAGTGCCTTCTTCTGTAGAAGCAGAAGATTCTGCCGGAGCAGTTTCAGATGCAGATTCTTCCGGCTGAGTCTCTGTTGTCAGCGGTTCTGTTGCGGGAGCCTCTGTTTCCGGAGCTTTTGTTTCGTTCGGATCCTGTGTTTCGGGAGCCTGAGTAGGAGCCTGTGTTTCCGGTGCCTGCGTTTCAGGAGCCTGAGTAGGAGCCTGTGTTTCCGGTGCCTGCGTTTCGGGAGCCTGAGTAGGAGCCTGTGTTTCCGGTGCCTGTGTTTCAGGAGCCTGTGTAACTTCCGGAATCTGGGAATTTTCGTCGGCATTTTCTGCGCCGGCAGAAATTGCTGTCATGCTTGCGGCCATAGCAAGTGCCATCAGGGCAGATGCAATCTTTTTGTAACTCATAAAGTAATTCCTCCTTACTTATCACTGCATACTAATCCGAAATATTTTAGTATGTCTTGTTATTATTATAGCAAATAAGCAACAGAATTACAAGGCTTTTTTGTTTAAGATTCTCTGAATTCCGGAAAGATTGTGCTTTCTGCATAAAATCAGCACCGGATTTTCTACATATTTCATAGTAAAATTTCGTAATATATCATCATCAGGGGCATGGTAGCGATGGAAATCAGCGTTGTCATGCCGAATAATTCCGATGCATAGGCGGCATTTCTGTGATAATTCAGGCACTGCATTGTGCAGATGGCCGCACTGGGCGCGGCAACAGCGGCAAGCACTGTCATTTCGACAATTTTTTCATAGGGAAACAGCTGAAATACCAAAACTGCCAGTACCGGAATTACAAATAATTTCAAAGAGCAGATATAAAAAATTCTTGGTTTTTGGAATACTTTCCGCAAATCGGTCTGAATAATCGTTGCTCCGGCGACAATCATTGCAAGCGGAGAGTTCAGACTGCCGATTTCTTCAAACGTCTCGGCAATCACAGGGGGCAGTTCAATCCGGGCGAAAAATAAAATCATGCCGATTACAATAGCAATAATTGCCGGAGAACGAAGCACTTTTCCCAGAGATTTCAGTGATTTTTCTCCTGACATCTGCATTACGCCGTGCGACCATACCAGCGCATTGAACACGGTCAGGAAGGCCGTCAGATAAAATACGCCGTCATAGCCGAACATGGCCATTACCAGAGGAATTCCCATAAATCCGCAGTTGGAATAAATACAGGAAAACCGTTCGATTACTGTTTCACGGCCTTTTTTCTCACGAATGCATACATAGGCTACTGCCATTGCAATCCCGAACGATACGATGGACAGAATAAACGTTCTGCCCAGATTTTTCACCAGTTCGGGCTTATATTCTTTCTGATAGGCCATCAGGATGACAATCGGATTGACGACTTTCAGCACCATGCCTGAAATCTGACTGACAGTTTCTTTTGACAGCAAATGCAGTTTAAAACATCCTGCGCCCACCAGTATGATAATAAACATAATTATTGCCTGATCTAATACAATTCCTGCCATATAGCAACACCTCATGTTTCATCATAGCATAAATTCAGGCAAAATGCAATCTGATTCCGCAGTTTTGGAAATCCATACAAATTTTATTCTGAACTATTTAAAAATCTTCACAAAAAAGAGACAGCCGGGACTGTCTCTCCTATCTCCTATCTCATATCTGTATCACAGAAGGCTGAATTTGTACTCCGTTCAGTGCACTGACGAGCGTATCTGCCGTTCTGGTGAAATCGGCAACCAGAGAATTTGGTTTTTTAAGTGCATCGTCCTGCCGCAGAGGGACGAAATAATAATATTTCGCATTGGCCAGCATTCCGATATTTTTGAGTGTTCCGGCAAGCGAATCATTCGAGGCCAGTGCCAGCACGACAGGCCGCTGACTCCGCAGGTGCGATTTGACTGCCATGGTGACGGGCGTATCTGTGATGCTCCACGCCAGTTTGGCCGCAGTATTGGAAGTACACGGTTCGACAAGCAGAATATCCGTCATGCGTTTCGGGCCTATGGGTTCAGCATCTTCAATACTGCAAATGACTTTTCGTCCGGCGATATGCTCCAGCCGTTCGCGCATTTCGGCGGCTTCGCCGAATCTTGTTGAAATTCCGGCGGCATTCCAGGACATGACAGGAATCAGCTCTGCTCCGCAGGAGACTAGATATTCTGCCTGTTCAAAAGCCTGCCGGAAGGTACAGAATGAACCGGTCATGGCAAATCCAACCCGGATTTTTTCCAGATCATGCATCCGCAATCCTCCTTTCTTCCAGAATATGAAGAATTGTTTTTGCAATAATTTCTCCGGCCGTGACGGGAGCTGTTTTTCCGGGCAGTGACAGTGCCCAGACAACCCGGCGGCCGAGCTTCTGTGCAGCATCCCAGTCGATGCCGCCGGGCTTCGAGGCAAGATCCAGAATCAGTGCTTCTTTCCGGATTTTTTCCAGAACCGATTCTGTCACGACTTTAGCCGGGACGGTATTACAAATCACATCGAACGTTCCGGCGACGGCTTCCAGTTCCGTGAAAGGAATGCTCCGGCAGCCCAGCATTTCGGCCTGTGCTCTCTTGACGACATCGCGTGCGGCGACTGTGACCTCTGCGCCCATGGCATGAAGTGTCGAAGCCATCCGGCTGCCGATTCTGCCGAATCCCAGAATCAGAACTCTGCTTCCGTAGACAGTACAGGGCATTTCTTCCAGCATCATCTGGATTGCGCCTTCGGCCGTGGGGACAGCATTCCGGATGCTGAGTTCTTCGCTGGCTAAGTAATCGACTGTTTCGATTCCGGATTCTTCAAACAAAGCCTGTGCTTTGCCGAACCTGCCGCCCAGAACCAACGCACCCGGCCGCAGACGGGAAATCAGGCCTTTCAGAGAAATATTGCTCTGACTGAACGGGGCATTGACTAAAACGCCGTCATCAGAGACGGGCATTGGCAGAACGAGAATATCACACATCGGCAGACCGTCAGCGGCGGATTCGATCAGATTGACAGGCTCCGGCACGATTTGCCGTGTAAAGCCGACTGCATAAGTTTCAAATTTTTCTGACAGAGCGGCGGCAGTATAGCCGAACCGCAGATCACCTCCGGCGATCATGACTGTTTTAGGGTTCTTCATTTGCATCACTCCTTTATGGCAGGATATGCAAAAGATTTCTTTTTGTGACGGAAATCAGGCGAATACTTCTCTTACGAATAAATGCTGATGACATACCAGTACAGAAAATAGATTTTTATCTGTTCTGTTTCAGCTGTATCTGAATTTTTTCTATAATTTTCTCAGTCCAGAGCCTGTCCTGTTCCTGAATCAGATATACCTGAAATCCATAATATTTCCCGTTTTCGAGAACAGAGATATCATCATCAATATGCAGATCTATTCTGTAATGTGACGGATATTTTGAGGGCATGGCTTCGGCCTTGTTTCCCTGCACTTCACGGGCATGACGTTCGCCGTTGACGACTTCATCAATGCGGATATGATAAAGCCGGAACAGATTCCGGATATACCGCTCTGACCGGAAGGAAGTCGTATAAATCCAGACTTCAATCTCATGATCATGCAGATACTGCATCAGGGAAACTGTTCCGGCGCGTAATCTGTCCGGATAGAATACCGAAAACGGAAATTTCAGTTCCGGTTCGGCCTGTATTTTTTCCGGATTGATCAGCAGAGTATCATCCAGATCAAAAGAAATTCTCAAAAGAGTTTTTCCTGTCTTTCTTCGGGTTCGGGAATGCCGCGGACAGTGTGATATAACAAATTTGTGCCGCCTGTGATGCCCATCACGCCGGTATTGATACATAGTGCATAATTATTCTTGTCATGCCAGTTACCGCCGGTATTGATATTATAGAATTTTTCGCGGCGGCTGTCGATTTTCGGCAGGAGTGTATCAATTTCTTTTTCTGTAATCTGATAGGCATCCTGTGCAAATTTCAGCCGGAAGTGTTTGGGGGCATAAATAAACACGCTGAACCGGAAGGGATTATCTCTTAAAATCCAGTTGGCGCACCTGCCGACAATGACACAGCTGCCCTGTTCGGCCAGTTCTTTGATAATCTGTGTTTCTGTGATATATAATTTATCCGATACGGGAAGATTATCCTCCATCGTACGGGAAGGATTAGAATTCAGCAGTAATGTATATAAAAAACTTTTGGGCGAGGATTCTTCCGCGCCTTCCAGTTTGGCAACCGGAACGCCCAGACGTTCGGCAGCCATTTCCAGTATTTCGTGATTATAAAACGGAATGCCTAATTTTTCGGCAACACGTTTTCCGACAATGCTGCCGCCGCTTCCGTATTCTCTTTCAATTGTGATGATAGGGTGTTTCATTGCAATGCACTCTCCTTAATCTGAATTTTGAAAATCAGCCTGATTCTCTGGAAAAAAGAACCGGCTGTCATTGTTTAATCTATGTAATTTTTTGAAAAAATAGACTATAAATTTATTATATCATATTTTCCATAAAAAAGCACTAGGATTTTTGAAAAAAAATAGCGTTTTTCAAAATTCTGCATTCTGCACAAAAGCCGGGGGCTGTTTTTATGCAAATTGAAAAAATTTAAAATATTGCTGGAATTCCGTAACAGGATATGCTATAATAAAATCAGCTGTAAACTCAGGAAAGGAGTATTTTTCGATGAAAATTCAGAAACTGACAGCCTTGTTATTATCTGTTCTGACTGCCTGCGCCTGCCTTTCCGGATGTGCCGGAAAAAATCAGACAAGTTCGCCGGATGCTTCCAGTCAGATTGCTGCAACAGTCCAGACATCAGTGCAAGAAGAGACAAAATCAGCTGAGGATTCTGCTGCCGAACCTATGGCAGAAACAGAACCTGCTCCGACAGAACATATCAGTCCGCGGGAGGAACTGCATTTCCAGTCCGGCACCCAGAAAGATTATACAGACGTTGTCCTGAATCATGAGACAAATAAAATTTATGCCATTCCGTTAAAAGATTTTCTGACTGACGGCGATACTGTCCAGAAATTTATTTTTGAATTTGAAGCCGATGAAAATATCGGCACATTTCAGGGCGGATGCGGCATTTCCGTCACGGAAAACTGCAAAGCCGCTACGGATGATTATTGGTACCAGTCACAGGATTTTTCTGCTCCTGCCGATGGTCACTATGTCAGGGCAGAATGGGATGTGCCTGCCGAAATTCAGGAATATATCAATCCTACAGGAAAAATTCAAGTCGGCTACTGGTGGGGCGATACGGAAAATATCAGGCTGAATTATGTCACCTGCTGTTATACCCGTTCTGCTGAACTGCCTGTGGATGAGACAAAAAGCATTCAGCCCGGCGCAAGTCTGGATTATGCAGCCGATTCTTCTTTTACATTTCCGCTTTCTGAACTGCTCGGAAAAGACGGCATTCCTCAGGCCGTAACAGCGACTGTTCATGCAGATTCTGCGCTTGGAAAATGCAATGCCGGATTCAGCATCAAAACAGGTGAAGATGACTGGACAGAAAGCGAAACTTTCTCTGTCTTCACAGACAGCAATACCCTGAACCTGACATGGCTGATTCCGGAAAAAGCAAAAGCTTCTGTCTCACAGGATTCTGAAATGAAATTTTCCTATTTCTGGAGCGAATGCGAAAAAATCACTCTGGATTCTGTTACGGTAAAATACAGCATTGGTTCCGGCGGTCAGCCCGGCAGTCTTTCCAATGCCGAAGAAATTCAGGTTGCTTACAGAAATGACGATGCACAGAAAATTGTGGATGCTATCAAAGTCGGCTGGAATCTGGGCAACTCGCTGGACTGCTATGATGTGACATGGAGTGTGACCGATTTTGAAACGGCATGGGGCAATCCTAAAACTACCAAACAGATGATTGATACTGTGAAAGCGGCCGGATTCAACGCCGTCCGGATTCCTGTTTCATGGACAGATCATCTTGACAGTGAAGGCAATATCGACGGTCTGTGGCTGAAACGCGTACAGCAGGTAGTGGATTACGCCATGGATGATAATCTGTATACAATCCTGAATATGCATCATGATGATTATACCTGGCTGACTCCGGTCTATTACAAAGAACAGGAAGTGACGGAAAAATATATCAAAGTCTGGTCACAGATTGCCGATCGGTTCAAAAATTATGATACTAAATTATTATTTGAAGGCCTCAACGAACCGCGCCTTGTCAACAGTGCCGACGAATGGACAGGCGGTACTGCCGAAGAACGCGATGTCATCAATCACCTGCTGCAAGTCTTTGTGGATACTGTCCGCAATTCCGGCGGCAATAACGGTATGCGGACACTGGTTATCACCACACATGCGGCATCCATCACGGAAAACGCACTGAACGGACTTAAAATTCCGGAAGATGATAATTTAATCCTCTCCATTCATAATTATGCGCCCTGGAAATTTACCAGCTATGATTTTAAAGAAAATAATACTTTCACAAAAACCGATCAGGACGAATTAAATTATGAATTCGATACTCTGTACCGGCGGTTTGTTTCCAAGGGCATTCCGGTCATCATCGGCGAATTCGGCGCGGAAAATAAAAATAATACGGATGCCCGTGCTGAATATTATGCCTATTATCTTCAGGCCGCAGCCAAACGCGGCATTCCCTGCTTTATCTGGGATAATAATACTCCCGACGGCGAAGGCAGCTATGGTATGCTGAACCGTGATGACTGTTCCTGGTACTATCCTGAAATTATAGAATCTATCCAGAATGCTGTCAGCTAGTCTGTTTTACTGAAAATTCCCGTACTGCAACGGGAATTTTCTTTTTGCAATCTGAAAAAAACTCTTGCTATTGGCACGAAAATCTGCTATAATATAAGAGTAATTTTTATTTTCCGGAGGTGTAACTGATTATGAGTACAGACCCGTTCGGGCGAGCGGAATATTTCAACAGCACAGGCGGCGTTTGGATTCTCATACAGAACTAATTTTTCTGCCGCCTGTCAGGAAAGGCGGTATTTTTTTCATGATTCAATTTTATCAGACACAGGATAACTCTGTCCGCACTCTGGAGGCACCCGTGCCCGGATGCTGGATTTCTGTTATCGATCCCACGGCGCAGGAAGTCCAGCAGCTGATTGAAGGCTATGGGCTGGACAGCGGCTTTGTGCGTTCTTCTCTGGACGAAGAAGAATCTTCCCGTATTGAACGCGAAGACGATCAGACACTGATTATTGTCGATACAGCTATGTCCGAAATTCAGACAGAAGAAACAATCCTGTTCTATACGGTACCTCTGGGGATTATTATTACAAAAGATTATGTTTTTACAATTTCGCTGAAACATAATCAGGTATTGCGGGATATGACTGACGGCGTAGTCAAGGGCGTGCAGACAAGAATGAAAACCAGGTTTGTCATGCAGCTGCTGCTCCGGATTACAGCAATTTATCTCCAGGACCTGAAACAGATTGATAAAACTTCTTATATCATGGAACAGAAATTAAGTTCTGCCATGAAAAACAAGGAACTGATTCAGATGCTGGAACTGGAAAAATCTCTGGTTTATTTTTCCACATCGCTGAAAGCAAACGAAGTCACAATTGAAAAACTCCTGCGCGGCAGAACAATCAAGCTTTATGACGAAGATCAGGATCTTCTGGAAGACGTTCTGATTGAAGTGCGCCAGGCCATTGAAATGAGCAATATCTATTCCGGCATTATTTCCAGCATGGTAGAAGCATTCGGCTCGGTTATTTCCAATAATTTGAATATTGTCATGTGGCGGCTGACCGTTGTGACGATTATTATGTCTATCCCGACGATGATTTTCAGTTTTTACGGTATGAACACGGCACATCTGCCCGTGCCTGATACATGGTTTGCCACACTGGTTTCTGTCATTGTCACTGTGATTGTAGCTTACGCTATGCTGAAAAAGAAAAAATAATATACCTGATGGAGGGATGAATTCATGAAACAGAAATTAAAATATATTTCTGTACTGTCGGCCGCTGTGACAGCATTCTGTCAGCCGGGAATGCTGATGCAGACAAAAGCAATGCATGTACAGAAAATTGTCGTGCTCGGCGACAGTATTTCTTCCGGCAGCGGCCTTGCCGAAAATCAAAAATCCTATGCCGCACTCGTGGAAGAATATACCAATGCACAGATACAGAATTTCTCCCAGGAACGTTATACAACTGCCAATGTGCTGACCTGTCTTTCTGACCCGCAGATTCAGCAGGCTCTTTCCGAAGCTGACCTGATTCTGATTACAGTCGGCGAACATGATATAATGGACCGTTTTATCAAGCTCTCACAGGGATTTATGACACAGTTCGGCTTTGAAAAATTTACGGATGTATTTCAGGCTAATCCGGAAGACTACGGCATCCGGTCAGAAGACGAACTTCTGCCTTATGCCGATCTGCTTTCCAATGCGCTCCGCTCCAATCAGGCGGCTGTACAGGAGAATATTCAGAAAATTCATGAAGAACTGGAACACTACCCCCATGCAAAAATCATCTGGCAGACTGCTTATAATCCGACAGATACTATTGATTTTATCGATACGCTTTCTGACAGGCGCAAAGAAAAATATCTTGAAATTATGAATTCTGTCAAATCTGCTATGGACGAAGCACTGAATCATTCTATAGCACAGTTTGCAGAGGAAAACGGACACTGCATTGTAATCGACACAGCTGCCGGATTTGCCGGAAATGCCTGGAAATATACAAATCTGTATCAGCTGGATCTTAATCCCTCAGCCGAAGGTCATGCCTGGATTGCCAATGCTCTGATTCAGAAAGCCGCACTTTCCCGGAACGGGGATGTCAATGAAGACAGCGAAATCAACGCTTCTGATGCCGCGGCAGTTCTGGGACATGCTGCCAGCATCGGCGCAGGAAAAGGCGGCACATTCAGCGAAGACCAGATCAAAGGCGGCGATGTGGACGGCGACGGCACGGCCAATGCACAGGATGCTGCCCAGATTCTTTCCTATGCGGCCGCCAAAGGCTCCGGAAAAACATATACATTCCGCAAATATGACGGCGTGCAGCTTGTCGATCCCGATCCTGATATGCCCGATACTTCTGAACCGGAAGTTGTCGATCCTGATCCTGATATGCCTGATACTTCTGAACCGGAAGTTGTCGATCCTGATCCTGATATGCCTGATACTTCCGAACCGGAACTCGTCGACCCTGACCCGACTGCTCCCATCTGGCAGTAATATCCAAAAACAGTCTTTCACAGAAAAGGCTGTTTTTTTACATGCATTTTACGCATATTTTGCCCGATTCTTTCATGTTCTGTTTGAATTCCTGTCATGAAATTATCACATTCCGGAGTATAATAATAATTGTAAACAAAAAACACATCAGCAAAAAGCTGAAAGATAAATCTGAAAGGAATGAATGTTATGTTTGATAATAAAAGAGATTCTTATGAGGATATGAACCACGGCCAGGAGCAGGATTACAATAATTTCTATGATATTCCCGGCAGCAATTATGTAAATTTCAGTTCTGACCCGAACCAGAACGTTTCTAAAAATAACGGCGGAAAAAAATTCATGAAAGTTCTTGCCGCAGTTGCCGCACTGGCCATTGTTTCCGTTTCTTCCATCGAAATGTATAAACTGTTTGGCGGCGGAAATTCTGCCTGGACTTCTTCCGAAAGCGATGCCGGCATCACCCGCGAGGCAAGCAGCCTGACCGACAGCACAGTTTCTTCTTCCAGTACTTCTTCCAACGGCACTTCTGCCAATGCATCAGTAAATTCCACAGCAAACTGGATTAACATGTGCGCTCCGGAAAATGCTATGAGTATTCCGGATATCGTAGAAAAAGCAGTGCCTTCTGTAGTAGGCATCAGTGCTACTTTCGAGTATACCGCGCCGGCACAGAGCTACTGGGGTTTCGGCTTCTATAATTACGGCGGAAACAACGGCAGTTCACAGACACAGCAGATTACAGGTACAGGTACAGGCATTGTCATGACAGAAGACGGCTATATCATCACAAATGCACACTGCGTCTATGATAACGAATCGGATTATAAATGCGGCAAAGCTACCAGTGTCAGCGTAGTCATGGGCGATGAAGCCGAAACAGAATATGAAGCCGAAATTGTCGGCTATGACCTCGAAACTGACCTTGCTGTTCTGAAAATCGATGCTGCCGGCCTGACACCTGCCGAATTCGGCAACAGTGATGATCTGCGTGTCGGCGAGCTGGTAATTGCCATCGGCAATCCGCTGGGCTTTGAACTCCAGAATACTGTCACATGCGGTATTGTTTCGGCACTGAACCGCGAAGTGACAATCAACGAAAAAGATATGACTTTGATTCAGACCGATGCCGCCATCAATTCCGGCAACTCCGGCGGCCCTCTGCTGAACGGTTACGGTCAGGTAGTAGGCATTAATTCTGCGAAGATGTCCTCCACTTACGGCAGTGCCAGTGTAGAAGGCTTAGGCTTTGCCATCCCGATCAGCGATGCAAAAGAAATTATCGAAGATCTGATTAATAACGGCTATGTTACCGGCCGTCCGCAGTTCGGCATTACCGGCGTTACTGTAACGGAATCTGATGCTTCTCATTATAATATGCCGCAGGGCGTATATGTCTACGGTGTAACAGAAGGCAGTGCCGCTTACAATGCCGGCATCCGTCAGGGCGATGTCATCACAGCAGTAGAAGGCACAGAAATCAAAGATATGGATTCCCTGAACGAAATCAAAAACCAGTACAATGCCGGAGATACTATTACAATCACAATCTTCCGTGCCGGCGAATCGACAGACGTTTCCCTGACATTGCAGGAAGTCCGTCAGGAAGACTGATCACAGCAGTTCCCTTAAAAATTCTAATATATTCTCCTTACAAAGCAGAAGGCAGACAAGCAACTTTGTCTGCCTTTTGTTTTTATGCCAATTGTAATAATTTTTCCGCATTTCCGGCGAAAACAGCGTGTTCCTGTTCCGGGGTCAGCCCCAGACGGCGGATTTTCTCAATCGTAAGCCGGGTATTATCCCACGGACAGTCGCTTGCCAGCAGAATTTTATCAAACCCCTGTTTTTCCATAATCCGGAACAGAAGTTCATCATCCTGCATGTGACTGGCAATCACAGCTGTATCAAAATAGAGATTCTCAAACTTTCCGGCCAGCAGAGTTTCCACTTCATTCCAGAGCTGATTTCCGCCCAGATGCGCCAGAACAAAAGTCGTATCCGGAGCGGCTTCCAGTGCCTTGACGGCGGCCTTCGGCGAACAGTGAACACAATCCGGACTAATCGGATCGACTCCGGCATGAAGCAGTATCGGAAGTCCCAGTTCTCCGCATTTGCGATAAATCGGAAACATGCGCGGTTCATCCGCAAAGAAATGCTGATAATCCGGGTGCAGCTTGATGCCATAAAGCCCCAGTTCTTTAATGCGTTCCAGTTCCTGAAAAACATCTTCTCCGTCAGGATGCACGCTCCCGAACGGAAAAACATGATCTGACCTGCACGATGCCGCCCAGTTATTGCAGACAAGATGCTGTGTCGGTTTGGTGGCAATGGATAAGAGCACAAATCCATCCACACCCCATTCCTGCATTTTTGCCTCGGCAGCAGCCAGAGTTCCGTTTGTCACAGGAGCTTCCTGTGCAGTTTCGGCCAGAGCCTTCACAGTTCGTTCGGCGATTTTATCGGCAAAAGCATGAACATGAAAATCAATATAATTCAAGAAAGAACCTCCTGTCCGCTGCCGGATTTCTTTTCTCCGGCATAGCAGGTGAAAATTCTGTCCACTTCTTTTTCATCTTTTACTTTGGTGAAACTGCTGACGACAGGACAGAGAATCAGAGAAAACAGCATACAGAACGCTCCGGCATTCAGCGGCGAAGTCACTGTGAACGGCAGCGGCAGAGATGCGGCGGCCTTTGTCAGTTCCGGGAACCATCCCAGCATGAACAATGCCGTATGTGTCAGCGTGAAAATAACTGCAAACCCAAAACATGCCCATACTCCGGCAGGAGTAATCTTTTTCGAGAATAACCCCAGCATAAACGGTGCCAGGAACGAGCCGGAAAGCGCACCCCAGGAAATACTCATCAGAGTAGTGATGTAAGCATTCTTATGCGCTGCCATAATAACAGAAATCAGCAGAAAGACTGCAATAAAAATCCGGATGCAGAGTACCTGCTTTTTTTCATCCATTTTGCCTTTCATAGCCGGTTTGATTAAATCCAGCGTCAGTGTCGAGCTGGAAGTCAGTACCAGAGAAGAAAGCGTTGACATCGATGCCGAAAGCACCAGCACGACAATCAGGCCAATCAGAAATTCCGGCAGAGCTGTCTGAAGCATGGCCGGAACAATGGCATCATATTCCAGCTTGCCGTTGATGGTATTAATAAATACTTTGGAAGTATCGGCAGAATCAGCCGTTCCGAACAATCTGCCGAAACCGCCCAGGAAATAACAGCCGCCTGAAACAATCACAGCAAATACGGTAGAAATAATACTGCCTCTGCGGATAGCGGCATCATCTGAAATAGAATAAAATTTCTGAATCATCTGCGGCAGTCCCCATGTTCCCAGTGATGTCAGAATGACAACACCCAGCAGATCGGCCGGATAAGGACCAAATACAGAATTGAGTGTCTGCAAATTTCCGGAATCGTCCTGAATTTTTCCAAGATTCTGCATAGCTGTGCCGAAACCGCCCTGATACTTCACAATTGTGAACACAACAGCCAGAATGCCGACCAGCATGATAATGCCCTGCACAAAATCGTTCAGTGCTGTGGCATGGAATCCCCCGGCAATGACATAAATCGCCGTAAACACTGCCATGATAATAATACAGTAAATATACGGCACGCCCAGTGAAGATTCAAATAATCTCGACAGGCCGTTATAGACTGATGCTGTATACGGAATCAGAAACAGAAATACAATCAGCGATGCGGCAATTTTCAACGCCTTGCTTTGATAGCGTTTCTCGAAAAATTCCGGCATGGTAGCACAGTCCAGGAATTTTGTCATAGTGCGCGTTCTTCTTCCCAGAATCACCCACGCCAGCAGCGAACCAATCAGAGCATTTCCCAGGCCAATCCAGGCTGCGGAAATGCCGTACTTCCAGCCGAATTGTCCGGCGTAGCCGATGAATACGACTGCCGAAAAATAAGATGTTCCGAAGGCAAATGCCGAAAACCATGGTCCTATGCTCCGGCCGCCAAGAACAAAATCGCTGACACTTTTTGTTTTCCGGTTGCAGTATATGCCTATGCCGACCATCAGACATAGATACAGCACCAGAATAAGCCATTTAATCATAATATCTTCTCCTTTTTGATGATTTTTGCAGTTTAAAGCTTTATCACTTTTCCATATAAAAGCGGCTGCAATTATTATTATAATGCATAACAATCAGTTTGTCAAGAGATTTCAGCAAAAAAAACAGCCCGCCGCTGCGGACTGCCTGATTGTTTTCAGATAGAAACATATGCCGGATTTGTATTATATTTCCGGAGAAAAGAATCAATTCCGGCATAATTGACCTGATCGCCGATGACTATCAGGACTGCCTGACCGGTCATGACAGGAGTCAGTTCTGTTTTCTCATGCACAGCATTGATTTTCAGCATTTTTCCGTCTTTTTTGGGCAGTGCGCCTTTGATTCTGAAAATCGTGCCGTATTCCGGATGATTCAGAATGCTGTCAATCACTTCCGGAATCTGTTCTTCCGGGATATTGACATGCATAAAATAATGCACTTCGCTTTCCACAGCATCTGTATCGAACTGTTTGACATAGCGTTCGCTTCTGTACCCGGCAGAGGCAAACAGACTGAAATCTTCTTCTGAAAAATCTTTCCATGATTTTGTAATCAGATCTTTTTCCGTGAATTGCCGGGGACATTGAATTCCTGTCAAAGCTCTGTTGATATGCTTCAGAATCCGTTCTGAAATGCCGGCTTCTGATTCTTCCGGATTTCGCTTGCTGAGAATCAGCTTTCCGGCACAGGCGGCTTCGGATGCCAGCAGATATTCCATCTGGGAAGATAACAGATTTTTCATTTCAGAATCTACAATTGTCAGGACACTTCCGATCTGAAACCAGCGGTCGAGGGGCGATTCGTAAAGCGTATCGAAAAATTCGTCCATATCGAAAATACCGGACGGTTCGACGATGACTCTGTCCAGATGCTGCATTCCGAGGGAAATCAGCTGTGTTTTGAATCTTCTTTTATGGCAGTCCCTGTCGCCGCCTCCGGCGATCATTTCCAGCTGACATTGATCGCATTTCAAGTCCTGGAGCATCATCATATCGACGTTGACCGCGCCGAAGTCGTTTTCCAGAACAGCAATCTTCTGTCCCTGCCTGATAAAATATTCCGCATAGCCGTGCAGGAAAGTCGTTTTGCCGGAACCCAGAATTCCGGTAATCAGGTCGATTTTGGTCATAAATATCCCGTTCTTTCTTTGAGTTTGATATTTTTATTCTAGCACAGAACGGCCGAAAAGTCAAATCTGTTAGATTGACAAATTTCTATAAAAATCCGGGCAGTCCGGAAATTCCTGACCGCCCGGTTGTTTTATTTCTTTGCAAACCCTGTGAACAGTGAAGTCATGACAGGAACCGCGAACGAAAAAGCAATTGCCTGATATAACAGATTCCCGGTCAGCGAGGCCGTTGAAAATATCCTCTGCGCCTGCGGAAGCCAGATTGTAACTGCCAACATCACAGCCGATATCAATACAGCAAAAATCAGTTTCCAGTTTGAAAAATACCGGACACTGAAAATTGTTCCATGTTCGGATTTGCACTCAAATACATGAATCAGCTGTGACAGCACCAGTGTGAACAGCGCACAGGTACGTGCTTCTGTGAGTGTTCCGCCGAATCGCAGTGCTGTACTGAAAGAGCCTAATGTACACAGGCCGATCATCACGCCGCGCCAGATGATTTTTGTCAATAAACCGTCTGCAAAAAAACTTTCATCCGGCTTACGGGGCGGCCGTTTCATAATATCCTGTTCGGGCGGTTCAAGTCCGAGCGCGATTGCCGGAAGACCATCTGTTGCCAGATTCACAAGCAGAAGCTGGACAGGAAGCAGGACAACGGGCATTCCCATCAGGATTCCAAGAAACATTGTAATTACTTCGCCGATATTGCAGGATAACAGATATCTGACAAATTTCCGGATATTGGAATAAATCGCCCTGCCCTGCTCGACTGCGGAAACAAGTGTAGCAAGATTATCATCCATCAGAATGACATCGGCGGCCTGTTTTGCCACATCAGTGCCATTCAGTCCCATTGCAACGCCGACATCGGCTTCCTTGATGGCCGGAGCATCGTTGACCCCGTCTCCTGTCATAGTAACGATATTTCCGGCACGCTGAAACGCTCTGACAAGCCGGAGCTTATGAGAAGGATTCACTCTTGCAAAGACTGAAATTCTGGATAATTTTCTGTCAAGCTGGGCATCTGTCATAAGATCGAGTTCGTCTCCCGTGACGACTTCGCCGCCCCGGAGCAGTCCGGCTTTTCTGGCGACAGCGGCGGCGGTTTTTTTATGATCTCCGGTAATCATGACCGTTTTTACCGATGCCGATGCACATTTCCGGATTGCATCTCTGGCTTCCGGGCGCGGCGGATCGAGCATTCCGGTCAGTCCGAGAAAAACCATTCCGTTCATTGCAAGTGAATCGGATTTCTTTTCGGCAAAAGCAAGCACACGCAAGGCCTGAGCAGATAAGCTTTCCGCCTGATCGGAAATCTGTTTTTTCATCAGAGAAGTCAGTGTCACATCGCCTGTTTCCGTCCGGACAAAATCGCAGTGATTCAGAATCACATCCAATGCGCCTTTGGCATACAGATATTTCTGATGATTTTTCTGAACTAAGACGCGCATATTTCTGGTATCGCTGTCGAAAGGCTCTTCTTCCAGCCGAGAAGCGTTCAGAGTTCTGACTGAAATGCCGCCTTTTGCGGCCGCAGCGAGCAGTGCCGTCTCGGTCGGATCGCCCACTGCATTCCATTCAGAGGCATCTTTTTCAGAAAGTTCGGCATTATTGCAGAGAACAGCACAATTCAGAAGCGATTCCAGAGCCGGAATGCTTTTCACGCTGACCTGTGTATGCTGTTCCAGAATTGCGCCGTCTTTCCGGAGCGCATTTCCGGTAACATCGAATTCCTGATGCAGAGTGCAGATTTTTGTCACGGTCATGCGGTTTTCCGTGATGGTGCCTGTCTTATCCGAACAGATTACAGAAGTACAGCCCAGCGTTTCCACGCTGTGCAGGCGGTTGACGAGAGCTTTCTGTTTCATCATTCTGTTGACGGCCAGAGCAAGCGCAATTGTCACAGTAGCAGGAAGTCCTTCCGGAATGGCGGCAATTGCAATGGAAATTCCTGTCATGAGCATGTCAAAAATCGGTTCTCCGCGGAGCACTCCGGCAGCAAAGACGGCCATACATACGCCAATGCAGATCAAAGCAAGCATTTTTCCGAGTTCGCCCAGCCGTTTCTGGAGCGGTGTTTCTGTCCGGCGGATTTCCGAAAGCATACCGGAAATCTGTCCCATCTGGGTATTTTTTCCTATGGCTGTGACCTGAGCGGTGCCGCTTCCTCTGGTGACAGCCGTGCCGCTGTAGAGCAGGTACGGCTTATGCAGGCCTGTGAGATCATCCCGGAGTGTTCCGGCATATTTTGCAATAGGTTCGGCCTCGCCTGTCAGAACAGATTCGTTTGCATACAGCCGGCTGGCCGTCAGCAGAAGGCAGTCTGCCGGAATGCAGTCTCCGGCTTCGACAGCAATCAGATCGCCGGGCACAAGCTGTTCCGCCGGGAGTTCCTGAAGTACTTCATCACGATAAACTCTGGCAGTGGGTGCAGTCATATTCCGGAGAGCTTCGAGTGTTTTTTCGGTTCGATATTCCTGCACAAAACCGAGCACGGCATTCAGGATTACAATAATAATAATCGTAACAGCATCTGTCCATTCGCCGAGCAGGGCAGAAATTCCTGTAGCGGCGATTAGAATCAGCACCATAGCATCTTTGAACTGGCCGAAAAATAATTTCAGCGGGCCGGGCGGCCTGACCTGTGCGAGCGTGTTCAGCCCATGTTCTTTCTGTAATGCCTGTGCCTGTGCGGAAGTCAGACCTTTCATGCTATCAAATCCTTTCAGAAGAATAATCCGGACTTGATTCATGATATGTACAAACTATCGAAAATATCACAAAAAACCGTCCCGGAGAAATCCGGAACGGCCTGCAAATCTATAATTATTAGTCGCTCACATAAGGCAGCAGTGCGATATGTCTTGCTCTCTTGATGGCAACAGTCAGCTCGCGCTGATGATATGCACAAGTGCCGGTAACACGGCGGGGCAGGATTTTAGAGCGTTCTGTCATGCATTTTTTCAGTTTTGTGATGTCTTTGTAGTCAATTTTTTCTACGCGGTCAACACAGAACATACAAACCTTCTTGCGCGGACGCTTGGAAGGACGGGAATTTCTCTCACGTTCCATTTCTGATTCAACTCCTTTCGTGACAAGATACTTATTTTTTTAGATTAGAACGGCAGATTGCCGTCGCTGAGGATTTCTTCAAAATCGTTGAAATCATCACCGCCGCCGCCCTGAACATCTCTGGGCGGTGCAGGCTGCTGCTGAGACGGAGCACGATTATAATTCGGCTGATTCTGATAGCCGCTGTTGTTGTTGAAATTATTATTCTGACGGCCGCTGGTGTAATCGCTGTTGTTACTGAAATTATTGTTCTGACGGACATTGCCGCTGTAACCGCCGCCGTTATTGAAGTTATTGTTCTGATAGCCGCTGCTGTAACCGCCGCCGCCGCTGAAATTATTATTGCTGTAATTATTGCCGCCGTTTCCGCCATTATTATTTCTGGCTGTCGGGTCAGAAAGTACAAAACTTACACTGTCCGCAATAATGGTATCACGGTACTGCTGTGCGCCATTATTATCTGTATAATTATCGTTCTGAATTTTTCCTTCTACCAGAATCGGCTTGCCTTTTACATAATAACGGCTGACATGTTCCGCTAATTTTCCAAAACAGGTAATTCTGAAGAAATCAGACTTTTTTTCCTCACCCTGCTTGGTATAACTGCGGTCTACTGCAATGCGGAAGCGGCAGTAAGCCATGCCATTCTGACTCATGCTAAATTCCGGATCTGCTACTAATCTCCCCATAAAAAAGACTTTATTCATAAAAAAACCTCCCCAATAGTTTTTTTGTTACTTGGCTGTCACAGTTGTCACGAGTGCACGCAGAACGCCGTCAGACAGGTTCAGGCGACGGTTCAGTTCAGCCGGGAAATCCGGCGCAGATGTGAAAGAATACAGTACATAGTAACCTTCGGCCTCGTAATTGATCGGATAAGCCAGCTTGCGTTTGCCCCATTCGTTGACTTCTTCCGTCAGACTGCCGTGTCTTTCGATAACACCCTTGAACTTCTCAATCAGCTTGCGCATTTCCTCTTCCTCATTCTTGAGGCTGAAAACAACCATAGCTTCGTAAGATTCGTTTAATTTTGCCATTTCTCATAGCACCTCCTTCTGGATTCCGCCTGCGTAAAAACAGGCAAGGATTTTAAAAATTCTAAATCAGCTGCCAAAACAGCTAAGAATTATTATAGCACAAAATTGAAAGCTTGTCAAGTATTTTTTTAATATTCCCGGAAATTTTTCAGTTTCTGCATCATGTTTCCAGCTGGAGCAGCTTGCCCATATTATCCTCATCATGATTCTGAATCAGAAATTTGGAAACATCTTTAAAATTTTCATGAATATAATTTCTGAAAATTGTATCATCTGTTTTCAGCGTGACGGACATCAGCACAGCAAGGGGAATTTTATAGGCAGGGTTTTTCATCTGCCGGAAGAAAATTTTTCTCCTGGCAAGGTCTTTTTCTGACCAGAAACGGAAAAGCAGAGTTTCGTCAGCATTTTTTTCTTCGCTGATTTCAATGCGCACATGACAGCCCTGACGATACAGGTGCAGCAGGCGGATATGATCGAACAGTCCGGAGCCGCCGCATTCGGTTGTATCATGAATGGCAAGCTTTTTCAGCTGTGTACAGCAGGAGAACGCCTGCGCATGAACTTTCTGCACATGTTCCGGAATATGCATCTGTGTCAGGCCGGCACAGCCCAGAAAAGTATTTTTAGGAATTTCATGCAGATTTGCCGGAATGCGGATTTGCCGGAGGCTGACACAGTTGATAAAAGCTCCTTCGCCCAGTTCTGTCAGGCTTTCGGGCAGATTGACTGTTTCCAGGCACCAGCAGTCTGAAAAAGCCCATTTATGAATTTTTTGAATCTCTGCCGGAAGTCTGGCAGAATTCAGATTCCAGCATCCGGCAAAAGCGCGGCTGCCGATTTCTGCAACATGCTGTGAAAGGACAATTTCTTTCAGACCTGTGCAGCGTTCAAAGGCACTGTTTCCGATCGATTTCAGCGAATCAGGAAAGCGGAATTCTGCAAGGCTGGCACAGCGGCAGAACGCCCTGTCCCGGATTTGTTCTGTAGAATCGGGAACTTCTGCTTTCCGCAGGCTGAAACAATCATAAAATATTTCTTCCGGAATTTCTTTCAGGCCGTCGGGCAGTGTAATTTCCGGCAAAGCCCAGCATTTTGTAAACGCACTGTTTTCTATTTTTTCCGGTTTTCCGGCAAAGCAGATTTGTTTCAGCGTTTTGCAATCATAAAAAGCATGGTGTTCAATACAGGTTACTGATTCCGGGACAGTCATATCCCTGACAGCCGCATTCCGGAAAAATTTCCATGCTTCTATTTTGTCATCCTGCATATCTAGTACTCCTTGTTAAAATTAAATCTGAATATAGAAAAATAAAAGATACATGATCATCACATGCAGAACCAGTGCCAGAAGATTCAGCCCCCAGAAATAATTTTTTCTGGTTTTGTGGCGGAACAGTTCCATACCGCACAGCGCACCCATTGCGCCGCCGAGGAATGCCGTCAGGAACAGTGTTTTTTCCGGAATTCTGCGGCGATGTTTTTCGGCTTTTTTCTTATCTGCACCGTAAAGCGAAAAAGCCGCAAGATTTATCACAAGATAATAAATCAGTAACAGACTATCGTTCTGCATAAAAAATCCCCTTGTTTTATTATAACAGATTCTTTGTGCTCTGTCAAGAAAAAACTAACGGCATACCAGGGAAATCCATGTGATTTTTTCTCACAAAATACTTGTTTTTTTCTATGAAATATGCTAAAATAGAAAGTGATATTTTATTTTGATTGGAGTTTTCATCATGACAGAACAGAACTATACATTAATAGGTCATCCGCTGGGGCATTCCATGTCGCCGTGGATTCATGAAAGATTATTCCGGCTCTCCGGGAAACAGGCAGACTATACTCTGACCGATCTGCCGCCGGAAGAACTGGAAGCCAGAATTCCGGAGCTTAAAAAATTAAAGGGCTTTAATATTACAATTCCGTATAAGACAGATATCATTCCTTTTCTGGACAGGCTCGACAACAGTGCAGAATTATTCCATTCTGTAAACTGTGTTGCAAACGGAGAAATCAGCATCGGCTATAATACCGACTGTGACGGCTTTATCAGAAGCGTGCCTGCTCTGGAAGGAAAAAAAGTATTATTAATCGGCTGCGGCGGAGTCGGCCGCATGATGGCAATTCTGGCCGTGACACGTCATGCCGATCTGACTATCTCCGAACCGGATCAGAAAAAGGCTGAAATTCTTGTACAGGAAATCCAGGCTCTGGAAGAAAAAGCCCATCAGCTGGCAGCAGGTGCCGGCCGCGTTTCTGATACGCATTATCAAGTACGGCTTGCACAGGCAGATTCTCTTGATGAAGCATTTGATTTAATCATGAATGCTTCTCCTGTGGGCATGTTCCCGAAAACTGACCGCTGTCCGGTCAGTGACCGGCTGATTGCAAAATGCTCTGCCGTTTTTGATGTAATTTATAATCCGACTGAAACACTTCTGATGAAAAAAGCAAGAGCACTCGGCAAAACAGCAGTCGGGGGCGCGGCCATGCTGGTATGGCAGGCCGTCAGAGCACATGAAATCTGGTATAATTCCAGATTTCAGCGTGAGGACATCGAAAGCCTGATTTCTGAAATGCAGCAGGAAATTGACAGATTATTCCCCATCGAAAAAAAGGAGAATGCAGTATGACTATTTATCTGTGCGGATTCATGGGCTGCGGAAAATCCACCATCGGCGAAAAATTAGCCCAGAAATTAAACTGCAATTTTATCGATATGGATGACTATATCGAACAGCAGGCCGGCATGACAATTCCCGAAATTTTTGAAAAATTCGGCGAACCGTATTTCCGCGACCTGGAAACACAGGCCGTCCGTGACCTGGCACAGCGTTCCGGCGTGATTTCCTGCGGCGGCGGTGCTATGCTCCGGGATGTCAACGCCGAAATCGCCCGGAAAAACGGCTTTATCGTACTGCTGGATGTTCCTTTCCGAACCTGCTGGTACAGAATCGCCGATTCTGACAGGCCGATTGTGAAAAAAAATACCCGTCAGCAGCTGGAAGAATTATATCACGAGCGTTATGTAATTTATCAGAAACATGCCACTCATATTGCAGATGCTTCTCACAGTCCGACAGCTGCCGTTTCCGAAATTCTGAACGTCTTAGGGCTTGAATCCAAGGAGAATTGATTTTATTATGTTAATCTATAATGCTGAAGTTTATTCCATGACCGAAGATATGCATTTTTACGGCTATGTAGAAATCCAGAACGGCAAAATTACCGCCGTTGAACAGGGCAGACCTGATTCTGTTGAAGATTCTGATATTGATGCCAAAGGCGGCCTGCTGTTCCCCGGCTTTATCGATGCTCATACTCATCTTGGCATTATCGAGGACGGCATTGATTTTGAAGGCGATGACTGCAACGAAATTTCCGACCCGTTCACGCCCCAGTTAAGAGCCATCGACGGAATTAATCCTTATGACAGATGCTTTCAGGAAGCACGTCAAAATGGAATCACTTCTGTCTTAGTATCGCCGGGCAGTGCCAATGCCTGCGGCGGAGAAATGCTTCTGATGAAAACTTTCGGCCGCTGTACGGACGAAATGATGATAAAACCCTGCGGCATGAAATTCGCACTCGGCGAAAATCCGAAATCCGTCTACAGCGACCGCGACGAAATGCCGGTCACTCGTATGGCCACAGCCGCCCTGATTCGCGAAGGACTCCAGAAAGCAAAGCTTTATTCCGAACGGCTCCAGCGTTTTGAAGAACATCCCGACGAAGAAGAACCCCCGGAATATGATGCCAAATGTGAAGCTCTGCTTCCGCTTCTGGACGGCGATGTCAAAGCACATTTTCACTGCCATCGTGCGGACGATATCTGCACGGCCGTGAGAATTTCCAGAGAATTCGGCCTTGATTTTGTGATTATCCACGGTACGGGCGCACACATCGCCGCCGATCTGTTCGGCGAATGGGGCCTGTCCATGATTGTAGGCCCTGTCATCTGCGACAGATGCAAGCCGGAAATGAGCAAGCTGGAAATCTCCAACGCGGCAAAATTATATGAAAAAGGCGTACATATCGCCATTTGTACCGATCATCCGGAAGTGCCGATTCAATATCTGCCATTGTCTGCCGCCCTCGCACAGAAAGGCGGCCTGCCCCGTGAAGCCGCTCTCCGGGCAATTACTTCCGAAGCCGCGGATATCATCGGAGCTTCGGACAGAATCGGCAGAATCCAAGTCGGACTGGATGCCGATCTGGTACTGTTCCGGGATGATCCGCTTGATATCATGAACGACCCGGAATTTGTCATGATTAACGGAAAAATTATGGAGGATTAATTCAATGAGAGAAATCAATGTTCAGGAAATTACAGATGCTGTTGCAGAATTATGCATTCAGGCAAATAAAATTCTGCCGGAAAATCTGGAGAAAAAAATAGAAAGCTGTGCCGGACAGGAAAAATCTCCTGTCGGCAGAGCTGTTTTTGATGATTTGCTTGCAAATCTTCAGGCCGCACGGGAAGAAAACTTCCCTATCTGTCAGGATACAGGCATGGCTGTGATCTTTATCGAACTTGGCCAGGATGTGCATCTTGTCGGCGGAACACTCCGCAATGCCGTCAATGCCGGAGTCGCAAAAGGCTATACAGAGGGCTATTTAAGATGTTCGGTAGTCGGCGACCCACTGGAACGAATCAATACAAAAAATAATACTCCTGCGGTTCTGCATCTGGAGCTTGTCGAAGGCGAAACTATCAGGATTACTGTCTGTCCGAAAGGCTTCGGGAGCGAAAACATGTCACAGCTGAAAATGATGACTCCGGCGGCATCTCACGAGGATATTATTAATTTCGTCGTGGACTGCATCGCAAAAGCCGGAAGCAATCCCTGTCCGCCGATTGTTGTCGGCGTAGGCATCGGCGGAAATTTTGAAGAATGCGCTCTGCTTGCGAAAAAGGCACTCTGCCGCGATGCCAATCTCCGGAATCCTAAGCCGCTTTATGCCGATCTGGAACAGAAAATGCTTGAGAAAATCAACAAACTCGGCATAGGCCCTCAGGGATTCGGCGGAACTGTCACGGCTTTATATGTCAATATCGAAGAGGGCGCGACTCACATCGCCGGACTGCCTATTGCTGTGAATGTCGGCTGTCATGTGACGCGCCATGCAGAAAGGGTGTTATAATATGGCTGTCAGAGCCAAAGGCAGAAGAAAAATCATCTGTAATAATCAAAAATATATCTGGCATATCAAACCCGGCTATGATGACCCGTATTACTGGCTTCATATTGTCGCTGAAGACAGGCATTTTCATTTTGTTCTGCCGATAGATGATGCAAATTATACAGATTTGTCGTTTCCGATTCCGAAGGCTATCACGCCAAAATTCGTCTCAGAGGTGATTCAATGGGCAGAAGCTTCATCATCCGAACGGGAAATGAAAAATTAATCCGGCTTGATGAACTGTTACAGACAATGCAGAATCTGCCGGAATTCAGTATTAATTTCAATCAGATAAAAATTTTTGATAAGAAAGCATATTTCGGTTTTTATGTTCCCAAGCCGGAAAATCATAATATCTTTGTGACCCGTCTCACATCGGGTTCCTATATGATTGAAAGCCGTGCGCTTGAAGATGAGATTATCAGCCGGCAGCTGTTTCTTGCTGTCACATGTGCATCCGCGATTCTGACCGATGGCGCGGCGAATTCCGCAGACGGTGCCTGGCACAATCCGGATAAATTCTATTCCGGTCAGGAACTCTGGAAAGAATTCTGTCAGGAAGAAAGAAAAATATCATTTTCTTCGATATGACGGAGCGTCTGATATAAATCGTCCATTCTGCGGAATTCTTTCTGGAGCTGGTCTTCGATAAAAGCTTCCATATTGGAATCACCTGCTTTTTTGCGCTGCTCTCTTTCTGCCGTGAGATTCAGCACGTTATTATGGCAGGAGTTGAGAGCTTTCCAGTAGTCAGTAAATTTTCCATAGTTCATAAATTCACCCCCTTTGTATATTATATATTATAACCAATTTTCTGGCTATAGTCAATAGGCAAAGTGTACGAATACTTTCTTATTTTTTTATTAAATATCACTAACAGGAGAAATATTATGCTGCGATATAAAATTGATGTATTAACAGTTTTGAAAGATGCTGGTTATACCACTTATCGCCTAAGTAAAGAAAATATTTTCGGTCACGGAACAATTCAGAAATTCAGAAATGGTGAAATTGTCTCGGCTGAAAATCTGGATAAACTCTGCAAACTGCTGCAATGTCAGCCGGCGGATATTTTAGAATATGTTGAAGAAAATAATAATCAATAAGGAGATTGATTTTTTATGCTGTTAGCAATTGATGTCGGGAACACAAATATTGTACTCGGCTGTTTTGATGAAAATAATCAGATTCTGTTCCGGGAAAGAATGTCTACTAACCAGTCCGCAACCGCTCTGGAATATGCCGCCGGAATCCGGACTGCTCTGGAAATGCATGATATTGATAAAAATCTGATTGATGATGCTATTATTTCTTCCGTTGTGCCGTCCGTCACGGCCACGCTCCGGGATGCCGTCATGAAATATACAGGAAAAAAAGTCATGATTGTCGGCGCAGGCATCAAAACCGGCCTGAATATCATGATTGATAATCCGGCGCAGTTAGGCTCTGACTTAGTTGTCGATGCCGTCGCCGGACTGCATGAATATCCCGTGCCGCAGATTATTATTGACATGGGAACTGCCACAACGCTTTCTGTTATCAATTCCAAAAAACAGTATATCGGCGGCGTGATTATGACCGGTATGGCCGTTTCAATGAATGCGCTTGTCGATAAGACTTCCCAGCTGCCGAAAATCAGCTTTGATGCGCCGAAAAAAGTAATCGGCTCGAATACCATCGACTGCATGAAATCCGGCATTATGTACGCGACAGCCTCCTCGCTGGACGGCATGATTTCCAGAATCGAAGAAGAACTCGGCGAACCCTGCACAGTCATCGCGACAGGCGGCCTTTCCGGAACGGTAATTCCGTTATGCAAATCTGAAATTATTCTGGATGATGATTTATTATTAAAAGGCTTATCGCTGATTTATCAGAAAAACAAAAATTAATTTTCAACATTTCAAAGTCAAAATGTTGAAAACTCTTCATGCATAAACCGGAAATTTTCAGAAATACTACTTTCAGTCAGAAAAATCTGCAAGGAGGTTTTATGCATGAAAATCGGTTCGAGCATTGTTTTCAACAAACCGCGTTCGATTTACAGTTATGCATCCATTGTCGGCCAGAAAGAGGGCCAAGGCCCTATGAAACATTATTTTGACAGAATCGAAGCCGATCCCACCTTCGGCGAAAAGAACTGGGAAAAAGCGGAAAGCCGTCTTCAGTCAGAAACTTTTGCACTCGCACTGGAAAAAGGAAAACTTCAGCAGCTGGATATTGACTGCATTGTCGCCGGAGATCTGATTAATCAGTGCACGGGTTCGAGTTTTGCCGTCCGGGATACAAAAATCCCGTATCTGGGCGTTTACGGAGCATGTTCCACTATGGCGGAAAGCCTTCTGGTAGCGGGGCTTCTGGTAGACGGCGGATACTCGAATAAATCGGCAGCCGTGACATCGTCACATTTTTCGACTGCGGAAAGACAGTTTCGATTTCCGTTATCTTACGGAGGCCAGCGGACTCCCACAGCACAGTGGACTTGTACGGCATCCGGCGCGGCTGTGGTTGCCGCCGAGGGAGGTGCGCCCTTCGCTGTGGGCGGATGCATCGGCAAAATTGCCGACCTTGGCGTGACAGATACTTCCAACATGGGTGCGGCAATGGCTCCTGCCGCAGCGGATACGATTCTTCGCTATTTGCAGGATACCAAAACCAATCCGGAACATTATGATGCCATTGTCACGGGAGACCTGGGAAATATCGGTTCTCCCCTTCTGATTGACCTGCTGCTGAAACAAGGGGTCAATATCAAGGCACAGCATCAGGACTGCGGAGCTCTGATGTTCGATGAACAGAAACAGGATACTCATGCCGGCGGTTCAGGATGCGGCTGTTCGGCGAGTATTTTATGTGGTTATTATCTGCCGAAACTGCAAAATAACGAATTCAAGAAAATTCTGTTTGCGGCCACGGGCGCATTATTATCCGCGATGTCTCCGCAGCAGGGCGAGAGCATTCCGGGCATCTGTCATCTTGTAGAACTCAGAAGTCAGGAGGGATTAACTTGTTGACTGCTTTACTCAAAGCGTTTGTCATCGGCGGAATCATCTGTGCTGTCGGACAGTTTCTGATTGACTATACAAAATTAACTCCGGCCAGAATTCTGACAATGTATGTTGTTGCAGGAGTGATATTATCCGGACTGGGCTTATATCAGCCTCTGCTGGATTTTGCCGGAGAAGGCGCAGGCGTTCCGCTGACGGGCTTTGGTCATCTTCTTGCGAAAGGCGTTCGGGAAGCGATTGCAGAACAGGGTGCACTTGGAATTCTGACGGGTGGGCTGACCTCTGCGGCCGGCGGCATTACGGCGGCACTGTTTGCCGGACTGACAGCGGCTGTGCTTTTCAGGAGCCGTGCCAAAAGCTGAAAAAATCAGGATGCAGAGCTATTCTGCATCCTGTTTGTTTTTCCGGAATTTAATTTTTGATAAAGAATGAATCTTCGCCGATATTTTCCTGATCATCACTCCAGACGATTCCTGTTTTTGTGCCTTCCTCGGCGATTTTCAGAAAACCGGTACCGTCAGTATATTCTATTTTTTCTTCTCTCAGGCCGTCCTGCGTATAGGAAACATATTTCTTGACACAGTCGGTATAATAGAGGGTCTGTCTGCCGTTGAATTCGCCGCTGAACTCCCATTCCACGAAATCGAATGCCGAACCTGCCCAGTGAACACTTACATGATAAATCTGATCTTCGCCAAAGGTAATATCCATAATTTCTCTGTCAGCGATTTCTTCAGAATAGCTTCCGACAAACGGATTTTCGGGGATTTCCGGCATAGTTTCGCCGATTTCTTCGGAACTGATATCTTCTTCGGGGGTGACAAATTCTGTTGTTTCCGGAACAGGGTCAGGTTCTTCGGGAGGTGCCGTTATCACTTCGGGTTCGGCATCTGCATCTACAGAGACTTCCGTCAGAGTTTCGGGAATTATTTCTGTCTGTTCAGAGATTTCAATTTCAATGACTGCTGTAGTTATCACAGTTTCCGGCAGTGTATCGGCAGTGATTTCCGTCATAGTTGTAACGGAAGTTTCCGTTACTGTAGTAATAATTTCTGCTGCCGCTGTGGAAACAGCAGTTTCCGGCATTTTGGCGGCAAGTTCCGGCATAGTTTCCGATGCTGCCGGAATGGTTTCTTCTTCGGCGGAATAAAGCTGTTCTGCCGGAGTGAATCCGCCGTCTGATGTCATGGAATTTGTCTGACTGACATATCGGCCGGACTGCCGGAGCATCATCACGCTTCCGCACACTGTGCCGAAAAATAATGCAATTCCGGCAGCAATGCCCAGATAATCTGTCCAGCTTTTATTTTTCTTATAAGAAATCATGTGATTTTCCTCCTCGGAATTCAATTTTTGATGAATGCGCTCCCATACCTGTTCTTTATGCGGAGCCTGCCAGGTTTCGCCGATTTTTTCGGCATCTTCCCGGCTGAGTTGTCTGAGTGTATTTCTGATTTTTCTGTGATTCATGTGCAGTGCCTCCTTTTAGAGTGTAATTCCGGCATCGGTCAGATTTTTTTTCAGGCGTTTGAGTGCCCTGCTGCACCTGGCACGGACAGCCGCCGCATTCATGTGAAGCATCCGGGCAATTTCTTCTGAATTGCAGTTATAATAAAATTTCTGAATCAGAATAGCGGCATCAGGTTCGCCGAGGGCTTTAATCTGTTCCAGCAGAAGATGCG
This sequence comes from Ruminococcus sp. UBA3665, assembly GCA_002373165.1. Lineage (GTDB taxonomy): Bacteria > Bacillota > Clostridia > Oscillospirales > Ruminococcaceae > UBA3855. Next base: position 44,589 of record DFJS01000026.1, read on the forward strand.
CTCTTTCCTCCTGTTCGGCAATCTGATGAACGTCCTCTCCGGAAGCCTGTTCCGGCACGGTATCATCATCCAGCGAAACAGAAGGATGCCGCATCAGGGAATGATAGAGATTAATTGCCTTATTCCGGGCAGTTGTGCCCAGATAAGCCTTGACCTTATCCGGATTGACAGTTTCACAGCGGAGAAAATATTCTGCAAAGACATCTGCCACACATTCTTCCATATCTTCGGGCGTGCCTGTTCCTCGGAGTATTCTGTATATAATCGCATAGATATAATGATAATACATATCGAAAATTTTTCTTTGTGTCTGGGGGTCCTGCATGATTTTCTCCTTTCTGATAAATAAGCTGGATTGTACAATTCTGCTTTCACTTACAGAGACAGTCTGAAACAGCATTCTGTGACAGATTTTTCAAAAAAATTTTTTCTGCACATGCAAAAACAGCACAGCTTTTCAGAAAGCCGTGCTGTTTCCGCTATATCTACAGGAGAGTGAAAACTTCAGAATAATAATTTAACTCAGCTCCATTTTGCTGTGCTGTATCCGAACGCATGAGAATTATAATAATAATTTCCAAGCTGAATCAGTTCTTCTACAGAATCGGAATATTCCGCCGGAATCAGATAATTTTCGCCGTTGATCAGCATCAGATAGCAGGGTTCTGCACTGATATAGTGTGTTCTGACATGATGCAGAACTTCGTTCAGTTTCGGGTACTGTAATTCTATATCATGACCGCCAAAAAGCAGAATCGTATCCCGGTAGGAAAAATTATCCGGCTGACTGAATAGTTTATTTTCGTTCTGACCCGACTGATAGGAAGGATAATTCAAAGATGCTGTTTTATAATTTTCCGGTGCATAGATTCTGATTTCCAGCAGATTGGAGTTATTATTCATCTTTGAATTTTGCAGAATTTCTGTAAAATTGAATTCTGTAAAACCGTGATCTTTCAGGAAAGCAACCGTTCCGGAACAGCTTGCGTAAACAGGAAGCCCTTGAATATAGCAGAGAATTTCATCTTTGCACAGCTGATCAAAAGAAAGAGCTTTCATATCATTCTGGTACCATTCGGACAGCGTATTCACAGAATTTTCAGCCTTCTGGAGATAAATTTCCTGAGCATTCCGTGTATCGCTGTAGATATCAGAATAAACAGCTTTGAACGATGCAGTTTCCGGAATTTCATATTCATGAATTTTATCATTATACTGGCGCATTTCATTGCGGAGACGATTTTTCATCAGTCTGCCCTGTGCTTCGGCATAGGCATCTGTCTGAGCATAGATTTTTATCAGGTCGATGCGTTCATCCGGGCAGAGGCTGTAGCTTCTGTGAATGGACGTTCCGGCGATGGTGTGATATGTCACAGTAAACGTGCTTGTATCGAACGTCGGAGGTCCATATTTTGTATATTCATTATTTTTGTAGCCGTCCGTGCCGCCTTCATAATAATAATCCAGCGTATACGGATTTTTTTCGCTGAGGGCATCCAGATTTTCTTTTAACTCATCATGATGACTGAAATAATTTTTCTGAAATTCCTGAATTTTAGAAATCGTTTCTCTGTCCTTGTAAGTCAGCTGATATTCTGTCGAACGGCCGCCCTCGTAAAAATTAAAAGTAATCTCGGCAGATGTCACTGTTGCAACGGCCGGGATATATTTTGTTCTGCCGAAGCAGTCCGTTGCAATGGTCAGCACATAACCGCCGACTGCAACCGCTACTGTCGCGATATAGGTCACAATACTGAGCCAGAATTTTTTAAATCCTCTTTTTCTGATTACTTCCATGATAAAATATACAATCGCACTGAACAGCAGCACGGCAATGATGGCACTTTCCTCGGCGGCACTGATGCACAGAATGCAGACTGTAATTGCCGAAATAATCACGTAATACAGCCAGATGTACACAAACGGCCTGCTGACCTGTTCGGCTTTTCTGTGCTGATAGAGCTTCCAGGCAAGCACCAGCAGAGCCGCCGTGATAAGCAGAATCACGATAATCCAGCGTATATACGCAGGAATCAAACCAGTATTTTCCGCAGTTCCGCCAACGCCCGTGTAACTGCTGCCGTAATAATATTCAAAATCATCCAGAGAGCCTTTTTCCGCAATCAGATAAACCAGATAGATCAGGCCGCCGATCGGGCTTGTATAGCCGATAAATTCCCAGGAATATTCAAAATCCAGTCCGTCGACATTATACGTAATTACGGCGAGCACTGCCGCAAATGTTCCCGGAATGAGAAGATTCAATAAAATATTCGTGTAAATATTTTCAAACAGCGTTCCGCAGCAGCTGGCGCATACTGCCGAGATGGTGTAATACATCCACATCAGCGCGAACAGCCCCAGACTTCCCAGAAAATAATCCAGATAAAGATTATTGAAAAAATCAGATTCTGCCGGATGAAGTGCATTCACCATAGGAACCGTAATCAGCATGATAATCCATCCCAGCAGGACGGCCACAAGATACGGCACGGCATACATGGCAAATCCGCCCAGATAATTGCTGAAAAACCGCTGTGTGCCGTTCAGCGGAAGCGCATACAGCATATCGACTCTTGTTTTGTTCCATTCTTCCTCGAAGGCCCGGATTCCGCAGAAGATGCCTAATAATATCGCCACAGCTCCGCAGAAACCGCCAATTAACATATACGGTTCACAGCTGAAACTATAACTGTAATTCTCTCTTACTTCACTCAGCGTACTCAGATAGACTTCTGCCATGCCTGCCCCGAAAAACAGCGGGATTCCCAGCAGTGACAAAATACATGTGACGATAGCAAATTTCCGGTTCTGGCTGATAATTCTGACAGCGTTCCTTGCCGGATAATTATTCAAAAACTTTGCTGTCATAGCCTAACACCTCCAGTTCGTAGATAAATATTTCTTCCAGTGACAGCGGAATCAGATCGGCAACTACAGGCTCATGCGGCGCAAGTGCCTGATGAATCTGCTCTTCACTGCCTTTTGCGATAATATGATAGATGCTTTGTGTTTTCTCGAAATGCAGAATTTCCAAATCGGGGAAATCTTCTTTTGCAAAGATTTTTTCCTTGTCTTTGAACGCCGCCTGAATTTTATGCACTGCGCCTTTCAGACTGTCCAGCTCTCTGTTGAAGACAATTTTTCCATGATGGAGCAAGGCGGCTGTATCGCACATTTCATTGATTTCTTTCAGATTATGGGAAGAAATCACAACTGTCAGTTCGCGTTCGCACATGGCATCGACCAGCATCCGCTTGACGATAATTCTCATTGTCGGATCCAGTCCGTCAAAGGCCTCGTCAAGAAGCAGATAGGGCGTACAGCAGGAAATGCCGATAATCACAATTGCCTGACGCTTCATGCCTTTTGAAAACGTACTGATTTTTTTGTTCATGGGCAGCTGAATGATTTTCTCCAGCCGCTCGAAAATTTCCTCTGAAAATTCCGGATAGAACTGCTTATAGAAATCTTTCAGCTGTTTCAGCGTAAATCCGCCGAACTGAACTGTTTCGTCATTGATGAAGAATACTTTCTGTTTTGCCGCAACGTTGTCATAAACGGGCTGGTCGTCAATCAGCACTTCTCCGGATTCGGCTTTATAAATTCCGCTGAATAATCTAAGAATTGTCGATTTTCCTGCGCCGTTCGAGCCTAATAATCCGAAGGCAGTTCCTTTCGGGATGATTAAATCCACGCCGTCCAGAGCCGTAAAATCATCGAACTGCTTGACGGTATTTTTCAGCTGCATCATAATGGGGATTCTCCTTTCTGTTTTTCCTGAATTGATTCGATACGGTTTTGAAGGGTTTCTTTTCCGATGCCGATTTCGAGTGCATGTCTGACAGCAGTATCGAAATCCGTCAGTACGCGTTCCTGTGCCAGCAGCTTATCCGGTTTGGCGATGAAACTTCCGCGCCCGGCCAGGGAATAGATAATGCCGTCGCGCTCCAGAAGCGAATATGCTTTTGCAACAGTATTGGGATTCACGCCCAGTTCTGTTGCAAGACTGCGGACACTCGGCAGTTTTTCCTGTTCTGTAAGAACGCCTTTCAGAATCAGTTCAATTACTTTTCTGTAGAGCTGTTCATAGATAGGAATCCGACTCATTAAATCAATATCGAACATGCTTTTTCATACCTTCTTTCTGTCTTGATTGTCATAAATGTATTATCTGAATTAGTACAGTTATAGTATAGCATATTTCTCCGGATTTGTCAATAGCTGACTGAAAAAATCATAAATTATTTTATAAAAAAATCCCCGGAAAACCTCCGGGGATTCTGGAAATATTCTGTTCAGAATTTTGTTTATTTTACGTTGAATACCTGTCTGTCAGCCGTAACATCCTTGTTGGCGGTGGTTGTTACTGCAACTCTGTAAGTATACTTGCCTGCGCCGAGCTTGTTGAATTCGATATATTTATCTACTTTATTCAGATCATAGCTTTTAGCGTTGGGAGCAACAGACTTGCTTGTTACAAGCTTGTTATTGGAATTGTAAACGGCAACTGTTACAGCCTTGATGGTAGAATCAGAAGAAACTGTGCCTTTTACAGTCAGGGCTTTGCCTTTTGTGATTGTTTCCGGAATGCTTGTGCCGCCGGTCAGAGTCACGCCCTTTGTAGTAGTGCCCTGTTCCTGAGTTGCAGCTGCTGCATTGCCGACTGTGAAGTTCTTGTTCACAATGACATAATTGCTGTTATTGGCATTGCTTGCGAATACCATGTAAGTATACTGACCGTCTGTCAGCTTATTGAATTCTACATAGTTATCCAGTTTAGCAATATCATAAGTCTTGGAATTCGGAACAGCCGTCTTGCCTGTAACAAGCTTCTTATTGCTGTCATACACGCCGACAGTCACGGAAGTCATGTCAGAAGATGCCGAAGTCACAACACCCTTGACAATTACTATACCGCCCTTTTTGAGAGTATCCGGAACATTGGTTCCGTTGGCAATTGTCATCACGTCTGTGCCGTCAGATACGTTGAATGCCTGGTTCACGAGTTCATAATTCTTGTTTGCGCCATTGGTAGCGATGACTTTATAATTATAAGCACCTGCGGCCAGTTTATCGAACCGAACTGCGCTGTCCAGCTTGCTGACGTTATAAGTTTTTGCGTTGGGTTCTACAGTCTTGCCTGTCACCAGTTTGCCGTCCTTGTCATAAACGCCGACAGTCAGGGATGTAATATTGGAGCTTGCCGAAGCTACTGTGCCCTTGACAACAACACCCTTGCCCTTGGAAAGTGTAGTCGGTACTGTAGTGCCATTTGCGATTGCGATTGCATCAGATGCAACCTGACCTTCACCTACTGTAAATGCTTTATTCACCATAACATAATTTTTGTTCACGCTGTTGCTTGCAAATACCATATATGCATAGGTACCGTCAGTCAGCTTGTCGAATTCGATATAATTATCCAGTTTGGAAACGTCATAAGTCTTGGCGTTCGGGATAGCGGTCTTGCCTGTAATCAGCTTGCCGGTTGTATCATAGATGCCGACAGTCAGGGATTCAATATTGGAATTTTCAGAAGTAACATTGCCCTTTACCAGTACGGCCTTGCCTTTTGCGAGCTTATCGGGAACTTCTGTTCCGTTGGCAATTTTCAGAGTATCAGAAACAGCCGGAGTCTGGTTATTGTCAGTCTGGGCAGTATCGTTATTCTGAACAGTACCGTCAGCGGAAACAGTAAACTGCTGGGAAACAACAGCAAAATCCTTGTTTGCTGCATTGGTAGCAGTAATTTTATAAGTATACGTACCATTTTCCAGCTTATTGAATGTAATATCATTATCTGTCTTGCTGACATTATAAGATTTTGCATTAGGTTCTACCGTTTTGCCGCATACCAGCTTATTATCCTTGTCATAGATGCCGACTGTCAGGGAAGTAATATTAGAATCGGCAGAAGTCACAGTACCCTTTACTGTCACGTACTTGCCTTTTTTGAGTGCGGCAGGCAGTGTGGTACCGTTGGAAATACTCAGCGTATCGGTAATTACCGGCGTTTCGCTGGTGCTGCTGGCAACGGAAAAGCTCTTGTTTGTCAGCACATAGTTTGTATTTGTGCCGTTGGTTGCAAATACCATGTAAGTATAAGAACCGGGAGCAAGCTTGCTGAACGAAACATACTGATCCAGCTTGGAAATATCATAAGACTTTGCCTTTGGCAGGGCACTCTTGCCGGTTACCAGCTTTCTGCTGGAATCGTAAATACCTACTGTCACAGAAGCAATATTGGAATCTTCAGAAGTAACAACACCCTGTACTCCTACGGCATCGCCCTGCTTTACAGTATCCGGCACCTGTGTGCCGTTGGCAATTGTAATCGCATCATTTGCCGCAGAAGCAGTCAGGCCGACGGCTGTATTTTCAGCATGAAGCACTGGCAAAGCAGCAGCACCTGATGTCACAACAACGGCAGCAAGGACACCGGCAGCAATTTTCTGACTATTTTTCATAAAAAACAATCCTCTTTTCTTTCTCTACTTGAATTTCTTTGGGGAAGCGTGATATCTGCAAAAACAAGATATGATTAGACTCCACCCCAATTATAGAATTATTATAACATACTTTTTTTAATTAGTCAATATATGGATTTCAATCTTGTGGAAATTTGACTCCTTGCCCAAATTTAAAGCAATATTTCCGGTCATTTTTCACAAAAGCAGAAAAACAGAAATGACTTGACAAATCCGGTATTTTCTGCTATAATATAAGAAATATTAATTTATGGGGGTATTGATCATGGAAGAAAAAAGAATTTTTCAGCTCAACGGAGAATTTTCTCTGGAAGAACTTGTCCGCCTTCTGGAACAGTTTCTGCGTGTGAACAAAAATCTGACCACACAAAGATTTGATTTTGCCGGCAGAGCTGTATTGCAGTGCATGGACAGCGATTCCAGCTGGAAACAGTTTCTCGGACTGGATGCCGCTCTGACAATAGAATTAATGGAAACAGAAAATGATACACTGACTGTCTCTATTGGCAATGCCAAATGGCTGGACAAAGTGGGCGCGGCCGCTGTAGGCGCACTGTTCTTCACGCCGCTGACTGTGATTGCCGGGATCGGCGCAATTCGCCAGGCAGTTCTTCCGACTGAAATTTTCAGCTTTATCGAAACAAAAACCGGAAAAAAATCTTCTAAAAGCACCCCGTTCCAGAGCAAGTTTTTTGTACCGGAAGAACCGGAGGAAAAACAGGAAAAAAACAATACTGATTCTGTCTGCCCGTGCTGCGGAAGCAAAGTGCTTGATTCTTACACATTCTGTGCAAAATGCGGCACAAAATTATAATTCTGTCTTTTTCCAGAAGCCCTGTCCCGTCCGGCAGGGCTTTTTTTGCGTGAATACGTATAAAATGCCCGCAACCGCTTATACTTATCTTATCTTACACGACTGGATTACTCTCAGAAAGGCGGTTTATTTTTATGCAGGCGATTCTTTACTGTGACAAAAAAACAGACTGTATTCCTCTCCGGGACTGCCCGGAGACACTTCTGCCGCTGTGCAATATTCCTATGCTGGAATATCTTCTGCACTATATTGAACAAAAAGGCTTTCAGAAAGCCGTGCTTCTTGCGGCAGATGAACGCACCCGGCATCTTGTGGATTCTCTGCACTTGCAGATTCCCGTGCACTATGCCCGTTCGCTGGCCTCACTTCATGCCGATATGCCGACACTTCTGCTGCGGCGGCTTTGTGTGCCGGACTGGGATATGGGCGAACTCTTTACTCTTTGTCATGCCGGTTCTGTCCGGCTGCTTCATGCCGACAGCACGCCCTGTCTGGCCGAACTGCATCCGCAGGGTTCTGTTCTGCTGGAACCCGAACAGACGGCTGTTGCAGAATCCTCTTCTTTTCAGCATATCCGCACCCCTGCCGAATATCGCTCTGTTCAGCAGAAATTATTATCTTCTTCCGGAAAATTCCGGCGTGCACGCATCGGCGAAGGTGTCCGCATGGCAGAAAATGCCTTTGCCGACGAAACTACTGTCATCGGAAATGACTGCATTATCGGCGAAAATGCCAAACTTTCCGGATGCTGTCTCGGCGGCGGCGTGCAGATCGGTGCAGATGCAGTTCTGAAAGACTGTGTCATCTGCCGCAGAGCTCTGATTGATGCCGGAACCAGACTGGAAAATGCCGCTGTACCGGAAAATACTGTTTTATATCCCGATTCCGGCACGGCCAGAAACAGAAAACATCTTGTTCATCCGGATGACGGCATCTGCGAAGGCCTTCCGCGCTGGAATACAGCCGAAACGGCTCTGAAAGCGGGTTCGGCACTGACAGTGCTGGGAAATCGCATTGCCATCGGCTACAGTCACAGACAATCGGAAAGTCTTGCAGCAGCAGCGGCGGCAGGCGCGGCGGCACACGGCGCAGAAGTCTGGCTGGGAGGAGAATGCGCACTTTCTCAGCTGATTTTTCTTGCCGAACAGACTGCATGTTCCGTTCTGCTTTGGATTCAGGGAGAAAATGCTGTTCAGCTGCGGCCGTTCAATGCAGGAGGCTTTCCTTTGACTGAACCGCAGGCCAACCGTGTCTGGCAGGCTCTGGAAGCCGGCACCTGTTCCCAGCTTCTCCGGCCGGGCAGACTGCATCATGCCGAAGCATTCCATGCTTTGTGGGAGACTTCCTGCCGCAGTCTGATTCCGCCGCATGGTTTTGAAATCACTGTCAGCTGTTCCAGCCCTGTTCTCCGCACGGCGGCACAGGAACTGTTCGGCGGCGGAAACGGCCAGAGAATTTCCTTATCTCTTTCCGAGGACGGCACCCGGATTTCGGCATTTTCTTCAGAATCCGGTATGCTTCGCTATGAACAGCTTCTGCTTCTGTCGCTGTTATCCGTACAGGAACAGAATCAGCCGCTTGCCGTTCCGGACAGTTTCCACATGGCGGCCGAAACGTTTGCCGCGCAGTATCATGCCAGGATTGTACGGGTTCACGAGCCGGATGACAGATACGCCGGATTATACCGATCGCAGGGCATCTGTACTGACGGCCTTAAATTATTTGCACATGTGCTCCGGGTACTGCATGACAGAAATCTGACCCCGGCGCAGGCGGCGGCACTGCTTCCGGAATTATGCACAGTTCAGCACGAAGTTGCCACTTCGCTGACCCGGCAGAATATCGAACAGCTCCAGCGAAACAATCCTGATGCCAGAATCAGCATAGTCATGCCGCTGCACAGCAAACTGGTAAAACTCCGTGTTCATGCCGATTCTGTCGAAACTGCCGCTGAAATCTGCGGCTTCTGGGAGAAAAAACTCCGGATTCTGGAATCAGAAGAATCCTGAAATCTATCGCAATGCTTTTTATAATTTTTATTTAAACTGTCCAATTCTGTCACAACCTTCTGCTATGCACTTGACAAAACAGGTAAATTCCGGTATAATAATATTAATATTGCAGGCTCTCTGGATTCAGAGGGGACGTTTTCTTGGAATATTTTTATTTTTTCGGGCTGTCTGCCTGATAATATCCTAACCCTGAAGGAAGCCTTCCGGGCTTCCGGTACTTAGATATGCAAGTCCGTTCTGGCGGCCGGATTACCGTCAGTCAAACCATTACAAATGAATTACTGCATTCTGTTTCTGCAAATAGTTTTTTTATTCCTTCCTGTGCAGCAGTCCAACCATCGTTTATTGGCAGAAAAGCAGCAATGCAGCATTTGTGCACCATGAAATGAGGTAACTATTGAATCATCAGAATTTACACACAAACCGCAGTCAGGGCAGCACGGAACCCCGGCAGAAACGTTATGCGGCACAGAATCCCGATCAAAAACCGGTTAAAGCTCCCAGAAAAAATACAAAAGCTCATGAACAGCACAGAGCTCCCGTGCGGATTATTCCTCTGGGCGGCCTGAACGAAATCGGCAAAAATATGACCGTTTTTGAATGCAGCAATGATATGTTCATTCTGGACTGCGGTCTTGCCTTTCCGGATGCCGAAATGCCCGGCGTAGATATTGTCATTCCGGATTTTTCCTATGTTCTGCATCATCAGGATAAATTAAGAGGCATTATCATCACACACGGCCATGAAGATCATATCGGCGGCCTGGCCTATCTGCTGAAAAATGTCAGTGCGCCGGTTTATGCATCTGCCATGACAATCGGCCTGATCAAGCACAAGCTGGAAGAACACGGCATTCTCAACAAAGTGCCGCTGCATGTCATGGAAGCCAAAAAAACAATCAAAATGGGCTGTATGACGGCAGAATTTATCAAAGTCAATCATTCTATTCCCGGTTCGATGGGCGTAATTATTTATACTCCTGCCGGCGTACTGGTACACACGGGCGATTTCAAAGTAGATTTTTCTCCGGTAGACGGCGAACGCATTGATCTGGGGCGTTTCGGCGAACTGGGCAGCAAGGGCGTGCTGGCACTGATGGCCGATTCTACAAATGCCGAACGTCCCGGCTATACGCCTTCGGAGAGCAAAGTAGGCGCATCGTTCGAGAATCTGTTTGCCAAAGCCGGAAACCGCCGGATTATTATTGCAACTTTCTCATCCAATATTCACCGTGTCCAGCAGATTATCAATATGGCCGCCAAAACAAAGCGAAAAGTTGCCGTCCTTGGCCGCAGCATGGTCAATGTCATCGCTACGGCACTGGAGCTGGGCTATCTGGATGTGCCGAAAAATATCATCATCGATATTGAAACAATCAACCAGTATGCGCCGGAACAGCTTGTGCTGATTACTACCGGCAGTCAGGGCGAACCGATGTCCGCACTGACCCGGATGGCAATGCATGACCATAATAAAATCAATATTACGCCGCTGGATTTTATCATTCTTTCAGCTACGCCGATTCCCGGCAATGAAAAGCATGTGACAAAAGTTGTGAACGAACTGCTGAAATCCGGCGCGGAAGTCATCTACGAATCCATGTACGATGTGCATGTTTCCGGCCATGCCTGTCAGGAAGAGCTGAAACTGATGCTTGCCCTGACAAAGCCGAAATTCTTCATTCCCATGCATGGCGAATACAAGCATCTTGTCAAGCACAGAGGGCTAGCTCTGGAAATGGGCATCCCGAAAGAAAATATTATTCTTGCCTCTATCGGCAATGTAATCGAAACAGACGGAAATTCCATGCAGATTGTCGGGCAGGTGCCGGCCGGGCGCACACTGGTGGACGGCCTGGGCGTGGGCGATGTCGGCTCTATTGTTCTGCGTGACAGAAAGCATCTTTCCGAAGACGGCCTGATTATTATCATCATCGGCATTGAAAAAAATACAAACGAAATTGTCGCCGGCCCTGATATTGTTTCGCGCGGTTTTGTCTATGTCCGCGAAGCAGAAGAAATGATGGTGCAGGCAAAACAGATTATGCGCCGCACTCTGGACGACTGCACGTATGCCGAACTCCGGGAATGGTCTTCCCTGAAAACCAAGCTCCGCGACAAAATGTCGGAATTTATCTTTGAACAGACCAAGCGCAGCCCCATGATTCTGCCGATTATCATGGAAATCTGAACCTCTGCGCCAAACGGGGCATTTTACTGTGAAAGGAGTATGACAGGTTGAAGCCAAAGTATCATGTGGCACTCTGGGTGCTGACAGTCCTGCTGCTTTTGCTGACAGTGATTACCGCCGCGGTACTTTACCGCAGCGGCTCCCGGTACAGCTTTCTGTACAGCCTTCCGGCGTTTCTGCTTGTAGGTGTAACCGGTTTTACCCTTCTGGATTCGCACAGAAACAGAATCCGCTATATCGCCCGTCTGAACCAGGAATGCACCGAAGCCGAACTTGCTACTTTCCAGCAGCTGGATATGGGACTCTGCGTACTGGACGAAGACAGCATCCTGCTGCATTACAACGACTATTTCAGTGAAAAAATTCTGGAATCGGAAGATCTTTTCGGCAAAAAACTGCCTGATTATCTTCCGCTGGATGTTTCGGCCGAACTACAGCAGGTCAGCTGGCAGGAAAGCTTTTATCAGGTAAAAGCCGTTTCCTATCAGGGCGGAGAAAAAAATCTGACTGCCTTTTTATGGACAGATATCACAGAACTGGAAAAGCTCCGGCAGGATTATCAGAATTCCCGTCCGTGTGTACTGCTGATTGTTGTGGATAATTACGAGGATTTAATCCAGAATGCCAAAGAAAGTGTCCGGCTGGAAATCAGCGCGGCAATTGAAAAGCTTCTGGAACAGTTTGTCTCTCATACCAACGGTATTCTGAAACGCCTGAAAAATGACCGTTTTTTTGCTGTGCTGGAAGAAGAATATATTCAAAAACTGATTGAAGAAAAATTCAGTATTCTGGACGATGCCCGGAATATTCACGCAGATGAGAAAAACTGTGTTACTTTCTCGATCGGCGTAGGGCATGGGGCTTCCACCATGCAGGAGAGCGAGGCATGGGCAGTGCAGTGTCTGGATATGGCTCTTGGCCGGGGCGGCGATCAGGCGGCCGTCAAATCTGACGGCGGATTCCGGTTTTTCGGCGGCGTTTCCAAGGGCGTGGAAAAGAAATCCCGCGCCAAAACAAGAATTATTGCCGAAGCCATTCAGGATTTGATTCTGCACAGTGCCAATGTTTATATTATGGGGCACAGGTTCGGCGATCTGGATTCTATCGGGTCAGCCTGCGGCCTTGCGGGCGCGGTCAGACTGATGAAAATCCCTGTGAATGTAGTGGTCGATCCGGAAAAAAATCTCTCCAAACAGCTGATTGCCATTGCAGAAGAAGAAATGGGAAAAGAACTCTTTCTCACACCCCAGCAGGCAATTGATACTATCACAGAAGATACACTGCTTGTCATTGTCGATACTCATAATAAAGATATTCTGGAAAGCCAGGAACTCTATCAGGCAGCAAAACAGGTTGTTGTCATCGATCACCACAGGAAAAATGTCAATTATGTAGATAATGCCGTTGTCTTCCATCACGAGCCGTATGCTTCTTCCGCCTGCGAAATGGTAACGGAATTAATCCAGTATTTCAAACTTGTCAAAGAAGTAGATGCCTGCTGTGCCAATTGTCTGCTTTCCGGCATTATGCTGGATACGAAAAATTTTGTCATGCGCACAGGCGTGCGAACGTTTGAAGCGGCCGCTTATCTGAAAAAAATCGGCGCAGATACTGTCAAAGTCAAGGGCCTGTTCTCTGGTTCCATTGAAGCTTATAAAAGCCGTGCCGAAATTGTCGGTTCTGCGGAAATCATCGGCTGTCATGCGATTGCCATTGCCCCAGAACAAACCCCGGAAATCCGTCTGGTTGCTCCGCAGGCCGCTGACGAACTGCTGAGTATTTCCAAAGTAGATGCCGCATTTGTTATTTATGCCGTAAAAGATTCTGTTTCTATCTCGGCGCGGTCACTGGGCGCAGTCAATGTGCAGGTCATTATGGAACAGCTCGGCGGCGGCGGTCATCAGACAATGGCCGCTACACAAATCCCGAATATTACCCCGGAAGAAGCCAAACAGCAGCTGCTTGCCGTACTTGCCGAAACCCGGGGTAATCAAAATAATTAATACTTATCAACAGAAAGGATGAACGTTTTCCCATGAAAGTTATTTTTATCCAGGACGTGAAAGGCACTGCCAAAAAAGGCGAGCTGAAAGAAGTCGCCGACGGCTATGCCCGCAATATGCTTCTGAAAAAAGGCCTTGCTGTAGAGGCCACTCCCGAAAATATCAATAAGCTCCAGGGACAGAAAGCATCTGCACAGCATAAAAAAGATGTTGAAAAACAAAATGCCGAAGAAATCAAATCTGCCATCGACGGAAAAAAAGTTGTCATCTCCGCCAAGGCAGGAAGCGGCAGCCGGCTGTTCGGCTCTGTGACAACCGCACAGATTGCACAGGAAATCGAAGCACAGCACGGCTGCAAAGTGGATAAGAAAAAAATTGTTCTCAAATCCGATATCAAGGCATTTGGCAGCTTTTCCGCAGAAATACGCCTTTATACCGGCATTTCTGCCAATATTGCCATTGAAGTCATCGAAGCATAATCTATAGGGCGGCATTTTCACAGCCGCCCTTATTCAGGGAAAGGGGAATTTTATGCCTGATTTTGAACAGATTAACATGCCTTACAGTCTGGAAGCAGAACAGACCATTCTTGGTGCCATTCTGATTGATCCGGATGCGCTGGGCGTTGCACTGGAATATCTTAAGCCGGAATGTTTTTATATCGAACAGCACCGTAATTTATTCAGCGTTATGACAACCATGTTTGCCAAAGGCGGCCATGTGGATGTGATTACCGTACTGGATCAGGCTATGGCCGCACATATTTTTGAAACTTCTACAGAAGCTAAAAATTATCTGGCCAATCTTGCCGAAATTGTTCCGACAACGGCCAATCTGGAAAGCTACTGCAAAATTGTAGCCGGAAAATATTACATCCGCGCTCTTGCAGAAACTGCACAGAAAATTCTGACAGATATCCGGAACGGCGAAACAGATGCCCAGATGCTTCTGGACAGTGCCGAACAGCAGATTTTCTCTATCCGTCAGGGGCGGGATATCACAGGCCTGATTCCCCTCCGGGAAATTGTCACTGAAACTTATACACAGGTCGGACTTCTTGCAGGCCCCGACAGAGATAAATACAAAGGCATGGCCACGGGATTTTCCCACCTGGACAGTATGATCTCCGGGCTGAACAAATCTGACCTGATTCTGATTGCGGCCCGCCCTGCCATGGGCAAAACTGCCTTTGCGCTGAATCTGGCACAGAATGTCGCCAAAACACATCCGAATCAAGCTGTCTGCATTTTTTCTCTGGAAATGCCCCGTGCCCAGCTTGCCGCCCGTCTGCTTTCGGCATCGGCACAGGTAGATTCCAACCGGCTCCGCAACGGAAGACTCAGCGGCGACGACTGGCTACGGCTTGCTTCCGGCGCAAGCTATCTGTCCAATATGCCGATTTATATCGACGATACAGCCAATATCACAGTGCCGCAGATCAAATCCAAACTGAGAAGAATCAAAAATCTTGGGCTTGTGGTAATTGATTATCTGGGACTGATTCAAAGCACTCTGAAAACTGAAAGCCGTGTTGTCATTGTTGCCGAAATCACCCGTCAGCTGAAAATTATGGCCAAAGAACTGAATGTGCCTGTTATTTTGCTTTCACAGCTCTCTCGCGGCCCGGAAAACCGTACGGATAAGCGTCCCATGCTTTCTGACCTGCGCGATTCCGGTTCTATCGAGCAGGATGCCGATATTGTATTATTCCTGTACCGTGATGTATATTATAACAAGAACAGCGACACTCCCAATGTGGCAGAATGCATTGTTGCCAAAAACCGGCACGGCGAATGCGGCACGGCAAACCTGATCTGGGACGGACAGTACACAAGATTTTCTTCTATGGAGCGGACAGATGCATCCTCCTGATGCTGTCCGGACATTTCTGGAACAGGAAAAAATCCACAGCTGTTCTGTGACCTGTGCCTTGTCCGGCGGCGCGGACAGTGTCTGCCTGCTGCTCTGTCTGCTGAAATTCCGTGAAAAATATCATCTGGAGCTTTCGGCCATTCACATCCAGCACAATCTGCGCGGAGAAGAAAGTCTCCGGGATGAACGATTCTGTGCCGATCTGTGCAGAAAACTGGATATTCCCTTGCAGATTATTCCTGTCGATGTGCAGGCTTACCGGAAACTGCACGGCGGTTCGGAAGAAAATGCCGCCAGAGAATGCCGTTATCAGGCATTTGAAACACATGCCCGTGCATTTGTTGCCACGGCGCACAATGCCTCGGATAATCTGGAAACTATCATCTTCCGGCTTGCCAGAGGAACCGGCCTGAAAGGCCTTTGCGGCATTCCGCCGCGGCGCGGCAGATATCTGCGTCCTCTGCTGCAATCCAGCCGGAAAGAAATCGAACAGTTTCTGTCAGAACAAACGATTTCTTTTGTCACAGATTCGACCAATCAGCAGGACTGCTATACCCGGAATTTTATCCGGCATCATATCACGCCGCTGTTATCGAAAATCTGTCCGGGCAGTCCGGAAAAAAGCACTTCCATGCTGACGGATATCCTGCGGCAGGAAGAAGATTTCCTGGAACTTTCCGCACAGCAAGCCTATGCCGGGCATTTTCATCAGAACACACTGCAAAATCTTCAGGAACTGCATCCGGCTGTCCAGAGAAGATGCATTGCCATATTTCTGGAACAGAATCATCTTCCGGCCAGTTATTATCAGATCTGTCAGGTACAGAAACTGATTTCCTGCGGCGGCACGGCAGAACTTGTCCGGGGCAATGTCACGGCACATGTCAGTCAGCATATTCTGTTTCTGGAGCACACGGTGAAAGAAATTCCGGAAATTCATCTGCTGCCCGGTGAAAACCGGATTTTTCCGGGATTTTCCGTCACTGCCGAACTGATTGACAAAAAAAATTATGAAGAATTTGAAAAAATTCACAAATTATTTGCAAATTCCGCTCTGGATTATGATATAATAAAAAAGCCCGCAGTTCTGCATGGCAGAAAAAGCGGCCTGTATCTGAAAACTGTCGGCAGAACTCATACTGTTTCTGTCAAAAAATGGCTTCAGACACAGCCTGTTCTGGAACGGAATCTTCTGCATTATCTTTCAGACGAAAACGGCCTGCTGTGGGTGCAGAATCTGGGGACTGCCGCCCGCGCCGCCGTAACGGATGCCACAGAGAAAATGCTGATTCTGCATGTTCACAGAACCGACACAGAATGAACATCCGGTTATCACAATTGTGATGTATACTAAGGCATCAAAATTAGCAGTCTCGCTTTGAGAGTGCCAATTTTTAAGATATTATCTTTCATCAATTGCATTGCAAAAGTCAAAAAGGAGTGAAGCACTTGACACCAAAAAGAAGCAGAGGCATTGCCGCTTATCTGATTATTGCAGCATTGCTGATTTTCCTCGCAGCCTATATGCTGCCGCAGTTCAATAAAAAAGAACCAGAGTACACATATTCCGAGATTATCTCTCATTTTGACAATCTGGAAGTAACCGGCTATACGCTGGATCTGGGAACAGGCGAGCTGAAACTGAAACTGGAAAATTCCAGCGAGGAAGTCGCGTATTCTGTCCCTAATGTATCTATTTTTCTGAATGATACGGAAGATTACAGAATCCACTACAACCAGGAACATCCGGACACGCCGCTGGATCAGGATTATTATAAAATTACAGATAATTCCTGGCTGATTACCTATGTACCGACGTTTATCATACTGGTCATGGGCGTAGTGCTGTTTATCTTCATGATGCGGCAGGCAGGCGGCACAAAATACACCAATTTCGGCAAAGCGACAATCAAAACACAGGCCGACAGCAAAAAGGCAACTTTCAAAGACGTTGCCGGAGCGGACGAAGAAAAATTTGAAATGGCCGAAATTGTGGACTTTCTGAAAAATCCTAAAAAATATGCCGAAATCGGCGCAAGAATCCCTAAGGGCGTTCTGCTGTTAGGCCCTCCCGGAACAGGTAAAACTCTGCTTGCCCGTGCCGTCGCCGGCGAGGCCGGATGCCCGTTCTATCCGATTTCCGGTTCGGATTTCGTCGAAATGTTCGTCGGCGTGGGTGCTTCCCGTGTGCGTGACCTGTTCGACACAGCCAAGAGAAATTCCCCGTCTATTATTTTTATTGACGAAATTGATGCTGTCGGCAGACACAGAGGCGCAGGCCTCGGCGGCGGCCATGACGAACGCGAACAGACTCTTAACCAGCTGCTGGTAGAAATGGACGGCTTTACCGGAAATGAAAGCGTAATTGTCATTGCGGCAACCAACAGACGGGATATTCTTGACCCTGCCCTGCTCCGTCC
This sequence comes from Ruminococcus sp. UBA3665, assembly GCA_002373165.1. Taxonomy (GTDB): domain Bacteria; phylum Bacillota; class Clostridia; order Oscillospirales; family Ruminococcaceae; genus UBA3855. Next base: position 62,392 of record DFJS01000026.1, read on the forward strand.
CGGCAGATTCGACCGGCAGATTGTTGTCGGCTATCCGGATATCAAAGGCAGAGAAGATATTCTGAAAGTGCATACTAAAAACAAGCCGCTTGCACCGGATGTCAATCTGAAAGACATTGCCAAGACAACTGTAGGCTTTACGGGTGCCGATCTGGAAAACCTGACAAATGAAGCCGCTCTGCTGGCCGCAAGATCCAACAGAAAATCTATTACTAATCAGGATATTGCAGAAGCTACGATCAAAGTAGTAGCAGGCCCTGAAAAGAAATCCAAAGTCAAGACCGAACGCGAAGTCAAACTGACTGCCTATCACGAAGCCGGTCACGCCATCTGCACTTACTACTGCCCGCATCAGGACAAAGTGCATCAGATTTCCATTGTTCCCAGAGGTATGGCCGGCGGCTATACGCTCTCGCTCCCGGAACATGACAAATCTTACAACAGCCTGAAAGAAATGCATGAAGAAATCATCGTTCTGCTGGGCGGCCGCGTAGCCGAAAAGCTGATTATGGACGATATCTCCACAGGTGCTTCCAACGACCTGGAACGCGCTACCCAGACTGCAAGAAGCATGATTACCCGTTACGGCTTCAGCGAAAAGCTCGGCCCTGTCGTTTACGGCAACGACCAGAGCGAACCCTTCCTCGGCCGTGATTTCAACAGCACTCCCAATTATTCCAACGAAGTTGCCGCTGAAATCGATGCTGAAATCAGAAACTTTGTCGAAGACGGCTATGCCAGAGCAGAAGAAATTCTCCGTACGCATATCGACCAGCTGCATCTGGTTGCACAGTATCTGATCCGGCATGAAAAAATTGAAGGCCCTGAGTTTGAAAAACTCATGAAAGGCGAATCACTGGAAGATACAGTAAATCCTTTTGCTCCGGCAGAACAGGAACTTTCTGAACAGAAAGACTCTTTCCAAGAATAAGCATCACAAAAGCCCCTGCCGTACGTACAGGGGCTTTGTTATTCCAAAAGCAGAAATCCGCCGTATTCCTACTGTGCAGAGAGCTGTTTGCAGGCCGTTTCTGCACAGTACAGAATAGCAGCCACTCTCCTCCGGAATACAGAAATTCTTCTGCTGATGATATTCTATGCAGATTTTCCGGTTTTGCAACTGGAAATTTATGCCTGTGAAAACCGGATAAAATATTAAATTTTTCTGAATTTTTTTTGAATTTTCTCTTGATTTCTGTTTTATAATATGCTATAATATAAAAAATATCTGAAAGAAAGGCGTGAATGTTATGACTCTCAGCATGGGCATGTGGATTTTAATCGGCGGCGGTCTGCTCGCAGCACTGGGACTTCTGATGCTGCTGAATCACGGAAAAATTTCAACTATTATCATTGGCATCCTGCTGCTGGTAATTGGCCTGAGCGGTGCCAAAGTCGGTTATGATCTTGACCAGACCACAGAAGTGGAATACACAGTGACGGAAATTACTGCTGTTACCGAACGCGATTCCAACAATAATTACAGGGTTACCCTGAAAGACAGTGCCGGCATTGAAACATGGATTTATGTCAATCAGGATAATCTGTTCCGTTTCCCCCAGGACGAGACAATAAAAATTACCAAAGCACAGGTAAAACAATACAGCAATGTACAGACCTGATATGATTTTCTGCCGGTTCAGAATCCGGCAGATTTTTTTTGAAAAAACACTTGCAATTCTGAAATCTTTCTGGTATAATATACATGTATGTCATTCTGTTTTCAGAAAAACAGAAAATATCAGGAAAAGAGGAATTTTTCATGCCTGCAAATATTGTAATCGGAACACAATGGGGCGACGAAGGAAAAGGCAAGGTAATTGATATTCTTGCATCCCGCGCACAGGTTGTTGTACGTTCCCAGGGCGGCAACAATGCCGGCCATACTGTAGTCAGCGGCGGACAGACTTATAAACTGCACCTGGTGCCGTCCGGTATTCTCTACCCGGATACACAGTGCCTGATCGGAGCAGGAGTCGTTCTTGACCCGAAAGATTTTATCGGCGAACTGGACGAGATGGAAAGCCGCGGCATTTCTACTAAAAATCTCAAAATAGACCCCCGTGCCCATGTTGTTATGCCCTGGCATATCAAGCTTGACGGCCTTTCGGAAGAATTCCGCGGCGGCAACGATATCGGCACAACCAAACGCGGCATAGGCCCTACTTATATGGATAAATATGAACGCTGCGGCATTCGTGTCTGCGATCTGATTCATCCGGAGCTGTTTGCACAGAAAGCACGTTCTACAGGAAAACTCAAGAATAAAATCATTACTGCCGTTTACGGCGGCGAAGCCTGCGATCTGGATGCTGTCATTGAAGAATACACAGCTTACGGCCAGAGATTAAAGCCCTATGTTGCCGATGTTTCTGTCCTGACTTATGAAGCTTACAAGGCCGGAAAAACTATTCTGTTCGAGGGCGCACAGGCTACCCTGCTGGATATCGATTTCGGCACTTATCCGTTTGTGACAAGTTCCCATCCGCTTTCCGGCGGCGTTACAGTCGGCACAGGCGTAGGCCCCAAGATGATTGATAATATCATCGGCGTTGCCAAATCCTATACTACCAGAGTCGGCAAAGGCCCCTTCCCGACAGAATTATTCGATCAGACAGGAGATACCATCCGAGAAAACGGCCACGAATACGGCACTACTACAGGCCGCCCCAGAAGAACAGGCTGGTTTGATGCTGTCATCGTCCGTCACTCTGTCAGAGTCAACGGTCTGGACGGTCTTGCTATCAATAAGCTTGATACGCTTGCCGGAATCGGCGATTTAAAAATCTGCACGGAATATGTCAAGCCCGACGGCACAAAACTGCATGATTTCCCCTCCAGTCTGGAAGAACTTGCCGAATGCCAGCCCGTTTATGAAACCTTCCCCGGTTTTGATGATGATATTACAGGCTGCCGCAAGTTTGAAGACCTGCCGGAAACCTGCCGCAAATATATCGAAAAACTGGAACAGCTCTGTGAATGCAAAGTCTGCATGGTTGGCGTAGGCCCTGACCGTGATCAGATGATCGAACGCTGAGGTGAACCAACATGTCTGATCTGGACGATATGCTCGATGAGTTTGAAGAACCTACCTATCAGGAAACAGAAAAAAAGGGTGCTCCTAAAATAGATGCCGCTGATCTGGCCGGTCTGCTTGATGACGAGCCGGCCGTCTGGACAGGCAGTGAACAGAAAAAAGGTGCGCCCGTCCTGGACACACAGAATCTGCTTGATGAACAGGACCAGACCTGGCAGGAACAAAAACCTGCTCATCCCGATGCGGCTTTGCTCTCCGCGGCAGATGATCTGCTCGGCGAAGAACCAGCCGCTTATAATCCGGTAGAAGAATTCTGTCAGAAACTTCAGTTTGATGAAAATTTAAAATCCGCATTTGTCAATCTGGATGCGGAAAAACAAATGCAGGTTGTCAACATGCGCGCACAGCAGCTGGGCATTCCGGCTCCCATGATTCCGAACGAACTCCGTCCGAAAGCACCTGCTCCGGAAGAAGTTTCCGCAGAAGAATCCATGCTGGAAGAAGCTCCCGAAACGGAAGAATATGTGCCGCAGTTCAAAGATGAAGATCTGGAACGTGCCAAACGGGAAGCCGCCCAGCCCCGGAAAGAAGAACCGCAGATAGAGCTTTCCGAAGAAGAAAAACAGGAAAACCGCCGCCGCATGGCACAGGAACGCGAACGCATGGAACGGGAACAGGCCCGCAAAGGCTTTAAAACTTTGATTATGCTGACAGTTATCGGCGTAATCGGCGCAGTGGCATTCTGTCTGTTTTTCTCCAATCTGTTTAATCTCGGCAGCAAACTGATCGAAGCCGGAGAAGGCGGCATTGCTCTGAAACTGAAAGGCATTGCCGGATATGTAGGAGCCGCATTCGGCATCTGTTCGCTTCTGCTGGCCGCGCCGCTTCCTTCTCTGCGGAGTTTCTGCAAACTGGTGGATATTATTTCCTTCCTGATGCTTTTAATTTCCGGCATTCCTCTGCTGATGCAGACAGAAGGAAATGTTGCCGTTCTGGGTGTTTTATTTGCGGCCGCGCTGTTCTCATGCGGATTCAGTGCCGTTACGCTCATCACAAATGATAATATAGAAAAATATAATAAATACGGCAATTCCTGATTGAATTTTAATTTTCTGTGAATTTTTTATTAATTTTATATAAAAACTGTACGTTTCTGTACAGTTTTTCTTTTTTTCAGCCCTTTTATGAAAGGAGCTGTATTGCTATGCTGAAAGCAATTGGAAAATTTATTGATACTCTGCCGCTGAAACATCTTCTCTCACTGGAAGAATCACAGGCAGATACTGTTATCATCGAAGTAGACAGATATTATAATCATCATGATCTGATGAATTTTGTCTTTGTCATGCGCGGAGTCACGGAATCCGGCACGGAAACACAGACGGAACTTGCCGCATCCGGCTTTGCAGACGAAGATACTATCCGCCTGACCTGGAATATCAGCAGTCTGTTCACGACAGAACCCGGCACGCTGTTTCTGGATCTGCTGGCCTATCAATACGAAGACCCGGAAACGGATGCTTCTCAGAATCCTCCGGATTATATTCTGCGGTACCAGCTGCCGCCCGTACAGATACGGGATATCCCCAAAGGCACCAGCGAAGCTACTGATCAGGATAATTATACGGCTTTCTGGATTCAGGTCAAAACGGCACTGAGTAATCTTCAGACGGCAGTCGCCGCACAAAGTGCGCAGATTCAGGAATTACAGAACAGAATTTCTATTCTGGTCATGACAAAAGCGGAATATGATGAATTAGATCCTCCTGATCCGAATACGCTTTACGTTCTGACCGATGCATGAAACAAATCCGGAGCGGCTTAATGCCGTTCCGGATTGATTTTTTCAAGAACTTCTTTCAGATTCAGGCCGTAAACATCGGCCAGAGCTTTGATTTTTTCCTGTTCATCAGGCGGAACGGAAGCATCATGTACAGCAATTACAGGAAATCCGGCACTGACAGCAGTCTGAATGCAATGGAGAGAATCTTCCAGAATGACTGTTGTCTGCACTGTACTGCCGAGCAGTTCTGTGGCTTTCAGGAACATTTCGGGCGTTTTTTTGCTGGAAGGGATTTCTTCGGCAGTTAGGATAAACTGCATTCTGTCCAGAATACCCAGGCGTTTTAGAGCGGCTTCGGCGGATTTCCGATAAGTTGCAGTTGCAACGCCGTATGGTATCTTCCGGCTGTCGAGAAAATCCAGAAATTCTACTGCACCGGCTTTCAGCGGAATTTTTTCCGCATAGTAGGCATAGGCCATTTCGCCGATGCGCCGGATGACCTGTTCGCCGGTCATAGCAATATGAAATTCGCGGGTAAAGAAATCGGCCCATTCCTGCATGGTCATTTTATTGACCTGATTGGAAATGCCTTCGGGCGGCGTAAGATGATGTTCGGCAAAAAAATCTTTATCAATCTGATGCCAGATTCCCATAGAATCAATTAACGTGCCGTCCATATCCAGAACGGCGGCTCTGATGCCTGTAAGATCAAACATAAACAAAATCCTCGTTTCTTCTTATTTTTTCAGATTTATTTTTATGCGGAATTCTTCTTCCGCAGAACTGACCTGTTTCTGTGCCAGTCCGTAAAGATTGGCAGCATTGATTTCCAGCTGCACCAGACGTTCGGCTTCCGGAGAGATTTTCCGGAGTCTGGCAAGTGATGTTCCGACAGGAACGGAACTGGTTATTTTTATCTGTTTCAGGAGTTCTGTTCCTGTCTGCCGAAAACCAAGAACCCGGAGATAGGGAATCTGCATGGAAAAATCCTCTTTCCGGACAGCAAGCATGGCATACAGCAGAATTCTCCGCAGTCTTGCCATAGTAACGCATTTTGACTTGACAGTATGCAGAAATTCTTCCAGAGAAGCCGCTGTTTTTGCTTTTAAGAATTTTCCGGCAAGTTCAGAAGTCATATCCGGAAGGGATAGTAATTCCTGTTCTGAAATCATGCGCATTTTGTAGAGCACTGCTGATTCCAGACGGCGGAAATCGGCAGTTTTTCCCTGCAATGCACGTTCTGAAAGCAGATCTGCCGTAAAATCCGGAATATATTCCTGATAGGCTTCCTGACTGAAAAATCTGTTCCGGATCAGACTGGCACTTGCAAAGCTCCCGGAAGTCTCCGGGCTGTCATGCAGGACGGAATTTCTCAATATGGCCATTGGCCGGAACCTGACATGCTCTTTCTGCATTGCTCTGAGATATTCCAGCGCAAGCAGATTGTTTGCATCAAGCAGAAGAGCAGTCTGCTCCGGCGGAAACTGTTCCGTGCTGGCCTGATATACTGCTGACGGATAGGAATATCCTGCTTTCAGAAGTTCCCGGATACGGGGGGAATCTTCCTGTCCCGATGCAAGCTGTTCCAGAAGCTTTATATTTCCGGAACATCCAAAAGATAAATAATCTATTATATTCAGATTTTTCAGAAGCTGAACCGCACCTCTTGCATAGCGTTCAGCCCCGGCACAGGAAAACGGCACAGGCAGTTCGACAACCAGATCTGCCCCGGCCCGCAAAGCCAGTTGTGCACGGTCGAATTTATTCAGCAGTGCGGCATCCCCTCTCTGGACAAAATCATCACTCAGGACGGCAATCAGATGCGTGATGCCGGATTTTTTAGTCTCCTGCATATGATACAGATGCCCGTTGTGCAGCGGATTATATTCGCAGATAATGGCGGCAGTTTTCACGGTATCAGCTCCTTCTCCGAATGATTCACAGAAAATCTACAGAAATTCATAAAAAAGACTTGCTTTTTTCTGAAAAAAGTATATAATAATTAATAGAGTGCTTTTCAGGCATTTATTTTAAATTATTTTTTTAAATTGAAAGGAAAGAATTTTTTATGTTGATTTTAGTAGTCAATGCAGGCAGTTCCTCTCTGAAGTATCAGCTTCTGAACATGGATGATGAAAGCGTCCTCGCAAAAGGCAACTGCGACAGAATCGGAATCGACGGCCACATTTCCCACAAAACCGCTGACGGCAGAGCTTATGATGCCGACTGTGATTTCCCGACTCATACCGAAGCTTTCATGAAGCTGGTAGAAGTTCTTACCACAGGCGATGCTGCTGTCATCAAAGATATGAGTGAAATCGCTGCTGTTGGTCACAGAATCGTACAGGGTGCCGAAGTATTCTCTGAAACAACGCTTGTGACAGATGAAATTATTGATAAGATTGACGAACTCCGCGATCTTGCTCCTGTGCATAATCATGCCCATGCGCTGGCACTGCGTGCATGTAAGAAAGTAATGCCGGAATCTGTGCCGCAGGCTGTTGTATTCGATACGGCATTCCATCAGACCATGCCGGAAAAAGCTTTCATGTTCGGCCTGCCGTATGAAGATTATGAAAATCTGCATGTCAGAAAATACGGTTTCCACGGTACTTCTCACAGATTTGTCTCTGCCGCACTGGCCAAGGCAATGGGAAAAGATATCAAGAATCTCAAGATTGTATCCTGTCACCTGGGCAATGGTTCTTCCATCACAGCAGTAGACGGCGGAAAATCTGTCGATACTTCCATGGGCTTCACACCTCTGGACGGCGTTCTGATGGGTACCAGAACAGGTTCTGTTGACCCCTCTGCTGTCACATTCGTGATGGAAAAGCACGGTTTTACACCTGCACAGATGTCTGATTATATGAATAAAAAATCCGGTTTTCTGGGCGTATCCGGCGTAGGCTCTGATAACCGCGATGTATCTGCCGCATCCGAGGCAGGCAACAAGAGAGCAAAACTTTCTAAAGATATGCTGGTTTATCAGATCAAGAAATACATCGGTGCTTATGCTGCTGCAATGAATGGTCTGGATGCCGTTCTGTTTACCGGCGGTATCGGCGAAAATGCGCCTGATGTCCGTGAAGAAGTCTGCACAGATATGGAAGTATTCGGCATTAAAATCGATACTGTTGCCAATGCCGGAATCCGCGGCAAACTCTGCAAGATTTCGCAGTCTGATTCCAAAGTGGAAGTATGGGTTGTTCCCACAAACGAAGAACTGCTAATTGCAAGAGATACACTGGCTTTGATTTCCAAGTAATCTATTTTATTATAGCATAATTTAATCTGAAATGCAAGTACAGGGCAGAAAATTTTCCTCTGCCCTGTTTATTCTATTATCTGAAAGGAAATTTTTTATGAAGCATATCGAAATGTTCACGGACGGCGCATGTTCCGGCAATCCGGGGCCGGGAGGCTGGGGTACAATTATCCGCTATCATAATTATGAAAAAGAATTTTCCGGCGGCAGTGCGGCTACGACGAATAACCGCATGGAAATGACAGCTATCATTGAAGGATTAAAAAAATTAAAAGAACCCTGTTCGGTCACAATTACAACCGACAGCAAATATGTTGTAGACAGTATTACAAAAAAATGGGTCTATTCCTGGAAAAAGAAAGGCTGGAAAAAATCTGACGGCAAAATGGCACTGAATATCGACTTGTGGGAAGAAATGCTGAAATTACTGGAAATTCACGATGTCCGGTTTATCTGGGTCAAAGGCCATGCCGGCCATCCCGAAAATGAACGCTGTGATGCACTGGCAGTCGCGCAGAGAGATTATTATCATCAGTAAAAATCAATTTACAGTTTATTCATAAAATAGATAAAAAATTTCACAAAGATATTGACATTCTGTAAAAAAACAGGTATAATAAATATAACTGCATAAGCCCGGTTTATGCAAAAATATCTACAGAAAGAATGTGATGAATTTTGAAGAATTTAATCAAAATTTTTGCCGGAGTGCTGAGTCTGTCGCTCGTATTCGCTATGACGGCATGTTCCAAAGAAGAAGATACTTCTGTCGAAGATACCAGCCATTACAAAGAAACTGACGATGTCGCTGTCGAAACAGCTAACGTTGCTGATAATATGGCCGATATCAGCGGGCAGGAAATCTACTGGCTGGCTACTTATGATATCAATCCTACTAATAATAACGACCGTTCTGTTGCATTAACGCTGTTTGAAGACCAGTTCGGCGGAAAAATCAACTGGATTCAGTGTACTTCTGAAAATAAATTCGATACTCTGACAAACAGAATCCTCGGCGGCGACCCTGTCGATATGTTCCCTTATGAATGGGATGCCCTCCCGAACGGCGTTTATAAAAATCAGTACGAGCCGCTGGATGATTATCTCGACCTGAGCGATTCTGTCTGGGACGGCATGAAAGATGCTATTGATATGTATGAATATAACGGAAAGCATTATGTTGTCCCCTATGCTGTATCCGATCCGCTGCTGATTACCTACAGCCGCCAGATGTGCCAGGAAAACGGTCTTGACGATCCGTATGAACTCTATCAGGACGGCGACTGGGACTGGGATGCCTTCATGGAAATGATGAAGAAATTCGTCAAGAACGGCGATGACCGCTACGGCATCTGCGGCTGGTTCGGTCAGGCAATGGTACAGTCTACCGGCAAGACAATCATCAACTTTGACGGCAAGGAATTTACGAATAATATCTCTGACCCGGATATTGAAGCCGCTGAAAACCTGATGGCAGAAATGCAGAGCCTGAATCTCTATAAACCGGGCTGGTTCGGTAATTTCCCGGATACACATGATGTGCTGTTCTACGGCATGGCTGACTGGTCGCTGGCCGGTTCCAATGCTGCCAATCAGGATGCCGATCTGATGGTAGTACCGTTCCCGAAATCTCCGGATTCTGATGACTATTATCTGTGCGGCAACTATGCCGCCAAGATGCTGGTTAAAAATTCCACCAAAGGCGATGCTGTTGCAAGATATATCTACTGCGAACGCCTTGCCGAAACAGAAGATGCTTATAAGGCCGCCGCAAAAGAAAAAGCTCTGATTCAAGAAAAATCCGCTTCGGGTCTGCTGCTTGGCTTCGTTACAGAAGAACAGTACGATGCCATTCAGTCTTACAAGAACGATACTGTTACTGTATTCGACTTCGGCTACGGCATGGGCAGCACCATGTACGGCGACGGCGATTATACTTACGAAACACGCGGCATCATGAATAACCTGATGGACGGTCTGCTGAACTATTCCGATCAGGTCGATTCCTGGGCAGTACTCCGTGATAACTGGTCATCTGCCATTGACAGTGTCCTGGAAACTTATAATGCCGCACTGCAATAAAATTCAGTCATGCTGTTATATTCCCTGCCGCTCATCCGGCAGGGAATTTTTTATGCAGATACTGCAACAGTTTCTGTTCTGACCGTGTCTGTATCAGTGAAAGCAAATCTGTATACAGTGCTTGATTCTGCATGATAAGAGGTGAACAGCATCAATGACGGAAGAACAGATACGCCGGCTTATGCATAAAGATTCCGAACGCGGCAGCCGTGTATTATTCGATAGCTATTATCATTACGTCTGTGCCATAGTATTCCGGACAGTCAGCGGCACAGGCACTCGCGAAGATGCCGAAGAATGTGTAATAGATGTTTTTCTGGAAGCAATCCAGCATTTTGAAGAAATACAGCCCGGTTCACTGAAAGCCTACATCGGCACAGTGGCAAAAAACAAAGCCCTGAATACCTGCCGTTATCTGTCCGCCAAATCGCGGCAGACAGTCTCCCTCGACAGTGAGGAACTCAGCCGGCTGGATTCCGGACAGGATGTGCAGACATCGGCAGAACAATCCGAACAAACTGAAAAACTGCTGAAAATAATTTCCGAACTCGGCGAACCGGATGCCTCTATTATCATCCAGAAATATTTTCTCGACAGGAACTCTATAGAAATCGCCCGGATTTTGCACATGAATCCCGTTACCGTCCGGAGCCGTGCTTCGCGTGCTCTGAAATATCTCAAAAAGAAACTGTCAGAATCCGGAATACTGCTTTGAAAGGAGAACGCACTGACTATGAAAGAAAAAAAACTCCGGCAGATGCTGCATTCTGCCAATGACAGGCAGCTGCACCAGATAGCTGAACTTTATCCCATGACGGACGAAAAAACAAAAGAAAAAATATACCGGAAAATTCAGGAACGCCGGAAATATCCCGAAAAAATACAAGTACAGGAAAAAATAATGCAGACTAAAACTTCTTTCGGCTGGAGACATTATGCCGGTATGGCCGCGGCTTTTCTGCTTCTGATTGGAATTACGGCAAGCAGTGTTCTGATGCTGAATCGTATGAAAACCAATCCGCCGGAAGAACTGCTAGTCACAGAAACAGTTCATCCGGGCGCGGATGTATCTGCCGAAATTCCGGAAACTATTCCCGAAACAGAAACTGCTCCGGAAGAACTGACAAAAGAACTGCTGTATTCAAGAAGCGCATCCACAATCCGGAATCTGCATCGCTTTTTCGGACATATCGAAATCCGGACATGCAATATTTCTTTCATACTCGCCGGAAACGTGGAACTGGATTTTGATGCCAATGCCTTTCACGGACTTGTATGGCAGTCTGACCCGGAAACCGGTCAGCAGATAACCGTTTTAGAGCGCTATGTTTCAGACCAGCGTCTGGCGGAATTCTTGGAATATACAGAGTATGACTGTCTCTATCCCGACGGAAGCACAGAGCATACCGAAGCACATAAATGCAGTTATGTAGAATATCATTATGCACCGTCCAATGACCCCACCGGACTGCATGAATTAGGAACGTGTTTCTGTCCGCAGGAAATCACAGCCGGATATCTGTCTGACCTGAACAGCTGGGATATCACCGGAATAGAAAACTATCAGGGGCGCGAATGTGCCGTTCTGGAAGGTACAACAGGAAGTTACGGCGCGCGCTGGAATGTCACACACTGGAAAATCATCATGGATATTGAAACAGGAGTCTGGCTGTTCTATGAAGGCTATGCCGAAGATGAGACAGTTCAGGATTATATGTACACGTCTGATATAAAATTCGATCATCCCGATATGGCAGTCCCACTCATCACAGAAGAAGAAATTGACAGCAAAATTGCCGAAGGCTATGAATTACCGGAAAACCAGTCAGCACAGCGCGAATATTTCCGGAATCAGGAAGAAGCTATTCCGGAAACGGAAGAAGCCGTTTTATTCTATGAAGAACCTGACACTCTGCCGGAGCCGTTCGCGCCGGGAACATACCATGATTCATATTATACGCCCTGTGTGGAGCGTTTCAATAAAATTCCGGAAGAACTGCTGAATCTTCTGACGGATGAGCAGAGAGAATCATGGAATGCCTCCGGATATACACTTAGTGATATCAAATCCGAACTGGAATATGCAAATATTTACACATTTATCCGGACATTCGGACTTTCAAAAGAAGAAGTCCTGAACGCCTTGCAGGAGTATATTCCCGGACAGAATCCGGATTATTGTTTCAGAGAAGACGAAATCGAAGCTATCTGTTCGCAGAATATAGCCGGAACTCTGAATAATTTTGCAAATCCTGAGACTATCGTCATCGGAAGCCGCGCCTATACGCCGTGCTGGATGTATCAGCATACAGCAGAAGACTACCAGAACGCCGGAATCACTCCGGAAATGATAGAAATCAGACTGCCGTATTATCATAATTACAATTTCACGCCGGAGGCGGAGGCAGTATTTTTCAGCCGTCTGAACTACTATATCAATCACTATTAAGAAAAAATTCCGGAATGCAGTACACATTCCGGAATTTTTATTATCTGAAATCAAATCTGACAGGGAGCAAATCCTTCATCAGATAAATTTTATCCTCTGCAAGAATAATCTGAAAATCATCCTGACAGAATTCACTCATGAACTGCCGGCACATGCCGCACGGCGAACACGGAACTTCCGCCTGTTTTCCCTTCTGTGCGCCGGAAATCGCAATAGCTCTGAATTTTGTGTGTCCGTCAGAAATCGCTTTGCCGAATGCAACGCGCTCCGCACAGATGCCAGCCGGATAAGAAGCATTCTCGATATTGCATCCCGTATAAATAATACCGGATTCCGTCACAAGAGCCGCGCCGACTGCAAACCCGGAATAACGACAATATGCATTATTTCGCGCCTGTTCTGCAATTCTGAGAAGATGTTCCGGATTATACATTGAATCTGAATTCAACAATATCACCATCCTGCATAATATATTCCTTGCCTTCCAGCCGGAGCATACCCTGTTCACGGGCGGCGGCCATAGAACCGCATTTTTCCAGATCATCGAAAGCAACAATTTCCGCACGGATAAAGCCCTTCTCGAAATCCGTATGAATCTTTCCGGCGGCCTGCGGAGCTTTTGTGCCCCTGGTGATTGTCCATGCACGGACTTCCTGTTTTCCGGCGGTCAGGAACGAAATCAGACCTAACAGACTGTAGCCTGTCTGGATAATTCTGTTCAGGCCGGATTCTTCCAGTCCCAGTTCTTCCAGGAACATTGCTTTGTCTTCATCGGACATATCAGCAATTTCGGCCTCTGTCTGTGCGCAGATGGGCAGAACAGCGGCATTTTCTTCTTCGGCGATTTTTCTGACTGCCTGATAATGCGCCTGATTTTCCAGATTGCCGGTAAAATCGGCTTCGCAGAGGTTAGCGGCATAGATCACGGGTTTTGCGGACAGCAGGGGCGTATCATGCATAAAAGCCTGTTCGTCTTCGGAAATTTCAAAACTTCTTGCCGATTTGCCGTCTTCCAGATGGGCGGCCAGACGTTCAAAGAAATCCACCTGAACCTGTGCTTTTTTATCGCCTTTGAGTAATTTTTTAGCTCTGTCGATTCGTCTCTGCACCATTTCCAGATCAGCAAAAATCAGTTCCAGATTAATTGTCTCGATATCTCTTGCAGGGTTGATGCTGCCGTCTACATGAATGATATCCATATCTTCAAAACAGCGGACAACATGAACAATGGCATCCACTTCACGGATATCTGCGAGGAATTTATTTCCCAGTCCTTCGCCTTTGGACGCGCCCTTGACGAGTCCGGCAATATCGACAAATTCCAGTGTTGCGGGCTTGAAGCTGTCCGGCTCGTACATTTTGGCGAGATAATCCAGACGGCTGTCCGGAACGGATACTACGCCGATATTTTTTTCGATTGTACAGAACGGATAGTTTGCCGACTGTGCGCCTGCGTTTGTGAGTGCATTAAAAAGAGTGCTTTTCCCGACATTCGGGAGTCCTACCATACCTAATTTCATAAAATTTAATCTCCTGTTTCCTGAGTATTGTGTTTATCATTGATATCTGCAATGATACTGCTGCTTTTCATGCTGAACTGACCGGATTTCGATCCTGCCTCGTGAGGTTTGGCGGCCAGAATATAGGCTTTCAGTTCTGTATGATCCAGTGTGACATCTCCGCTGCCTTTGGCATCGCCGATGCCGGTAATTTCGCCGCCTTCGGCATTGACTTCGATTTTGCACCGCTGTGTTTCAACATTCACACAGCCGCCGATTGTGCCGATACAGGTGCCGAAATTTGTCCGCAGATAGAATTTTAATTTTGCATCGGCAACCAGAATTTCACCCTGTCCTTTGTTCAGAACGCCGATTCCGACAACTTTACTGCCGCCGCCGGTAAATTTCAGACCGGAATAGCATTTGATATGCGTATCGCCGGAAAGACTTCCCATTCCGACACTGCTGATGCCGTTGACTTCCAGATCCAGTTCACAGCCCGGATTGGCATAAATCAGGGAATTGCCCTCTGAACAGCCGATTGCCAGGGCATTCGGCGAACCAACGTTGACATGCACTGTTCCGGATTCCAGACAGATTTCAGAATCATCCGGATTGGAACCGCCGCCGATGCCGATGCTTCTGTCGCTGTTGCAGATGATTTCCACATTGCCGGTTGATTCCAGTGTGATACAGCCGTAAGAACTGTCGCAGTCGCCGCCGATGCCGTAGCCTAATTTAGTATAGCAGTCAATTTTGAGATCGCCGCTTCCCATCAGGTGGAAGAACGCACCTTCCGGCACACGGATTCCCATATAATTGCAGGTATTGACTCCTTCGGCAATCAATGTCAGCTGTGCATAACTGCCGATGGTAATGCAGGGCTTATCCTGGGAAATAATATTCACGTTCCTGATACGGACTTCACAGCTGTGGTTTTCCATGATGGCAATATGCATCGGCACTGTTTTTTCCGGGTCGCCGATGATTGTCACCTGATGCCGGTAAATATGAATATCTGTATAATTCTGGAGTGCCAGGTCTACCAGATCGAGTGTTTCTTCATGATGGACGTTATAAATTTTCTTTTGTCCGGCGGAGTTTTCCAGATTAGTATTAATAATAACATCCCGGATTTCTTTGGAAATATCTTCCAGCAGATAAGGCTTGGGCCGTGCGGTATAGAACCCCTGAATCAGATCGACTCCCATACGGATGAGCATTTTCAGATCGGCTTCTTCTTCCACGCCTTCGGCCAGAACTGTAATCTGATTTTCGTGGGCATAATCGATAATTCCGGCGACGAGCTGCTGTTTTTTGGTATTTTTGCAGATACCGGAAATCAGTTCGATATCAATTTTGACATACTGCGGCATATTTTTCAGCAAAGTAGCCGTATTGGCATAACCGCTGCCGTAGTCATCAATCGCAAGCTGAGATTTCATTTCTTTGCACCGCCGTTTGAGCATGGCGAGCATTTCTTCTGAACCTTCGGACTGTTCGATAATTTCAATCACGACTTTTTCAAATAAATCCTCGTAAGTCACCCGCAGTTCGTTGAAATCGCTTTCACTCAGCTGAGAAGTGGGAATAGAATTAATAAATAACTTCCGGTTTGAGAAAATATTCTGGTGTTCGCTTAAAAATTTCAGTGCATTGAACATAGTCGCCTTTTCGATCTCGTAGAGTCTGCCGTATTTTTCGGCGAGAGAAATCATCTGTTCCGGAGAAAAGTATTCCGAGCGCATCAGTGTTTCATATCCTGCCACTTCTCCGGTATGGGCGTCCACAATTGGCTGGAAATGATATGTCAGCTGATTTTCTTTCATGATCGTATCAAAAAGCTGTTCTTCGCGGTATTCGTCTTTTTTGCGTTCAAAATCATCTGTCGAAAATCGGATAATTGCATTATGGCTGTCATGTTTTGTCTCAAACAATGCGAATTCGGCACAGGTAACCAGTTCCCGGAGTGTCTTTCCTTCTGACGGGAAAAATGCAAGCCCGGCATGTAAATCAATGCTGTTATGTTTTTCATCCTGAAGCAGCTGACCGAAATCATCAGAAATCGTACATTCTGTAACGGCTTCGCGCATTTGTTCCAGCTGCATGACAATTCCCTGTTCTTCCGTATTGGTAAAACAGATATAAAATTCCTGAAAGCCCTTGACAGAGAAAATAATTTTTTCATCTGCAAAGCGATTCAGGACTTCTGCTACAGAAGCCATACAGTTATCCGTATCTCCGGCAGAGGAAAAATCGGCGATTTTGTCCAGACCGGTAATCCGGATTGCAGCAATGCATAAATTCTGTTCGTTTTGCAGTTTTCTCTGAATCAATGCAGAAAATGCCGGGAAGTTCAGCATATTTGTCACGGGATCATATTCTGACTGATTATTTCCCATTCTGGAAAGCCGGTTTGTCATTTCTTCAATAAAGCCGATTTCCTCGCCGCCGCGCTGTGTCACCTGCATGCGGAGAAACCGTTTTTCTGCCCCGGTTTTCAGCAGATATAAATTCTGTTCTTCCGGACAGGCAGATTCTGATATTTTTTTCAAAAACGCATGATATTCATCTTTTGGCAGCGTTTTGGGAACGCCCAGAATCCGTTGTGCATTGTCATCAAAAAAAGCTGTCTGAATGGGTTCCCGGTAGATAAAAGCCCCGATTTGCTGGAACATATCCGCAAACAATTTCCAATCCGAAGAAACCGACATTTTATTCTGTCTTGTGAAAGAAAAAATTCCCAATGCTTTCACCCTTTCTGTAATAAGATTTCTATACTTCTTATTTTAGCATATCTTTTATAGAAATGCAAGAGTTTTTTGAAAAGCACTTGCAATATTATCAAAACTATGGTAAAATAGAAATATATAAGTTCCAAAAGAAAGGAATTGGCATTATGGTTATATTCAATAACGAATGGGATATGCTTCTTGCTGACGAAATGCAGAAAGAATATTATCTTAATCTTAGGCAGTTTCTCAAACAGGAATACAGCACACAGACAATCTATCCGGATATGTATGATATTTTCAATGCACTGAAATTAACTACTTACAGTTCTGTGAAAGCTGTCATTCTCGGACAGGACCCGTATCACAATGCGGGGCAGGCGCACGGTCTGAGTTTTTCAGTCAAGAAAGGCGTTCGTGTTCCGCCCTCGCTGAAAAATATCTATAAAGAAATTCTGGCCGATACAGGCATTGATAACATGAAGGCTGACGGCGAACTCACCTGCTGGGCAGAACAGGGCGTTCTGATGCTGAATACTGTCCTGACTGTCCGGGCACATCAGGCAAATTCCCATAAAGGCAAAGGCTGGGAAATCTTCACGGACGAAATCATCCGGCTGCTGAACCTCCGGGAAGACCCGATTGTTTTCTTATTATGGGGTGCCCATGCAAGAGCCAAAAAAGAACTCGTCACCAATCCGAAACATCTGATTCTCGAAGCGGCCCATCCCAGCCCGATGGCCGGAGACAAATTCCTGGGATGCCGGCATTTTTCGCAGACAAATCAGTTTTTACAGGAACACGGAATGACTCCCATCGACTGGACGGTAAGATAAATCATGAAAAAATTAATTTATTCTTTTGAAGTATTTCCTCCGAAACAGACCGCGCCCGTTGAAAGCGTTTCGGCTTGTTTCGAGAGCCTATCCGCTCTGAAGCCGGATTTCATCAGCGTGACTTACGGCGCAGGCGGCGGCATCAACGGCGGAAAAATTACCTGTGAACTCGCTTCCAGATTGCAGGATGAATATCATATCAAATCAGTAGCGCATCTGCCGTGCATCTCTTACACCAGAGAAGAAATCGCCCAGGTTCTGGCAGATTTCAAAGCACACGGCATTACGGATATCCTCGCACTCCGGGGCGACAAAAGTCCCGACCGCCCCGAAAAAGATGATTTTAAATATGCCAGCGATCTGATCAGCTTTATTCAGAGTCAGGGCGATTTCAAAATCTACGGCGCATGTTATCCGGAAATCCATCCGGAAGCCCTTTCGGCGGCATCTGATCTGAAACATCTGAAAGAAAAAGTCGACAAAGGCGCAAAGCATCTGATTTCACAATTATTTTTCGATAATGCAAGTTTTTACGACTTCCGGGAAAAATGCGAAATCATCGGGATTGATGTCCCCATCGAAGCCGGAATTATGCCTGTCGTCAACGCCGCACAGATTCAGAGAATGGTAAGTCTCTGCGGCGCAAGTCTGCCCAGAAAATTCACAGTCATGATGCAGCGATTCGGCCACAGTCCGGAAGCTATCCGCGATGCGGGAATTGCCTATGCTGTCGATCAGATTGTCGATCTGGCTGCCAACGGCGCGGACGGCATTCATCTGTATACGATGAATAATCCCTATGTCGCCCGGAGAATTACAGAAGCCGTTTCCGGTATTTTGGGGAGAGAACAGGCATGAAACATTTTATGATGGAATGCCCCAACGGCGAAGATTGGGAGGGTTCTGACCTGAATGCGCTGTATCAGGCAATGATAATTGATTATATGAATTTCTGGTGCGATAACAATGGTGAAACCATCATCAGATACTATCAAGGAAAAGCCGACTGGAGCAAACCGGACTTTTCTGAAATGGTTGCCCGTGCCGACTGCACTGATGATGAAATGATGTTTCTGGAATACAGCGGTAATAACGTAACCGCTTTGTATTCCTTGTGTGATGAAACAAAACTTTCTGTATCGAAGATGTCAATCATCGGCGATAAGTATTCCGCCGGCCTTTTCCTGCCGAAAGAAACCGCTTGGCTTGCAATAAAAGACTTCCTCGAAACCGGAAAGCCCTCTGATAAAATCCGCTGGATTGCTTCCAAAGACGTAAACTATACATTTCTTTAAGAGGAAAACAACATGAAACATTTTATGATGGAATGCCCGAACGGCGAAGATTGGCCGGATTCTGATTTGAATGCATTATATCATGCAATGATAACAGATTATGTAAATTTTTGGTATACAGAAAACAGTGAAACCGAAATCAGATATTATCTGAAACAGGCTTCTTGGAGCAAACCATGTTTTTCGGGACTTATGGCTAAAGCTGACTGTACAGATGATGAAATGATTTTATTGGAATATTCCAGTAAAGAAAAATATTTATATTCTCTGTATGATGAGACAAAACTTTCAGTATCTAAAATGATATTCAATAGTGATGAATATTCCGCCGGGCTCTTTCTGCCGAAAGAGCTTGCATGGCTTGCAATAAAAGATTTTCTGCAAACCGGAAAAGCATCTGATCAAATTAACTGGATTTCCCTGAAAGAAATCGAAAAAATCAAAGATGCACGGTATTAACAAATATATGGAGACATTTTATGATTTCCCTATCATCAATAGACAAAAAACAGGCATTCCGCTATATGGGACTTCATGCCGAACCGGATGCAAATATGCTCCGGATGGCTGATGCCTGTGAAAAAAAATTATTATCTGCCGTCAGACCACGCTATTGCTGGAAAATCTTCCGGAAAAAAGAACTGAAATCTCTTCTGCTCGGCCAGGAAATCCAGAATCATCTTGAAACTTGTGATTCTGTCATTCTGTTCTGTGCCACTCTGTCACAGAATGCGGATGCCTGTATCAGAATCGCACAGGCAAGCGATGTTCTCGCCGGCATGATGACTGATGCCATGGCAAGCGCACTGACGGAACAGTTCTGTGACGAGGCGGAAAAAGAAATTCTGTCCCAGTTCCCGGAAAAATTTTCAACATGGCGGTTCAGTCCCGGCTACGGCGATCTGCCGTTAGAAATTCAGCCGGATTTCCTGAGAATCATCAATGCTGAAAAACGGCTTGGCATCTGTGTCAGTGAAGGCGGTCTGCTGATTCCGACAAAATCCGTAACGGCAATCATCGGCCTGTCAGATTCGCCCGTGCCAAAGGCAAAAAAAGGATGCAGTATCTGCAATTTATCGAAAACTTGTCCGTATCGGACGAAAGGAGTGCATTGTTCTTGAATTTAAGAAAAAAATTAGAAAATCATGAATTTATTTTACTCGACGGCGGTATGGGAACAATGCTCCAGTCTGCCGGACTCGAATTAGGCGGGATTCCGGAAATGCTGAATTTTACCAATCCGGATTTGATTACGGGAATTCATCAGGCCTATGTCAACGCCGGGGCACAGATTGTCTATACCAATACCTTCGGCGCAAACCGGCTGAAAATGGCAAAGACACATAAATCCGTCCAGCAGATTGTCCGGGCGGCAATCCAGAATGCCAGAAAAGCAAACCCTGCCTGCATCGCTCTGGATCTGGGGCCGATCGGTCAGCTTCTGGAACCAACCGGAACACTCAGGTTTGAAGAAGCTTATGATATCTTCCGGGAACAGATTCAGGCCGGACAGGATGCCGATCTTTATATTTTCGAGACAATGACAGATCTTCTAGAAGTCCGCGCCGGAGTTCTGGCCGCCAAAGAATACGGAAATAACAAGCCTATTTTTGTTACGATGAGTTTCGAGGAAAACGGCAGAACTTTCACTGGCTGTGAAATTCCTGCCATGGCTCTGACTCTGGAAGGCCTCGGCGTGGATGCCATCGGCGTGAACTGTTCGTTAGGCCCTGAAGAACTGACTCCTATTGTGAAACAGCTCTGTGAATGGACAAATCTTCCTGTGATCGTCAAGCCTAATGCCGGACTTCCCGACCCTGTGACGAATCAGTATCATTTTGATGCTTCCAGATTTGGCACATGCTGTGAAGAATTCGTCAGAATGGGTGCGATGATTTTCGGCGGCTGCTGCGGCACAACGCCGGAACATATTCAGGCGTTATCCGATATGCTGAAACGGCAGAAGCCCGTCATCCGAAAACCTGAAATTCCGGCGGCAGTCTGCTCGGCCAATAAGACTGTCATCATCGACCAGCCAAGAATCATTGGCGAACGCATCAATCCGACAGGAAAAAAACGCTTCAAGCAGGCACTGATCGAACATGATACGGATTATATTTTAAATCAGGCAATTCAGCAGATCGAAGCCGGAGCGGATATTCTGGATGTCAACGTCGGACTTCCCGAAATCGACGAAACCGAAATGATGCAGACAGCTGTCAAAGCCATTCAGGGCATCACAGATACACCTCTGCAATTGGATACGACCAAACCCGAAGCACTCGAAGCCGGATTGAGAATCTATAACGGAAAGCCGATTGTGAATTCCGTCAACGGCGAGGAAGAATCTCTGAACACAGTTCTGCCGTTAGTCAAGAAATATGGTGCCTCTGTAGTCGGCCTGACCCTCGACAAGAACGGTATCCCGAAAACTGCTCAGGGAAGATTTGAAATTGCACAGCGTATTCTTAACAGAGCGTTATCTCTGGGAATCCGGCGCGAAGATGTTTATATCGACTGCCTGACACTGACGGCATCGGCAGAACAGGCCGGAGTTATGCAGACTCTCGAAGCCGTCCGCAGAGTGAAAACTGAATTAGGCCTGAAAACAGTATTAGGCGTATCGAATATTTCTTTCGGCCTGCCAAGCCGCGAACTCGTCACCAGAAATTTTCTGACGATGGCACTCTATGCCGGGCTGGATCTGCCTATCATCAATCCGAACACGGAAAGCATGACTTCTGCCGTGCGGACATATAAATTATTAGCGAATATCGACAAAAATGCTGTGGATTTCATTGCCCATTACGGCGGCGATCATGCACAGTCTTCCGCACCTGCCAGACCGCAGAGTGCTGATATGACTCTCGAAGCCGCTGTTTCTGCCGGACTGAAATCCGAAGCCGGAGCAATTACAGGCGTACTTCTCGAAAATACCGAACCGATGCATATTGTCAATCAGTATCTGATTCCGGCACTCGACAAAGCCGGAATGGAATTCGAGAAAGGGAAAATTTTCCTGCCTCAGCTGATTTCGTCAGCAAGTGCCGCACAGGCGGCGTTTGAAGTCATTAAAAGCTATCTTTGCGAACACAGTACCGAAACCGTCAACAGAGGGACTATCGTCCTGGCGACAGTCAAGGGCGATATTCACGATATCGGCAAGAATATTGTGAAAATTCTGCTGGAAAATTACGGCTATCAGGTGATTGACCTCGGAAAAGATGTTCCTTATGAAGCCGTTGCCGAAGCAACTGAAAAATCTCACGCGCCCTTAGTGGGCTTGTCGGCCTTGATGACGACGACTCTGCCTTCTATGGAAAATACCATCCGGTTACTGCACGAACGCTGCCCCTGGTGTAAGACAGTCGTCGGCGGCGCAGTGCTGACGGCCGATTATGCCGAACAGATCGGCGCAGACTTCTACGCCAAAGATGCCAAAGAAACGGTCGATATCGCAAAGCAGGTATTCGGAAACTAAGGAGAGCTCGATTTATGAAAAAGCTAAATCAGCTGATTGAGGAACTTCTGCATCTGGCTGAAAATTTAAAAGATGAAAGAGAATTTGAATTTCATCCTCCAGCTTCGGAAACTGAAATTCAGGAACTGGAACAGCATCTGCAAGTTTCGCTTCCGGAAGATTATAAAAATTTTCTGAAATTCTCCAACGGCGCAGGACTGAATCACTTTACAGTTGAATTATATCCTGTTTCTGAAATTATCCGTTACAGCAATATGAAAAAAGCTGACTGGTTTCCGGAGGATTATATCATGCTTGCCGATATCATCGGCGATGGAGAAGTTCTTTGTTTTTCCGGAAAAACAGGGAAATTCATCCGCTGTTTTGACGGCGAAGAAGAGATTTTTGAAACTTTCACTGATTTTCTGGAAGATATCATAAATTTCATCAAGGAGATTACAGAATAAAGCCTATGCAGAATTTTATAGAATTAAGAGTATATGCCGGCCGGAGCGAAAAAATCTGTTATGATTTTCAGCCGATAAAGCGGAATCCGGCAACAGACTGGAATCCGGCATGGGAGGATTGGCATAGCTATCCGGAGCCTTTGCGGATTTATCTGACGGATTTCGAGAAGCTGTTAAGAAATTATATTCTGCCGCTGTTCCCCACGGCAGATGCATTTGACGGTTCTTTGCAGACAGCTTTCGATCCTTGTTTTGATAACTGGCTTTCAGTATCCGATTATCAGAAATTAATTGCCGCCATCGAAACAGATACCATTCCGCCTGAACATACACTCTTTTATGAACAGTTTATTGCATGGTTAAAACATGCACTGCAACAGGCAGATATTATTATCATAGAATCCAATCTCTAAAAAATCACAGGCAGAGGAGGGAATTTTCTTGATCAGAACAGATGAAGCAAAAGGCATCTTCGCATTATATACCAAACATACTGTCATGATTCTGCAAATCTGTGACGGCTTTGTCGGGATGCCCTATTACGGCGAAAAAATTAAACTGGCCGAAACAGATTATCTCTGCCGGACAGATGTCAGGCCGTTCACGCCGGAAGAACTCCCCGGAGAAGAAGTCAGCTTTCAGAGTGCGTTTCCGCATGTGTATCCCTGCTATGGGTGCGGCAACTATCGGGAATCGGCTTTCCGTGCAGAACAGGAAAACGGCGCGGATACCTGCTGCCTGAAATATATCGGATGCAGTACATCCAAAGAAAAGCCGCATCTGCCGCACCTGCCCCAGAGCTTCACCAAAAACTGCAATACAGAAACATTGATTCTATACCTGCATGACGAACAGGCCGGCGTACTTGCGGAACTGATTTATACGCTTTTTCAGGATAGTGATATCATCACACAGAGCGTCAGAATCCAGAATCAGGGCGAATCGCCAGTGATGCTCCGCCGGGTATTCTCCTCCTGTCTGCATCTGGAAGGCGATTTAGAACTTCTTACACTGAACGGCACCTGGGCACGGGAGCGGAAACCTCAGCGGCAGCCAATCGGATACGGTTTGCAGAGCATCGGCAGTCTGAACGGAGCCTCTTCTCATACACACAACCCGTTTCTGGCGGCAGTCCGTCCGGAAACAACCGAAACGCAGGGCGAAGCCTGGGGCATGGCCTTTGTATATTCCGGAAATTTCTATGCCTGCGCCGAAAAGGATTTTCAGGATAAAACCCAGATTCTTATGGGAATTCATCCGGATACATTCTGCTGGGAGCTTGCCCCCGGAAAGTCGTTCTACGCGCCGGAAGTATTATTAAATTACTCTTCCAGAGGTCTGGGAAGATTCAGCCGGAATTATCATGATTTTATCCGGAATCATATTATCCGGAGCAAATGGCAGTATCAGGAGCGGCCTGTTCTGGTCAACAGCTGGGAAGCATTTTATTTTGATTTTGATTCTGAAAAAATTCTTCATCTTGCAGATACGGCTCTTGCCTGCGGCATGGATCTGCTGGTTCTGGACGACGGCTGGTTCGGCCATAGGGAAAGCGATGACAGTTCCCTCGGCGACTGGTTCGCCAACGAGGACAAAATCCCGGAAGGCATGGAATGGCTTGGCGAACAGATTCAGCAGCGGAATCTGAAATTCGGCTTATGGTTCGAGCCGGAAATGATTTCTCCGGACAGCGAATTATTCCGGCAGCATCCCGACTGGGCAGTACAGATTCCCGGCAGAAATATGACACTCTCCCGGAATCAGTGCGTACTGGATCTGACCCGGCCGGAAATCCGGAATTATATCTTCCGGAGCATGGCAGATATAATTCATGAAGCAGATGTTTCTTACCTGAAATGGGATATGAACCGTCAGATAACAGAAGCCTATACGCCGTCACTTCCGGCACATCGCCAGAAAGAATTTTTTCACAGATATCTGTTAGGCGTATATGAAATTCAGGAAAGATTATTAAAAACCTTTCCGGATTTGCTGCTGGAAAACTGCGCAGGCGGCGGCGGACGGTTCGACTGCGGAATGTTATACTACAGTCCGCAGATCTGGTGCTCGGATAATACTGATGCCTGCGACAGAGCCGCTATTCAGCTGGGGACATCGCTGTGCTATCCGCCCTCGTGCATGGGGTCGCATGTTTCGGTATGCCCCAATCACATTGTCGGCAGAAAAACAGATTTCATGACAAGGGCACATGTTGCTCTTGCCGGAACATTCGGCTATGAAATGGACCTGATGCGCCTGACTGACAAACAGGCAAAACTGCTTCAGGAACAGATCAGATTATATCATGCTTATTCCCATCTAACAAGAGAGGGCATTTTCTATCGGCTGATGCAGAATGAATTTTTTCTTGCCTGGCAGTTTGTCAGTCAGGAAAGAACAGAAACGCTTGTGACAGTCCTTCAGGTGCGAAATAAACCCAATCAGGGCAGACTGCACCTGAAATTACAGGGTCTGATTCCGGAAAGCTGCTATGCCATAGACGGAAAATTTTATACAGGCGGTCAGCTGATGAAAATCGGTCTGCCCATCCGCCCCATGTGGGGCGACGGAGTCAGTCAGCTTCTGCATCTGACGATAGAAATTGCTGATTTATAATATAAAAATAAAAAGGAGACAGGGTTATGATCAGAAAAAAACAAATTTTATCCGCACTGTGTATCTGCACAGCTATGCTGCTGACAGGATGCAGTACAGCCAAAACAGATTCCGGCAGCACCGAAACGCCCGTATCGGAAGAAACGGAACAGGAAGTTCCTCCCGGAACTGTTTCCAGAATTTCACAGGATGCCTATGCCTGGAGCAATGTTGCCATCGGCGGCGGCGGTTATGTCACAGGCATGGTATACAGCCAGGCTGAGGAAAATCTGATTTATGCCAGAACAGACATCGGCGGAGCTTACAGATGGGTGGAAACAGAACACCGCTGGAAAGCAATTACTGATCATCTGGGTTCGGAAAACTGGAATCTGATCGGCATAGAAAGCATCGCCGCCGACCCCGTTGATGCCGGCAGAGTCTATGTGCTGGGCGGTACTTATATGGGCAACAAAGGTGCTGTGCTTGTTTCGGACGACTACGGCGAAACCTGGGAACAGCATGATATGCCCTTTGACTGCGGCGCAAACAATTCCGGCCGCGGCACAGGAGAACGTCTGATGGTGCATCCGGAAAAAAATAATATCATCTACATGGGCACCCGAAACGCCGGATTATGGAAATCAGAAGATTTCGGCAAAACCTGGAACGCTGTCGAAAGTTTCCCTGCAAAAGGGAATTATTCGCAGGAAGGCAATGCTATCGGCATCATGTGGGAAGCGTTCCATCCTGTGACACATGATATCTACGTCGGAGTCGCCGAAAAGGACGGAACCTGTATTTATACTTCTTCCGATGACGGTCAGACCTGGACAGCACTTCCGGCAAATCTGCCGGGCATGTATCCTCTGCACGGAGAATTTTCTCAGAACGGAAAGCTGTATCTTGCCTATTCTGATAACTGCGGCCCTAATATGAGTCCGCAGAACGGAGCTGTCTGCGTTTATGAAGATAATCAGTTCACGGATATCACGCCCAATCTGAATGACGGCCGCTACGGCGGATTCGGTGCTGTATCCACAGACAGACAAAATCCGGATACGCTAGTCGTCTGCACGCTGGGCTACTGGTCAGATCATGGCGATAATATTTACCGTTCGACAGACGGCGGCCAGACATGGCAGGGCTTATTCAATGACAAAAATCATGAAAAGCATTATCAGATGAACGTTGCACAGGCCGACTGGCTGACCTGGGGGCGCGATGAGGCCAAAACAGGCTGGTGGACGGCAGATATTAATATTAATCCGTTCAATTCCGATCAGGTAATGTACGGAACAGGCGCGACAATCTACTGCACAGAAAATATGACTGATCTGGGCACGGAAAAAGATGTTGTCATTTCTTTTGCCGCTTACGGTCTGGAAGAAACCGCAGTTTATAAAATGCTTTCTCCGGATTATCAGGACAATCAGCCGCAGTTATATTCCATCATGGGCGATCTGACAGGCTTTTCCCATCTGGATGTCACAAAAGGCCCTGATGATGCGCATTTCATGGGCAGTTCCTCCGGGAATAATCCGACTGATCTGGATGTTGCTTATGAAAATGCCAACTGTGCTGTTTATGCCGTTCAGGACAGAATGCATCCGCTCTGGTTCACAACAGACGGCGGTCAGAACTGGAATCCCGTCCCTGATGCTCCGGAACGCGTAGAAGGCGGCAGAGTGTGCATCAGTGCCGACGGCGGCCTGATTCTCTGGAGTCCTTCCAATACGGGCAATTCCAATATCTATCAATATCATATCCAGAAAAACAAATGGTTCTATGTCGAAGGGCTGGGCTATGGTGCGCAGATCTGTGCGGACAGAGTCAATCCGCAGAAATTCTATGCGGCATATAACGGCATGTTTTATATTTCGACTGATGGCGGCGTAAAATTTGAACCCACAGGTCAGCTGATCGCCGATAAAGCCGTGATTCAGACAGTAGTCGGCAAAGAAGACAACGTCTGGCTTTGCAGCGGTACACTCCTGATGTATTCCGAAGACGGCGGTCAGAGCTTCCAGTCTGTGAAAGATATTGATTTCAGAGCAATCGGCTTTGGTGCGCCCAAATCGGATTCAGATTATCCTGTTGTTTATGCAATGGGAAATGCCGGTCAGGGTGACGGCATCTACCGTTCTCTGGACAAGGGCGTAACCTGGGAGCGCATCAATGACGAAAATCATCTGTTCGGCAATCTGACCAGCTTTATTACAGGCGACAGTCAGGTTTATGGCCGGGTTTATTTCGCGACCAACGGCCGCGGCATCGTGATGGGAGATATTGCACAATGAAAGGCAGAAAAATCGCTTACGGAAGGATCATCGGCCTTGTGCTGACAGCTGTGGTGGTATGCTTTGGCATTCCCTATGCCATCCGGCTGAAAAAAATCTATAACGGAGAAATTATTGCAAATATTCCCGATCCGGACAAATATCCCGTCATGGGCGTGGATGTTTCCCGTTATCAGGGGCAGATTCAATGGCCTGTCATTGAAGAACAAAATATAACATTTGCCTTTATCAAGGCCACAGAAGGCAGTTCACATCAGGACCCCCGTTTTGCAGAAAACTGGAAAGAAGTCCAGAAAACCAATATCTATGCCGGAGCTTATCATTTTTTCAGTTTTGAAAGTTCCGGCGAAACGCAGGCGCAGAATTTTATTGCTACTGTCGGCGATCTGGAAGAGACAAATCTGCCGCCTGTGATTGACCTGGAATTTTACGGCGATTACAGCAGTACTCCGCTTTCCCGGAAAGAAACACAGGAAATTTTAAATGCACTGCTGAAAAATCTGGAAAATTATTATCATGTCA
Organism: Ruminococcus sp. UBA3665; assembly: GCA_002373165.1. Lineage (GTDB taxonomy): Bacteria > Bacillota > Clostridia > Oscillospirales > Ruminococcaceae > UBA3855. The sequence continues at coordinate 90,717 of DFJS01000026.1, forward strand.
AGCCGATTATCTATACAACAACAAGAGCGTATTATCATTATATTCTTGGCGGCGGCTACGGCGCGTATCCGCTCTGGTTCCGGAATACGTATCAGGAGCCTGTTGTCAACTGGAGTTTCTGGCAGTATTCCGACCAGGGAAAGCTTGCCGGCTATGACGGCATTCAGAGAGATCACACAGAAATGTATATTGATCTGAACGTATACCGCAGTTCTTACGAGGCGTTTCTGGAAGAATTTTCTCTGCCGGAAACAGCTGCGGAAACACTGGATCATGACGAGGAGAAAGAAGAGAAGGAGAACAGGACATGAAACCATTTTTTTTGAAATCTGCCTGCAAGGATTATATCTGGGGCGGAAATCGTCTGCGCGAATACGGCAAAATTTCTGATCAGGAAAGAATTGCCGAAAGCTGGGAACTCTCCTGTCACCCGGACGGCGAAAGTATAATTGCTTCCGGCGAATTTCAGGGCATGACACTGAAACAGTTTCTGGAAGAAAATCCGGATGCACTTGGCGTTCACTGTGAAAAATTTGACCGTTTTCCCGTACTGGTAAAATTAATCGATGCCAAAGAAAATCTTTCTTTGCAGGTACATCCTGATAATGCCTATGCCTTCCGGCATGAGCACGACTGGGGCAAGACAGAACTCTGGTATATCATCGAAGCAGAGCCCGGCGCGGAAATTATCTACGGATTTCAGGATACGCTTACCAAAGAACAGTTTCAGTTTGCAATTGAACATGATACTATTCTGAACTGGGTGAAACATATTCCTGTCAAGGCCGGGGATGTGTTCTACATTCCTGCCGGAACAGTCCATGCCATCGGCAAAGGGATTCTGCTGGCAGAAATTCAGCAGAGTTCCAATCTGACTTACAGAATTTATGATTACAACCGCGGCCGGGAACTGCATATCCAGAAAGCACTGGATGTCACACGGCTGGCTCCGGCAGAAAATCCGCCTCTGGAAGCCCCTGTAATCCGGGACGGCTTTACTGCACAGTATCTCAAACGCTGCCCGTTTTTCACAGTGCAGAAAATCACGGCTCTGGAAAGCAGTGTCGGTTACTATGACAGTTTCCGGCATCTTCTGATTCTGGACGGTGATGCTGTTCTGGAAATAGACGGCGAAGAAGTGCCGATCAAAAAAGGCGACAGCATTTTCATTCCGGCAGGGGTATTCTGTCCTGTCCGCGGAAAATGCACAGCTCTGAAAATCTTTATGTCCAATATCGGTAATCCAGCCGACAAGAGCATTCGCATCAAAGAAAGGATTATCTTATGAAAAAATTCATTGCACTGTTAAGTGCATTTGCGCTGCTGTGTGCCGTTCCGGCATTTCCGGAATCGGTGCGGGAGCCCGCCGTGATTCCGGCCTCTGCCGAAGAAGACTATACAGGAAGTACTTATGAAAATCTAAACTATCGGAAATATGCAGATCATGTGCAAATTACAGACTGTGACACATCCGCAGAAGGCGAAATCATCATTCCGGCAGAGATTGACGGTCTGCCCGTGACCAGTATCGGAGAACGGGCATTTTCCGGCTGTTCCGGCCTGACTTCTGTCGTGATTCCAGACAGTGTAAAAACAATTGGCACACAGTGGGCAGAGGATAATCCCTTCTCCGACTGTCGCAGTTTGCAGTCCATTTCTGTTTCCGCGGATAATGTTGTTTATTCCTCGGAAGACGGAATTCTTTTCAGCAAAGACAAGACAGAGCTAATTAAATATCCACAGGCAAAAGAAAACGAAAGCTATACAATTCCGGATAGTGTGACAAGTATTGCAAATATTGCTTTTGAGAGTTGTTCCGGTCTGAAATCGGTTGTCATTCCGGATAGTGTCACAAAAATCGATGCTGGTGTATTCTATAATTGTACCAGCTTGGTTTCCGTCCGGCTGCCGGAGGAAATTACCGAACTAGGCCGTGCGCCAGTAACAAAAGGGTATTTGGGATTTTTTGAAGGCTGTTCTAGTCTGGAAACTATCAGTATCCCGGAAAGTGTGAACACGATTGGACCGGATGCTTTTGCTAACTGCACTTCTTTGGTTTCTGTAGAGCTTTCAAAAAATGTTGCAGTTATCCGCGACGGAGCATTTGAAAGGTGTGATAATCTGTCTGCTGTCGTGATAAAGAATCCGGAATGTGAATTTGTTTCAGCTCTCAGAAATTCAATGGGAGATGGAATCACCCGGCCTTTTTCAGTGTATGAGACTATAACTATCTATGGTTATGAAAATTCGACTGCACAGGCATACGCCAAAGAAAACGGCCTGAAATTCGCGCTTATCGAATCGGGACAGGAATCTTCCGAACCTGTCGCCCCGGCAGAAATATGGTCTGGAACGGCGTGAATCCGGATATTACCCGTGACGGCATCCTCAATGCCGAAGATGCCGCTGTTCTTCTGCGGTATGCTGCCGAATACGGTGCAGGGAAGTCAGCAGTTTTTCGGAATTCATGAATCAGAATTACGGCTGATAAGCTATTTATTCACCAACTATGCGCAAAGACGCATAAAAATAAAAGGAGGAAATTTTTTATGAAGTACTACATTGGAATTGATCTGGGAGGAACTAATATTGTCGCCGCTGTGGTGGACGAAAATTACAAAATTCTGACCAAAGCAAGCACCAAAACAAACCGTCCCCGTCCGGCCGAGGCAATTGCTGCCGATATGGCTGCTATGGCTCTGAAAGCTGTAAAAGATGCCGGCCTGACACTGGACCAGATCGAATGGGTAGGTGTCGGCACGCCCGGCCTTGCCAACAGTCAGACAGGCATTGTGGAATTTTCCAATAATCTGGGCTTTGAGAATACGCCTCTTGCGGATTATATCAAAAAGCATATCGACAAGCCTGTATTTATCGAAAACGATGCCAATGCGGCCGCCTACGGCGAATATGTTGCCGGTGCCGCAAAAGGCTCCAGAAATGCCGTATGCATCACGCTTGGCACGGGTGTCGGCGGCGGCATTATCATTGACGGACAGATTTATGCCGGTTCCAACTTTGGCGGTGCCGAAATCGGACATACTGTCATCCAGGTAGACGGCGCACAGTGCTCCTGCGGCAGAAAGGGCTGTTTTGAAGCCTATTCTTCTGCGACGGGCTTAATCCGCATGACAAAAGAAAAAATGGAACAGGTGCCGGATTCTGCGCTTCATACAATCACGGCAGAACGCAGCGGAAAAGTTTCGGCAAGAACGGCATTCGATGCCATGCGTCAGGGCGACAAGGCCGGAAAAGAAGTAGTAGATGATTATATCAAATATCTGGCCGCCGGCATTACCAATACAATCAATATTTTCCAGCCGGATGTGCTGTGCATCGGCGGCGGTGTCTGCAACGAAGGCGATCCGCTTCTGCTGCCGATGAAAGCTCTTGTGGAAAAAGAAGTCTATACCAGAAATTCGCCGAAGAATACAAAAATTGTCATTGCCGAACTTGGCAACGATGCCGGACTGATCGGCGCGGCATTTCTGGGCGCAGCGAAAAAATAACAGCTGCTGAACAAAACAGATTCCCCTGTTCCGGAGAACAGGGGAATTTTTTAAAAACCGTCCGGAACACATTCCGGACGGCTGTTAATTTCATATAAAGCAATCAGTCTTTTTTGCCTGTTACATTTTTTACAGCATCGGATACTTTTCCGGCCGCATTCTTTGCAGCAGCCGCAGCATCTTCGCCGATATCTTTCTTGTCGTGGGACTGATTTTTAAGTTCAATTTCGGTGCCGTTTACTGTTACTTTGCATTCGCTGTCGCCGATTTTGATTTTCTGGACAGAAGCCTTAACAATTTCGCCGGAAGCAAGCTTTGCCTCCAGTGCGCCGATACCGGTCACGGCTTTGATGCCTTTTGTTTCGGCCTTGACTTCGCCGTTGATTTTCAGCGTGATTGTGGCTTTCAGTTCAGAGTTTTCCACAACGATAGAATTTCCTTTGTAATCGAATTCATAAATATCGATTGTATCCAGTTTGATGTCAGGCATATTCCTTAATCTCCTTTTAAAATAAAAATTTTTCTGCCGATGAATTTTTTCGCCTGATCAGCGAAAAATGACAAATTTCATCAACGTATATGAATATTATACCACAATTTTACACAAAAGTCAAGAGCTATTTTAAAATTTTTATATTATAATTTTTATTTTTTCCGTCCGGGAAGGGTTTATGCCTGACTTGCGCAATTTTCTTAAATAAAAAAAGAATTATATATTTTTACTTTATTTTTTTAAGAGGACGTGCCCGTTTTTCTGCAAAACTGACGAAATTTCAGAAATCGCTTGACAAATCTGCTTTTTTAGTGTATGATATAGCATGTAAACAAGATTACACAAGCGGAACAATGGCGTTCCGGATGTGCAGAATCCTCACAGAATGAAAATGCTCTGTGTTCATCTGTCTGTCCGGAACGTCATTGTTTTTTAATCATCAAGGAGGTTTTTCTGATGGGAAACAATTCAGTTGCCGAATATTTCGGCTGTAACGTATTCAACGACGTTGTCATGAGAGAAAGATTGCCGAAGTATGCTTACAAGGCAGTTGTCAAGACAAAGCAGTTTGGTACTGCACTTGACCCGGAAGTTGCAGATGTTGTCGCCAATGCCATGAAAGACTGGGCAATCGAAAAAGGTGCTACTCACTTTACGCACTGGTTCCAGCCGATGACAGGTGTCACTGCCGAAAAGCATGATGCATTTATTTCTCCTGCTCCGCACGGACAGGTAATTCTGGAATTTTCCGGCAAAGAACTGATCAAGGGCGAGCCTGATGCTTCTTCTTTCCCGTCCGGCGGCCTTCGCGCTACCTTCGAGGCCAGAGGCTATACAGCATGGGACCCTACTTCTGATGCTTTTATCAAAGATGATTCTTTGTATATCCCGACAGCCTTCTGTTCCTATACGGGCGAAATTCTGGATAAGAAAACTCCCCTGCTGCGTTCGATGGAAGCCGTGAATGAACAGGCACTGAGAATTTTAAAATTATTCGGCAATACCAAGGCTACCAGAGTTATGACAACAGTAGGCCCCGAACAGGAATATTTCCTGGTAGATAAAAAATATTACGATCAGCGTGAAGATCTGGTTATCACAGGCCGTACATTATTCGGCGCAAAGCCGCCGAAAGGTCAGGAACTGGAAGATCATTATTTCGGCAATATCAAGCAGAGAGTTTCTGATTTCATGAAAGATCTGGACAAAGAACTCTGGAAGCTCGGCATTTATGCCAAAACCAAGCATAACGAAGTAGCTCCCGGACAGCATGAACTGGCTCCTGTCTTCACGACTTCCAATATTGCCGCCGATCACAATCAGCTGACAATGGAGCTGATGAAGAAAATCGCTCTCAAACACGGCCTTGTTTGTCTGCTGCATGAAAAACCTTTTGCAGGCATCAACGGTTCCGGCAAGCAC
>DFJS01000026.1:96199-126520 GCA_002373165.1 Ruminococcus sp. UBA3665
GGCAAGCACAACAACTGGTCGATGTCATCCAATGACGGAAAAAATCTGCTTGATCCGGGCGAAAATCCGCAGGAAAATATGCAGTTCCTGACATTCCTGTGTGCACTGATCAAAGGCGTACATGAATATGCGCCTCTGCTGAGACTTTCTGCCGCTTCTGCCGGAAATGATCACAGACTCGGCGCAAACGAAGCCCCTCCGGCCATTGTTTCCATGTTTATCGGTTCGGAACTGGAAGAAGTGATTGAAGCACTCGAAAACGGGAAAAAATACGTCTCCAGCACGGCAGAGTTTGATATCGGCGTAGATGCACTTCCCAATTTCAAGAAAGATACAACGGACAGAAACAGAACTTCCCCGTTTGCTTTCACGGGCAACAAGTTTGAATTCAGAATGCTTGGTTCTGCGGATTCTATTTCCTGCACCAATACTATTATTAATACAATCATGGCCGAAGAACTCAGTCAGTTTGCTGACGAACTCGAAAAAGCTGATGATTTCAATAAAGCTCTGAAAGCACTGCTTGTCAAGACAATCAAAGAACATAAGCAGATTATCTTCAACGGCAACGGCTATTCTGACGAATGGATTGCTGAAGCTGAACGCCGCGGTCTGCCGAATCTGGTTTCTACTGTGGACTGCGTTCCGCTGTACACCAGACCGGAATATGTTTCTATTTTTGAAAAATTCAAAGTCTATACTAAAATAGAACTGGAATCCAGAACGGAAATTCTGCTTGAAAATTACAGCAAAGTCATCAATATCGAAGCCCTGACAATGCTGGATATGGTCAGAAAGCAGATTCTTCCCACGGCTGTCAAAGTCACAAAAGATGTCTGCGATGCCGCACTTTCCAAGAAGGAACTCGGCATTGACAATGCTTACGAAGTGGGCTATGCATCCAGACTTTCGGCACTGACTGCCGGCATTTCCGATGCTGTGCGCGTGCTGGATGAGAAAGTCATTTCCGCCCAGGGCATTGAAGAGGTAGAAGCCACTGCAAAATTCTGCCGTTCCGATGTATTTGTTGCCATGCAGAATCTGCGCTGCCTGGTAGATGAACTTGAAACTAACGTATCTGCAAAAGAATGGCCTGTTCCGTCCTATGTAGATCTGCTGTTCACAGTATAAGAAAATTAAAAAAGCTCTGCCTCATGTCAGCGCATGGGGCAGAGTTTTGTTTCTGTCAGAGCTGCTCCAGAATTTTGTCAAGAATTCTGTGGGCGGCTTCTTCTTTGGAGAGTTTCGGGAGTTCTGTTTCAGAATCTTTTGTGATAAGAGTCAGAATATTTGTATCTGTTCCGAAGCCTGCTCCCTCTGTCGTCAGGCTGTTTGCACAGATCATATCGCAGTGCTTGGATGCTAATTTTTTTCTGGAATTTTCCAGAACATGTTCTGTTTCCATCGAAAAGCCGCACAGGAACTGCCCTTCCGGCTTGTGTTCTCCCAAATATTTCAGAATATCCTGTGTGCGTTTCAGTTTGATCTGCATGGCAGAATCGGCATCTGTTTTCTTAATTTTATTTTCCGCTGTACTGATGGGAGTGTAATCCGCAACAGCCGCCGATTTGATAATCATATCCTGCTGGTCTGAAATTTTTGTTACTGCCTCGAACATATCCTGTGCAGATGTTACCCGAATCAGGTTTACAAACATCGGCGGAACAGCTTCTGTATGCCCGGCGATGACTGTCACATCCGCACCCCTGTGCATCGCCGCCCGCGCAAGTGCAAACCCCATTTTTCCTGTAGAATGATTTGTGATGAATCTGACTGGATCAATTGCTTCCTGAGTCGCGCCGGCCGTGATGAGAATCTTTTTGCCGGACAGATCTTTTTGATATGCAATTGCTTTCAGAATATATTCCAGAAGCACGGATTCTTCCGGCATACGGCCGTCGCCGATATCGCCGTTGGCGAGCATTCCCTTGTCCGGTCTGATGATTTCATAACCGAAACGCTCCAGTTTTGCGATATTCTCCTGCACAATCGGGTTATGAAACATATTATGATTCATCGCCGGAGAAATGATTTTCCGGCAGGGGCAGGCCATCACAGTAGTTGTCAGCATATCGTCTGCGATGCCGTTGGCGATTTTGCCGATTACATTTGCCGATGCAGGTGCAATCATGACGACATCTGCCTGTTTGGCGAGTGCCACATGTTCGACACTGTACTGAAAATTCCGGTCGAATGTATCAATCAGGCATTTATTTTCTGTGAGAGTCTCGAAAGTCACTGGATTGATGAACTGTGTGGCATTCTGTGTCATGAGCACATGGACGTTACAGTGCAGTTTTTTCAGCATTCTTGCCAGATTAGCGATTTTATAGGCGGCGATGCTTCCTGTCACGCCAAGCAGGACGGTTTTGTTTTGCAGCATGGGGACTACCTTCTTTCTTGAGTTTTCTGATGCTTTATTATAGCATATTTTTCAGGCTTCTGTCAACATGCAGAAACTCCCCTGCTTCTGCACGGGAGTTTCTGTGTCTGTAAAAATTTGAAGATAGCTTTATTTTAAGGGGAAACTCTTTATGAAATGATGCTGACGGATTCGGCTATTTTAATCAGTTCTCCGGCATAAGAAAACGGGATTCCTTTTTCGTAGGGACTTGTTTTGTAATCCGGGAAGATAAAGAAACTATATCCGTCCTGATACCATGTCATGTTGACAATAGTTCCATTCTCATTGACTTTGAAATAACCATAATTATCATTGATTCTCACAGGATAGAATGTCAGGTTTTCGGCTGTGCCTTCCTGCAAGTCTCCGGTTGTTTCATTATGGGTCGTCCGGAAATTGACATCTGATGTCATAATTGACATATTTACCAAAAATTTAATCGTTTCATCTTCTGAATAATATCTTCTTAAAAAACCAACAGAACGCCCGTCTTCGTCGGCCTGTGCTCTTTGGGGTTCACCTTCCAGCAGATTTCCCGGAACATCATTCAGAACATAACAGGTTTCTTCCGTGGGAAATCTTGGATAGGTATTTAAATCTTTGGCATTTTCAGGAAATCCGACAGGAGTAATGTCAAAATGGTCGTCGCTCGGCCAGAGATATTTCAGATAAAAGCCCGGAATTATCGGCAGACCGTTTTCGTCTGTCTGTGCCGGTTCGAGAGAAAATTCCGGTGTTTCTTTCTGAACGGATTCGGCCATTCTGAGGAGTTCTTCTGCATAGGAGAATGGAACGCCGTCTGCTTTCAGGCCGAATGAATAGCCGTCCTGTACCCAGCAGACATAAATCTCAAATCCGGTTGCAGAATTTCCGGTTCTGATATAGCCATAATTTCCTGAAATCATTACAGGATAGAATTTATAATCAGACACGCTGACAAATTTTGTTCCGTCATAGGCAACATTGTCGATACTGGATTCTGTTCCGGCTACCTGACCGAAATGTATTTTGATTTCTCTGCCGTCCATAAAGAGAGTGCCGGGGGTGTTTTCCATCGTTGGCAGTGTGATGCGGTCATTTTCATTGAAAACAATATTTTCAGGAATATAAGTCAGTTTGTATCTGGTCAAGATTTCTGAATATAAAGCTTCTGCCGCAGCAGTAACTTCGATGGCCGTATCAGGCAAATTATAATCATCCGGATGCTTGACATAGAATCCCGGAAGAATCGGACAGCCGTTTTCGTCAAGCTGTGCCTGTTCAAGATAAAAGCCTGTAGGTTCTTCGGGCTGGGTTTCGGCAGGAATTTCAGTCTGAACGGATGTTTCTGCGGATGATTCTGCCTGAACAGGAAGCCCCTGCACCGGCTGAACTACCTGAATCGGCTGAACTTCAGCCGGAATTTCTTCTTCCGGAACAACGGCGGTTACAGTTTGGGTTTGCGTGCTGACCGCTGTCTGCATGGTTTTCCCGGATGACGCTGCTGTTCCGGATGCTTTTGCTGTTCCGGTTACGGATGTGACAGCAATGGTTGTTTCAATTTCCGCAAGAGTTGTATTTTTTCCGGACTGTTCAGAAACTGCCGTTGTGGATTGTGTTTCTTTTCTGGTTTTTATGACAGTTTCCGCCGGGCTGTTCACAGAAGTCTGTACAGGAATATTTTTTTCGGCAGACGGCTGATTTTCCGCCTGCTGAGGTTTTGGCAGATGTGTAAACAGAAATCCGTGTCCTATCACAAATACAAGCACTGCCGCTGCTGACAGCACAGCACTCCAGCGGACTGTGCGCTTTATGGGAAAAACTTCAAATGTTTCAGAATCGGCATATTCCGGAAACAAATCTTTTCTGCGTGTTTCCGGAGCAGGATAATCCTCGGCAATCCGTTCCAGATTTTCATCATCTGCATGTTCCAGCAGATACTGCATAGAAATCTTTTTTTTCATTACTAACACCTTCCTCTTATTGTGTCATGGCACTGAAATATCAGAATCTTTCAGCATTTCGCGGAGTTTTTTCAAAGCTCTGTGGCAGCGGGAACGGACGGCAATCGGCGACAAGCCTACAATTTTTGAAATTTCGGCAGATTTGCTCTGATAAAAATATTTCTGAATTAAGATAGTTGCATCCGGCTCGCCCAGCGAACGGATACTGTCCAGCAGTAATTTTGTCAGTTCATTTTGTTCAATGCTGGTGGGGATATCTTCATCAGATGCGATAGCCGAAAATTCCTCATCCAGTGCATTTCTGACATGGGATGCCCTTGCGGCAAGCGATGCCCGGAAATTGAGTGCCCTGTTTTTTGCCGCTGTACCGAGATACGCTTTCAGAGAATTTTTCTGACGGAAATCGTAATGCCGGAATACTTCGGAAAATATATCGTTGATGCATTCTTCGATATCTTCGGGAGTGCCTGTATTCCGGAGAATTTGAAATACAATTGTGTAGACATAATTCCAGTAGGTATGATAAATCTGCTGCTGATGCTGCTGTTCGGCTGTCATATTTTTTTCCTCTTTTGCGGGAGCAGATCCGGGATATACTGCACCTTGCCAGTATTCTTCTTTTGTCATGATAATTCCCCCTTTGAACTGGGATTAAGCATTCATGCGCATAATTTGCTTTCACTTAGTACATACAGGCTGTTCCGGAAAAGTGTTGCATAAATCTCTGAAAAAATAAAAAAAACTCTGCCCTCATGCGCATGAGAGCAGATTTTTTCAGATCAGAGAAATTTTTATGCTGAACTGTTCCGGACATCGAAAATTTTTTCCCAGCTGTCGGATGAAATAATTTTCATCATTTGGGAAAACTGCTTTTGTAAGAAATTTCAGCAGATTCAATTTTTTATCAGGTTCCGCAAGAAGCATTTTCAGTGTGCACCATCCGTCCTCAACGGGACAGTAAACTTCTTCCAGAATATCCTGAAAAAAATCCCTGCCGTCCATGCTCTGATTCCGGGCTAATAAGCCGGCATTTTCGGAAGACAGCATTTTTTCAAGCACGGCATATTGTTTTCCGGTGAGGAAGATTTCATATTCTTTCATGCTGACTGCTCCTTAAATCAAAATTTGATTCATCAATCTGCAATATGGGTCAGAATCAGTTCGCCGATAGTTTTATATAATGTTTCATTATTTTCATATTCTCCGGCGAGCGTACCGCCGTCACTTTTCAGACTTGTATTGATATCGATATAATGTACGCCGCAGGCATCGCAGAAGGCGAACAGCTGAGTATTCCATTCATCAATCTTGCGTGACTGTTCGGCATTAAAATCCGGGATAGTATTCAGGAGATAAACAGGCTTGTTATGCTGATTCTGGATAGTCGTAACCAGAAGTTTCAGCGCATCCAGCGTACCCTGGCTGTCTTCCGGATAGCCGTACCAGATATAGACGGCCTTTGCTTCGGTTACATTGCGGCTGATGCTGGTCATTCTGGATTCTGACATTCCTGTGACATGATCTGTAAAAACTAATTCTGTCTGGGTATTATAATATGCTGTCAGAGGAGAAAAATCCCCGATAAAGGCGCATTTTTCCATGCGTTCTTCTTCGGCGCGGTCAGAAAGCGGTACAGGATTGACAACCGCCTTTCTGTTTCTGACGGCTTTATTTTCAGATTCCTCGGCCTGATTCCGGGAACTGTTGAGAATTTCGTTCTGCCAGTATTCAGGATTAGAAGCTGCCGAGAGCATATAAATTCCGAACGTACCGCCGAACGACAGCACAATCAGCAGAAGCAATACACCTAATTTAAATTGCAGAAACGGGCCTGATTTCTTTTTTTCTATTTTGCCGTGTTTCTTTTTTTTCTTTTTGCGTGTGCTAGCCATAGTTTCACTGCCTCCGTTTATGGTTTTGTCTATTAATATTATAACCGAAACTGCTTTATTTTGCAAGGGGTTTTCCTATCTTTTTCATAAAATCTTAAAAAAATATTGCAAAACGAGCCTTTGTATAGTATAATAAGAAATAGAAAAAATTGCTTTGCGCTATCAAGGAGGATTTTTTATGTGTGGTTTTGTAGTATTTACAAATCAGATCAATGATGCCAATCAGGTAATTGAAAACATGATGGAGGCAATCCGTCACAGAGGCCCCGATGCCGGCGGAAAATACGTCGATGCCGATATTGCACTCGGCCACAGAAGATTAAGCATTATTGATGTTTCCGAACAGGGCAACCAGCCCCTCTACAGCGAGGACGGCAATCTGGTGCTTGTCTTTAACGGCGAAATTTATAATTATCAGCAGATCAGAGAAGAACTGAAAAATCTGGGCTATCACTTCCGGACACAGACAGATTCTGAAGTGCTGATTTATGGCTACCAGGAATATGGAACTGATCTGCTGCCGAAACTGCGCGGCATGTTTGCCTTTGTCATCTGGGACAAAAAACAGAAAACTCTGTTCGGCGCAAGAGATTTTTTCGGCATCAAGCCTTTGTATTATGCACAGATGGGCGATACACTCTTATTTGGTTCTGAGATCAAAGCTTTTTTACAGCATCCGGCTTTTATCAAAGAACTGAATACCGATGCTCTGGAAGAATATCTCACTTTTCAGTATTCTGCAATGGATGAGACTTTTTTCCGGCATGTGTATAAGCTCCAGCCTGCGCATTATTTTATTTATCAGGATCATAAGCTTGAAATCAAACGCTACTGGGATGTTGCTTTTCAGCCTGACGAATCGCCTTCGCTGGAAGACTGGGTACAGAAAATTTCAGAAATTTTTCATGATTCTGTCAGGGCGCATAAAATTGCCGATGTAGAAGTCGGTTCGTTCCTGTCCAGCGGTGTGGATTCCAGTTATGTGGCCGCTGTGGCAGATGTTGATAAAACTTTTACAGTCGGCTTCGGCAAAGATGAAACATATAACGAAATCGGCTGGGCAAAAGGCTTCTCCAAAGCCATCGGAAAGAAAAATTATTCCAAAGTTATCGAACCGGAAGAGTACTGGGGCGAATTAAAACATATTCAGTACCAGATGGATGAACCGCTTGCAGACCCGGCCGCGATTGCATTGTTTTTTGTATGTCAGCTGGCATCCAAACAGCTGAAAGTTGTCCTGTCCGGCGAGGGCGCAGACGAAATTTTCGGCGGCTACAACGTCTACAGCGAACCCAATGCGACTGCCTATGACAAGCTCCCCAGAGGAATCAAGCGCGGCATCGGCTCCGTTGCCGAAAAGCTTCCGGCACACAGAGGTGTGAATTTCTTCGTCCGCAAAGGAAAAGACCTGGAAGAACGCTTTATCGGCAATGCCTACATGTTCACCCCGGAAGAACGCAAGCATCTGCTGAAAATTCAGACAAATGCCCCCGATCCGCAGGAACTTACGGCACATTATTATAACCGCGTTCCGGATTATGACGATGTCACTAAAATGCAGTATCTGGATCTTCATATGTGGATGGCCGGAGATATCCTGCTGAAAGCCGATAAAATGAGTATGGCGCATTCTCTGGAATTAAGAGTGCCTTTTCTGGATAAAGAAGTCATGGCCGTTGCAGAACAGATTCCTGTACGCTACAGAGTGACCCGCGAAGAAGTCACTGACGAACATACGCCTTATATTACAAAATATGCCATGCGTCTGGCCGCCAAACAGGATACTCCGCAGGAAACGGCTAAGACTGCCGCAAAGAAAAAGCTTGGTTTTCCTGTGCCGATTCGCGTATGGCTGAAAGAAGAAAAATATTATACTATCGTCAAAAAATATTTCGAGAGCGAAACTTCCCAGAAATTCTTCCATACTGAACAGCTGATGAAACTGCTGGATGATCACAAAGACGGCAAAGCTGACAACAGCCGTAAAATCTGGACAGTTTTCATGTTCCTGATCTGGTATGCCGTTTATTTCGAGAGCGAATCAATTGCATTTGGTATTTAAACTATGAATCAGAATGAAATGCAGGATGTTCCGGCGGAATCAGCACCGCCGGAACAGAAAAAAACAATATTAAAAATCTATTCTGTAGCCGGGGTACTCACAATTCTGATTCTGATTGTGAGTATTCTGTACAGTATTTTAATTCAGATTTCTCCGTACCGGCTGGCCGCCGGAGGCGTTTGTGTGATACTCTGGATGTTATCCCGTAAAAAAGAAAAATTAACCGGTCTGTTTGAAGCCGCTGCACTGCTGGCCGCAATTCAGATTGGTTTTCTGTGCATCACTCCGCCATTTATTTTTGGTTCTCACAGCCTTTGGAAATATCCGCTTCAGAAAGCCTATATCAACTGTTATCAGAACATTCACGAACCGGATTATTTCCCGGATTTTACTCCCGATGTTGTCAGTGACTATACATTCAGCTATACGCCCAGCATCTTACAGGGGGCAGGAAATTACTGTGTTTCTTTCGTCACGACTCCTGAAAAAGCAAAAGAATATGAAAAACTCTATTCCGCACAGGCGGAATACAGCTTTCCATTGACGGAACTGTATAATCATTCTTACGAACTGGACAAAGAAAATTTTAAATCTATTTCTGTTGCCGTCGGCAGTCTGTGGGAAAAATCTTCTTTATCAGAGTATGCTACGGAAGTGAATGCGAATGTCTATATTCTCTCTACCAACGCGGACTGGAATCATCCGCATACTTCCGCTGTGATAGTGGATGCACAGTCCGGAAGAATCGAGTTTTCACAGTTAGGATAAAACCATGATTTTAGAAATTGAATCTTTTCAGGGCGATATATTCTTAATTGGCAGAAACAGGAGCTTTTCAGAATTAAAAGCACAAATTCAAGATATCGAAAATTGCTATGATCCAGAAACCGATAATTTTACTGCACTACTATGCCGGAAATATCAGTTCGATTTACTTGACATTTCTGTCAATTATGATTATAATTATGATAGAGACTTAAAAAAATTAACCCGGAAATCATAAAAATTTCCAATATATAACAGGAGCTTTCTATGGAATTTACAATGTTAAGCTTATTACCTTTTCTGCTGCCGTTTGGCACAGCTTTGATTCTGGCCGCAATCGGAATTTATCTGCTCCGCTCGCATGAAGTGATGCTGAAACGCTACAGCTGCGAAACAGATGCTTTCATTTCGGAAATTCGTCACCGCGGAACATATTATTATCCCGTTTTTGAATATGATTACGCCGGACAGCATTTCCAAAAACGCAGTACAGTAGGCACTTCACCGCCAATGTATCAGGCCGGACAATCTGTGAAAATCAAAATCGATCCGGAAAATCCCGAAAAATTTATCACAATAGACGGAAAAATTTCCAAATTTGCCGCTGTGATTCTGTTCCTGATTGCAGGATTTTTCGGAATTGCTTCAATTTTTATTCTGATTTTTTTCATTCTGACAGGAGGCTGATTTCTGATGAACGATTATCTTTATTCTGATACGAATCAAAAGCATGATATTTTTCTGCATGACTGTTTCTGTAATGCCATCACACTGCAAAAGAATACGCTGATTTTTCATTTTGCAGAAGGCTTTTTTCTCGGAAAAGATCATGCACTGAATTCGCTGGATACGCTGGCCTATACCGGAGAATCTGAAATGCGGATTCAGCTGGTTTATACCGACCCGGATGTCAATGTCACAATTTATCTCATGAAAGAAACAGAAAACGGCACTTGCCGTCAGGAAATTCCTCTGAAAGAATTCATGAAACAGATCTGTCAGGAAAAACAGCTGGAATTTCTGTATACTTATCAGGGCATTGATACGGATTCTGTTCTGTTCCGGTGCGAACTGCATTTTGACAAGCATCCGTTCCGGCGGGAATGCGTTCTGCTGATTTCGGCAAAAGAAATTTCTTACTGCTGGAATGAACTATTTCCGGAAGGGCGCACATCATGAAACAGAAAATTCTGTTCTGGCTGAATTTCCTTTGGGCTGAACTGACAGCATTTACATTTCCGTTCTGTCTGGCGTGGATCTGGATGGATATTACCGGCCACGCCAAAGGATACGGCTATGACCTTGGCAGTGAAAAGGATATTTCTGTCATGATGGGCTGTATCGAACTGCTGATCTGGCTGGCTCTGGCCGTGCCGTCAAATGCAGTTCTGTTTCTCAGACTAAGAGAAAAACGCAAATTATGGAGAATTCTTACTGTAATTCTGTCTGCGGTTCTGATGCTGGCATGTATTCAGCTGATGGGCGGCTTTCCGGAATACGGCCGGAATTTTCATGCATAATGCAAAATAAAAACTGGAGGTATTTTTATGATTTCTGCTTATCCGCATCTGATTGACCTTAATGACTATCCCGTAACATGGTGGAACGGTCTGCTGACACAGGCCGAAGATATCATGAACCGCCCGTTCCTGTATGCGAACAGCTGCAACGGAAAAATTATGGGAACTCTGTTCTATGAACCCTCTACCAGAACACAGATGTCTTTTCAGACAGCTATGCTCCGGCTGGGAGGAACGATCATCGGGTTTGACAATCCGCAGACTTCTTCTGTTGCCAAAGGCGAAAATCTTAAAGATACGACAAAAATCATCAGCGGCTATTCTGATGTACTTGTCATCCGTCATCCCACTGTCGGCGCGGCAAAAGCAGCAGCTCTCACAGCAGATTGTCCTGTCATCAATGCAGGCGACGGCGGCCATCTGCACCCGACACAGACTCTCACGGATCTGCTGACACTCAAATCTGAAAAAAAGACTCTTTCCGGCCTGACAATCGGGGTATGCGGCGATCTTCTCAACGGACGGACAGTGCATTCTCTCTGCAAGGCAATGAGCTGTTATGAAAAAAATCATTTTATTATGATTTCGACAAAAGAACTCAAAATGCCTTCTTATATCAAAGATACAATCCGGGCACACGGCGGCACATTCGAGGAAACCCAAAGTCTGGAAGAAGCTCTTCCGAAACTGGATGTGCTCTACATGACACGAATCCAGCGCGAACGCTTTGCTTCTCCGGAAGAATACGAAGCCCAGAAAGATACTTATATTCTGACAACGCAGAAAATGAAACTTGCCAAGCCGGATATGATTGTGCTTCATCCTCTGCCGCGTGTGGACGAAATCGAAGTTGCTGTTGATGATGACCCCAGAGCACTCTATTTCAAACAGGCGAAATACGGCATGTATGTCCGCATGTCGCTGATTCTGACCATGCTCCAGAGTCCGGCCAGAACACAACTGTTATACGGCCGCACACATAAGGGCATCGCGTGCAGGAATCCGAAATGTGTTGCTTGTCCCGAAAACAAGGAAAATTATGAATATTATCTTCCCAAGAGCTTCACAGGTGAAGGCACAACACTCACCTGCGAATACTGCGATGAAAGATTATTATTAGAACACTGATATGAAAAAAGATAAAACGACAGATTTTCTTTGGATTGCTTTTGTCATACTCCAGGCTGTTACACTGCTGGCATTGATCTTATTCAGATTACTGAAACTGGATTCTGATCTCCTGTTTGGTATCAATGGGATTCTTCAGATTACTTTGCTGGGTATGAGTCACTGCCTTCAGACATATGATTATTCACAGAAGAATCATGAAAAATTAACCGGACTGGTAACAGAATTTTCAAATTATCAATTCGGCCGGAAAACTTATTATCAGCTTTCCGTCCTGACGGATGACGGCAGAATGTTTCAAATTGAAACTTCCAATTTCAGAGCTGCCCGATATCGTCATAAAAAGAATGTTAAAATCATCATCATGCCGGAAAATGTCATGCCGAACGCTATGCTGAAAGAAGATCTGCCCGGCAGAGGAGAATTATTTCTTTTTCTGTTTTTCCCTGTTTTCTATTTTTTTATCATTCCTGTCATCGCTTATCTGGTTACAGGCGGATGATAAAAATATTTATCTTGATAAAAAGCCTTGCCTTATGAAAATGCGCTGTTCTGAGGCAATGCTTAAAATATTAAAACCGGAACTTATGTTCCAAAACGGAGGAAAATTTATGAGAACATACGCTTCAATTTTAACTGCCGCTGCATGTGCGCTTCTGATGACAGGCTGTCAGTCTGCTTCTGAATCGGACAATCAGCCAAAAACTGCACCCATTGCCATTTCCTATCCCCTTACGCTTCAGGCAGGATATTCCACTGCTCCGGATGATCCCAGAGGCACTGCACTGGAAATCTTTCAGACTATCGTCGAAGAACAGACAAACGGCAATATTCTGGTAGAACTGCATCCTTCCGGAGAACTTGGCAGTGATGCCGAATTAATTGAAAAAATGACAACAGGCCAGGTGGATATGACCGTCTCCAGCGCGGGAAATTATGCCGCCTATGCTCCCAGAATCGGCATTTCTGCTCTGCCGTTCCTGTTTGAAGATTTTGAATCGGCATGGGAATTTGTAGATAGTTCTGTCATGCAGGAAGTCAATAAAGATCTGGAAAGTCATAATATTCATGTGCTTTCTTATTTTGACAACGGATTCCGCTGTGTGACGACTTCTGAAAAAATCGGTGCAGTCAATACTGTGCAGGATATGAACGGTCTGAACATCCGCACTCCGGAAAATCAGATTGTCATCGAAACAATGAAGGCTCTGTCGGCCAATCCGCAGAGTTATCCGTTCGCCCAGCTGAAAGATGCTCTTGCAGACGGTACATTCGATGCACAGGAAAATCCGATTCCTGTTATTTATAACAATCAGCTCTACGAAGTACAGAAATATCTTTCTGTAACGAATCACAGCTATGATGCCATGCCGTTCACAATCCGTCAGGACGTATGGGACAGCCTGACAACGGAATATCAGGAAGTGATTTCAGCCGCGGCAGAAATCGCCGGAAGTCAAAACCGGATTCTGATTAAAAACGAAACAACCGATATGGTAAAGCGTCTGGAAGAAGCCGGAATGGAAATTGTCTATCCTGATTTAAAGCCTTTTCAGGATGCCACATCCAATGTCAAAGAAATTTTTGCGGATGTCTACGGGCAGGAACTGCTGAATGCCCTGAATTGATACTGTTAAGCGTTTGAACAGCTTTTAAGAGAGTGTTTCTCCGGAAACGCTCTCTTTTTTGGATTTCAGTCATAATTTTACTACTTTTGTCAAAAAAATAATATTCTTTTTATCTATGTTCTGCTATACTGAAAGTGTACAGGGAGCTTCATTTATGTTTTCTCTGGTGACTTCTTTATCATAATCTTTGTACTGCGGAGAAGTCAGCCATTCTGCAACAGTAACCGGCTGACTTCTTTTCAGTCACTAAAAAATCATGCATTTTGTCCACTCAATCTGCAAAAAATGAGTTGCAATTGCTTACATAATGAGATATAATATGTATAATTTATGAAGAATTTGTTTACGGATTTTATTTCTGATTACAGGAGGGTTATTTATGAATTTTAAAAAATTAATGGCCGGCATGACTGCTCTGCTCTGCTGCACCGGAACTCTGGCATTTATGCCCGAATTTACACAG
The DNA here is from genome assembly GCA_002373165.1 of Ruminococcus sp. UBA3665. Taxonomy (GTDB): domain Bacteria; phylum Bacillota; class Clostridia; order Oscillospirales; family Ruminococcaceae; genus UBA3855. The sequence goes on from DFJS01000026.1 coordinate 110,005, forward strand.
AACGCCTCGGCAGAAGAAGTCGTTTCCAATGACTTTGAAATCAGCTATGGCGGCTGGTACGGCGAAGGCGATACTGTTCAGCTGACGGCTGCCGAAAATCAGGGCTATCAGGCTTCCAGAGGTATGCTCGTAACCGGACGTGCTTCTGCTCAGGACGGCGCAAGCTCTTCTAAGGGCTTCTATCTGTACGGCGGAGTAAAATATCATTATTCCGTGCAGGTATTCAGCAAAACAGCCGAAACATTCCGTCTGTCACTGCTGTGCATCGACCAGGAAACAGGAAACGAAACTGTAAAAGAACTTGCTGTAAAATCTTCCGCCGGCGGCGAATGGATTGAACTTTCTGCTGATGATACCGCTCCGGATTCCAGCTATGAATTTAAACTGACAATTACTACTGACAGTACCAATGATTTTTCTTTCGATGATGTCAGAATTACTTCCAAAGATCACAAAGGCCTGACTGCCAAGGCTGCCGAAGCCGGTCTGAAAGATAAATTCGGAGGCTATTTCAAAGTCGGCAACATCCTCAACGGCGGAACTGTACAGAATTCTGCTATCACAGCCAATATTCTGAAAGATTGCAGCAGCGTGGAATGCGAAAACGAAATGAAACCGGATGCCACTCTCAACAGAGCACAGTGCAGCGGTACCAATATCGGCGTATCTCTGAACAGTGCAGCAGCAATCATGGATTTCTGCTCGCAGAACGGCATTTCCATGAGAGGTCATACATTTGTATGGCACAGCCAGACTCCGGGCTGGTTCTTCAAGACAGATTTCAGCGATTACGGAAACTGGGTAGACAAGAATACCATGAATGCCCGTATGGAAAGCTATATCAAGAACATGTTCGGCGCAATCAAACAGCAGTATCCGAATCTTGATCTGTATGCTTACGATGTCTGCAACGAATGCATTTCTGATAATCAGCAGAGAACGGCCAACAACGGCGGCTCCAGAGAACCCGGCGACAACAACGTCGAAGGCGGCAAATCTGCATGGGTACAGGTTTACGGCGATAACAGCTTTGTAGAACAGGCATTCACTTATGCCAGAAAATATGCTCCTGCCGGATGCGACCTGTATTATAATGACTATAACGAATACTGGGATCACAAGAGAGATGCTATCTATAACATGTGCAAATCCCTCTATCAGAAAGGTCTGCTCGACGGCGTGGGAATGCAGTCTCATGTACCTGCCAACGCTACCGGATTTGCCGGAACAGATTCTTATATCGAAGCAATGTATAAATATCTTTCTATTGGCTGTGACGTGCAGGTAACAGAACTTGATATTTCCCTCGAAAGCGGAAAATACAGCCTGCAAGACCAGGCAGATAAATATAAGGCTATCTTCCAGGCCGCTATGGACTGGAACAAGAATCCGAAATCTGACGGCCGTGTGACTGCTGTCTGCATCTGGGGTCCTAACGATGCCAACTCCTGGCTGAAAGCCGGTTCTGATGCGCTCCTCTATGACAAGAATAATAATCCGAAACTTGCTTATAATACTCTGATGGGCATGGAAGTAGACGGCAGTACAACCGTAGAAGTCAAGCCTGTTGAACCGAATCAGTACGGCTGGTATTTCGATGACGGATTTGAGGGTGACCTCTGCGACTGGAGCGGCCGCGGCGCAGCCGATATCCTCACCAGCGGCAGAACTGCTTTTGTCGGCAGTGAATCCCTTCTGGTCGAAAACAGAACCGCCGCCTGGAACGGCGCATATAAAACACTGAATCCCAAAGCTTTTGTTCCCGGCAATGAATACAGTTTCAGTGCAATTGTCAGCTACTTCGACGGCGATGCAACAGATCAGTTCTATCTGAAACTCCAGTATACCGACGGAAACGGCGATACACAATACAGCACCATCGCAGAAGCAACAGGAATCAAAGGCGAATGGGTTCAGCTCTCGAATACTAATTATAAAATCCCGGCTGATGCTTCCAACATGCAGCTCTATGTAGAAACTGCCGAAACTACTAATAATTTCTATATTGATGAAGTTATCGGCGCAGTTGCCGGCACTGGCATCAAAGGCCCCGACCCGGTAGAAGTTCCGACTGAACCGCAGCAGCAGCCCGAAAATAACAACCAGAAAGCCGATGTCAACGGCGATAACAGGATTAATATCTTCGATCTGCTTGCCGCTAAAAAAGCCGCTGCATCCGGTACTTACAATAAGGCCGCCGATGTCGATGAAAATGGCACTGTCGATGCTGCTGATATCAAACAGATTCAGGATTATCTGCACGGCAGAATCAAAGTCTTCACTATCGTGGAAAAACCGGCAGTTCAGGTAGATACTGCCAGAATGGAACAGCTGTTCGCTTCTGTGAATCCCACAGCAAGCTATAAAAAAGAAGGCGAAAACAATCCGCTTTATACACAGCGTTTCGGTGCCGACCCCGGTGTCATGGAATATAACGGCCGTGTTTACGTCTACATGACAAACGATGTTATCGAATATGATTCCAACGGTCAGGTAAAGGAAAACGGTTATGGACTGGTAAATCAGATCAACTGCATTTCTTCTGACGATATGGTTAACTGGACAGACCATGGTGCAATTCCTGTAGCCGGTGCAAACGGCATTGCAAAATTCGCCAACAATTCCTGGGCACCCTGCGCCGCACACAAGACCATCAACGGAAAAGAAAAATTCTTCCTGTATTTCTGCAACGGCGGCAACGGCGTATGTGTTCTGACAGCAGATTCTCCTACAGGCCCGTGGTCTGATCCGCTTGGCGGCCCTCTGGTAACAAGAGCTGTTCCGAACTGCGGAGATATTCCGTGGCTGTTTGACCCGGCAGTATTCGTCGATAAAGACGGCACAGGTTATCTGGCATTCGGCGGCGGCGTTCCGGACGGAAAGACAGCAATGCCTTCCACAACCAGAGTTGTCAAGCTTACAGACGATATGCTTCATCTGGACGGCACACCTGTGACAATCAATGCCCCTTATGTATTTGAAGATTCCGGCATTAACAGAATCGGTAACAAGTATTATTATACTTACTGCTCCAACTGGAATACAGGCGGCAATCAGTACGGACTTTCCACAGCCGGCATTGAATACATGGTAGCTGACAATCCTCTTGGCCCGTACACCTACGGCGGCGAAGTCTTCAAGAATCAGGGCAATTTCTTCCCCGGCATGACCGGCAATAATCATCATTCCATTGTGGAACTGAACGGAAAATTATATCTGTTTTATCATTCCCGTCCTGTAGAAAAGGCTATGGGCATCGACGGCAATTACAGAAGCCCGCAGGTAGATCAGATTACTATGAACGGCGATAAAATCAATGCTGTAACCGGTACGATGACAGGTATTGCACAGCTGAACAAACTCAATCCTTACCAGACAAATCAGGCAGAAATGATGTCAAACCAGTCCAAAGATATTTCCGTATCCGGTTTAGGTGACACGGCAGTATCCGGCACAAAGGGCAGCTGGCTGAAAGTTTCCGGCGCGGATTTCTCCAAAGGCGCAAAAACACTGACTGTGAAAGCATCCTCCAAGAGCGGCGCAGCAATCAAAGTCGCAGCCGGGCTGACCGGTTCGGCAGTTGCTTATGCCGAAATTCCGGCAGGCGGCATGACAGAAATCACAGTGCCCGTAATCAATGCACCCAGCGGCACATCTGATCTGTACTTCCTGTTCAGCGGCGATATCACTTTTGATGCATGGTCATTTTCATAATCTCCCTCACTAACCAATACAGTCCGGAAGGCAAGTTCCGGACTGTATTATTTTATGCTAAAAAATCCTCTGCCGCACGACAGAGGATTTTGCAGCTGCTTATAAAATTGTTTCCATGCCGATTTTATAGGGGGTCATGCCCATTGCCTGATAGAATGCCGCAGCATCCGGATTGCATGACCATACATTCAGCGTCACGTTATAACAGCCGATGCTCCGGGCATAATTCAGTACATACTGATACAGTTCGCTGCCGATATGCTTGCCCCGCATCAGGGCTTCCACACACAAATCATCAATATAGAGCGTTTTTCTGTCCGTATTGATATTATCATTCTGGTAGATTTTCAGTACACAGAATACATATCCCACCAGATTTCCGGCATCATCAAAAGCGACAAATACAGGCCGGGAATCGTCTTTCAGGATTGCTTTCAGCTCCGGATTGGTATATTTTTTGCAGTTTGCCTTAAACAAATCCGGTCTGCCGCTGTGGTGCACAGAAAGCACCTGATGCAGAAGACGATTGATATTGGGGATATCTTTGACAGCCGCTCTTGTAATTTTCATAATCTGCCTCCGTTACAGTGCAACGCCGTTGCGCTGAAGCAGTTCGCGGGCAGAAACAACGGAATCTACACCATCCGGGTTCTTGACAGGAGCGAATTCTTTCGTTCTGTCTACTTCATAAGAAAGGCAGCTTGCCTGCAAATGAATCATATCCAGCACCAGCGTTTCAAATTTATAAGCATTGGGTTTTTCCGGCTTGATCAGAGTGCCGTTTTCGTCAAGATAGGGTACTTTTTTATTGACAACATGTACCTGAAGCTGATTATTCATCAGTTCGGTCAGTTTATCTGTCCGGAACAGATAATTCAGGATAACGCCGTAATTATAGGAAAGTCTGCCGTCAGCTTCGCGGCTGCGGATCATTTCTTCTGTCATTTCGTAATATTCCACAATAGACGGTTTGCCGTCTTCCAGGCAGAGGACACCGACACGTTCCTGAGGGTCGGCCTTGCTGACGACTTTGCTGCCGGATTCGCAGCCGGAAAGCACAGTTGCTCCGATAAAGCACGGGTCAGCGATTCTTTGCAGCACGTTATCGACTGCAAAAATATTCAGCCATTCAATGCCTTCGCGCTGGAGCAGTCCCAGATAGCCGGCCTTGACCAGCGATGTGAACCAGCCGCCGTTGCCGTTGGGAGAAACAGCAATTCTTCCTTTTTCTTCCAGCAGGATTTTGCCTTCCGGGCTGACTGCCGGGGCCATTTCCTGAATGAAGAAATGCACATATTCGGGGTTATAGCCGAAATATTTATTTTCTTCAAAGAAATCCCTGGTATCCTCGTCATTTTTTTCGCTTGTCATGATAAACAGCGGCACAAATGCGCCGGCCTTGTCCACAACTTCCATCAGATTATGAATCAGGCATTCAAAAATAGAAAGCTGACGGGTCAGGCCGATGTTATACATACCTTTAGGCTTATCGAACCCCAGACGGGTTCCCATGCCTCCGGCCAGCAGGACTGCACCGACTTTTCCCTGACGGATGGCATCCAGTCCGGCGGCTTCAAATTTATTTTTATTATCTGCAATTTCTTCCAGAGTCAGTGCGCCGAGGGGTTCGAGTTTTCCTCTTTTGGCATCGCCTTCGCCCTGATACGCCGCGAACACATCGAGCAGACGGGTATCCAGTGCATCAATCTGTTGCAGCAGTTCATACTGTTCTGTATCAGAAAGAGAATCATAGAATCTGAGCAGATGTGCCTGACCGCAGGCATCTAATTTTGCTTTGGCTTCGGTATAATTCATGTTCATCAGTCCTTGCTTAAAATTATAGTTATTTATATTATAGCATAAACGGGAAAAAAAATCAAGTCGGCTTGCTTTGGCATACTACACAGCTTTTCAAATAAAAAACGCTGTAGAATACAGCGTTTTGCATAATTTTAAAAATTATCATTTTAAAATTTATTTTTTCGGGAATTTGAATATTATAAAGCACCCTCTTTTTCAGGAACGGCATATAAATTCAAGTCCCATGCCGGAATATATAACCTGTGCCGGATGTAGAATTTATAATTCGGGTTCATCTGTCTGATCAGAAGCGGAAGTTCAAACATATCCTGATTTCTGTGATAAATCGATACACAGAGTTTCGGACTGTAATGATAAATGCTCCTGGCCGCACCCCAGAGGGCTTCACGCTCGAAGCCTTCCACATCCATTTTCAGCATAGAAACCGGCTGGCCTTTCAGCAGGCTGTCTACACTGACTGCCGGAATGGGATCTCCGTCCGGCGTGAGGGCGGACTGTCTGCCGGATTTCGAGCCGAACGGCAGTTCCGTATCCTTGCACCATACGACACAGTGATGTGCCCGGATATGTTTCAGATTATTGTCTGCAATATACTGTTCCAGTTTTCTGAAATTTCTTCGATCTGGTTCAACTGCATGAATCAGATAATATTTCCGGTTGGTATAATTCAGCAGTTCCCGGATGGTATCGCCGTTATAAGCACCCAGATCAACAAATGTTTCGTTCCGGGAAGGTTTAAGAATCGTCCGGAAAATCTGTTCCGGCTGTGCAGAAATCGTCTCCAGATAACGGATATTGCCGCTGATTTTATACTGAATCACGTTCAGATATACACGCCGGGATTCGGCATCGGCCAGCATTCTGTAAACCTGATTGAATTCCTGCAAATGTTCCAGAAAATACCTGTATGTAAACAGGCCTGTGCCGATGACAGGCACATCCGGCGCATAGAGCGTATGCTTGTGGGAGAGTTTGCGGATATACTGAATCAGTTCCTGATAATTTGCCCCAAAGGCAAGGACTATCACAAAATGCTCCACGCTTTCCTCGATTTCGGAAAGCTTATGTACTTTGAATCCGGCAAACGAATGCCCCCGGACAAATTCATCACTTGCAAAGATTCCGGCAACGGGAATTCCGTACTGACGGAACACGGACATGATTTTCACTGCACCGTCACCCATGCCATAGATAAAAACAGGACGTTTTTCCTCACGAAGAAGTTCCCAGCAGGATTTTGTTTCAGTTACAAGGCTTTCCAGGCCGGCCCCTTTCGGGGGAAATGCAGTTACATTCATGCGGATAATTCCTTTCTATTCAAAGTGAACTCTCCCCCACCTAAAGAGGTGGGGGCTTCGTAAGAAGTTTGACGTAAGCCCTTATTCTTACAGGCGGGAACACATCCGCCACTACTGGATAAGGCTTTAAAGCCTACACCGCTACTTTTTAGTAATTTTTGTTAGTTATCCTGACTACTTTTTTTCAGAAAGTCTAACTGACACTAAAAATTTTACGTGCTGAATGATTGGTCAGCACAACCGGATATTTTTACCGTTGTCAAGATGCAATTTTAGTATACCATATTTTTCAGCATTTGTCAAGCAGGTGGGACGCAATTCATCCCCCGCTTTAGAAGCGGGGGTTTTCTTGCTAATCTTTAATAAAGCGGAAGTAAAAACAAATAGGGAGCTGTCATCAGTGCGAGCCGTTTTGCCGTATAGTCTGCGTTTTCCGCGCCGATATCCGGATGTTTCCGGAGCATGTTCCGGTTGAAGATGAAAATCAGATATGCGGACAATGCAATACCGGCAAATGTGATCAGAATCAGCGGATTGTTCCACTGTCCCAGCATGGCAGAACCTGCCCAGCCGGAAAGCATATTTCCGAATTCCGGATTTCCGCGGTCATGAATCAGTTCTGCAAGCATAGAAATCCCGGAAAATACCGCCAGAAGAACTATACTCCCGATAAAATCACAGAGAAATCCCAGCAGACAGGTTTTCCATGCACAATTTTTCAGCAGTGAACTGATTTCCGGAAGATTTCTCTTCCGGAAACAAGTCCGCAGTATCCAAAAATCAATCAGGAAATTCCCCGGAATCAGCAGCAGCCACCACCAGCCCGGAACCCAGAGGAGCATCCAGACCGGAAACAGAATATTATATAATCTGATCTGTGAAGGCTTTTGTTCAGTCATAATCCTGATTATCATCCTGTATTTCGTCCTCCTCATCCGGATCATGATGATGATGCGGCGCACCATAGAAATCGCGGCCGCGGGTGCCGTATTTATCACGCGCCTGATTAACATATTTATCCAGAAGGTTCATGACTTCACGGGGATGCTTGACAGACATATCAAATTCCGGAAGGCTGACATCCCTGCTGCAAATGTGTACTGTTCCGCAGCTGACAAGCCGCTGACCGAACGACTGTTTCAGCCGCTTGTCTGTGATTTTGTACAAATCAATTTCGTCTTCTGTAATATTCAGAAAACCAGTCCGGCAGATCAGCTTATCTTCTGTCAGATAGTAAACTGTAAATGACCAGGGCAAGCCCAGAAATGTGCGTTTTCTGTCCCGCCAGATATATTCAATTTCATCTTTTGCCATACTAGCAACTCCTTTCTGCCGGACGGTTAAAAATTCCGGAATTTATAAAACCGCTTCGGTCACGCCGCCGCCCATTGTGACGGATGTTCCGCCGAACAGAGTTACTTTGAATGTTTTATCTGTTCCGGATGCCGTCACTTTGACAGAATCGCCGTTTCTTGCGGCAGTGAGAGTCAATTCCAGTTCGGCATTGCTGTTATAGATTTTTGTTTCGGCCGTGCAGCCGTCTTCCAGATGATAGATGACAGCTTCGGCATTCTGCACATAATCATAGACGCTGTTTTTCTGGAAATTGCCGTAAACAATGATAGAATTCGGCTTTGCCAGCACGGGCATTTCGAGGAAACTGCATACTCTGTGAACATAGCGGCCGCCCTCGTAAGTTTCTCCTGTGATGATATCCGTCCATGTTCCGGCCGGCAGATAGACATCGGCAGTACCGGCAGCATTCATGACAGGAGCGCAGAGCAGATTGTCGCCGAGCATGTACTGTTTATCCAGATACGGCACAGCCGGGTCATCGGCATAGGAAAGAACCATGGCTCTCATCATAGGAATGCCTGTTTCATGTGTCTTGACTGCCTGACTGAACAGATACGGCATCAGTCTGCCTTTCAGCTTTGTGAAGAAGCGCAGAACTGCACAGGCATTTTCGGGATGATCGGGCGTATCTTCTTCATAAGCCCACGGCACTCTGTAAGAAGTAGAACCGTGCAGTCTGGAATGGCTGGACATCAGGCCGAACGCACACCAGCGTTTATAGACATCTGCCGAGGCAGTCTGTTCAAAGCCGCCGATATCATGAGAGAAAAATCCGAATCCGGAAGCACAGAGACTCAGGCCGCCGCGGAGTGTTTCTGCAATGGAGGTATATTCTGCCGAACAGTCGCCGCCCCAGTGGACAGGGAATTTCTGGCCGCCGACAGTTGCGCTTCTGGCGAACAGGCAGGCTTTATTTTTTCCTGTATAGGCTTCCAGTGTCTCGAAGACAACTTTGTTATAAAGATAAGTATAATAATTATGCATTGCAATCGGATCAGAATGATCATAATATATTACATTGACAGGAATTCTTTCGCCGAAATCGGTCTTGATGGCATCGACTCCGGTTTTGAGGATTTCGGTCAGTTTTTCAGAGAACCATTTGCAGGCATCCGGATTGGTGAAATCGACAATTGCCATAGAGGGCTGCCAGAGATCTGTCTGGAAAATGCTGCCGTCAGTATTATGAATAAAATAGCCTTTTTCTGCGCCTTCGTCGAACAGTCCGGAACGCTGTGAAATATACGGATTAATCCAGCAGCAGGTGCCAAGGCCTTTTTCGTGCAGACGTTTCAGCATAGCCGGAGGATCCGGGAAATTATTTGTATCCCACTCGAAATTTGTCCATTCGTAGCCTTTCATCCAGAAGCAGTCGAAATGGAACATTTGCAGGGGAATATCACGCTGGAACATGCCGTCAATAAATTCGCTGACAGTTTCTTCATTATAATCTGTTGTAAACGAAGTAGAAAGCCATAATCCGAACGTATTGGCCGGAGGGAGCGCAGGCTTTCCTGTCAGGTCAGTATATTTTACCAGTACCTGTTCCAGATTTTCGCCGCCGAAGAAATAATATTCCAGTTCTTCTCCGGGCAGAGTCATTGAAACTTTTGAAACAGTATCCGAAGCGACTTCATAGGACACTTTTCCGGAACTGTTTACCAGCACGCCGTATCCTTTGGAAGAAAGATAAAACGGGATAGATTTATAGCTTTGTTCGGAACAGGTGCCGCCGTCGGCGTTCCAGATTTCTACATTCTGGCCGTTTTTGACAAACGTTGTAAATTTTTCGCCGAATCCGTAAATACATTCGCCTACATCGAGCAGCAGCTGTTCTCTAATATAAGTATTTCTGGCATCGGCGGGTTCATTGAAGAACTGGTCATCTGCCTGTACAGCAACCCGTGCCGCGGCGCGGAACTGATTTTCCTCGATATAGCTTGTAGAACGCCATGCGCCGCCGGTTAGTCTCTTTCCGGCATAGGAGAATTCCACATCCCAGTCAAACGCTTTTTTGATTCTGACTTTGGTTTTTCCGACAGTCATTTCGACAAAATCATCTGTTTCCAGAATTTCGGCCTGATAGCCGTCGGGTTCGCAGAGTTCAAATTTCGGCTGATTTTTTACAGTGCCCTTATGATGTACAATATGCACTTTGATTGTATCATCTGCAACTGCTGTATAAGTAATTTCGAGCGTAACGCCCCCCAGCGTCATTGCCCGGTTATAGATCGCATTGGTTGTCGCAAAGACCGTGACTGCGTTTTGAGTGTGTGTGACTTCATAGGCCTGTGTAGCATAATACACCTGATAGCCTTTTTTGTTAAGCCATAAGCCGTCGGAAAATTTCATATAAAAATACCTCCAGTAAAAAATTAAAGCGCAGTTAATATCTTTATTTTAGCATATTGCCGGTGAAAAGTCAAGCATTTTTCATAAAACCTGCCGATTATCCTGAATATTTTCTGATTGACAGATCAAAAAAAATACAAGACTGATACTGAGAAAAAACAGCGTTTTGTCTGCGGCAGCCGGTGAAAACAAGTTTTGTGGGCTTTTTTGCTTAATTGACTTTTCTGTCAGAATATGCTATAATAAATAAAAAAAATCGGGGGCGAAAAATATGCCATATTTTCAGGATTTTGAAACACATCAGGGAAATGCCTGCTTTTACAGAATCATCGGCATTTCGGAAAATTATTTGCAGAAAATTCAGCATCTGGATTCTGTTTTTTCAGAAAACAGCAGTTATCTGAGAATCTGTCAGTTTGAAACTCTGGCAGATCAGAAAAAAATTCAGCAGTACCTTGCCGGAGTGCCTGTATTCCAGCAAGACCCGGAAGTGCAGAAAATGCTGGATTTATATCACAGGAGTGTCGGCACAGTAAATCCGACAATTGAAAAAAATCTGCTTGTTTCTGTTTTATTCTGGTATGATAACGTTCTTCTGCCGAAGTTAAAACAGCCCGGCAGAAAAAAATTAGTCTGCTCCGGAAAAATCGGCTATAAAGAATATTTATTCTGCTGTCTGGCATATTTAAAAGGCTTTGACGTGATGCTGCTTCTGCCGGAGGGGGATTTGCAGATTTCTCCTGTTCTGCTGAAACAGTCGGAATGCTTTCCGGCAGGTCAGCCGGGAAGCATCATCATCCCGGCGTATCAGAAGCCGAAGGCCGCGCCGCAGAAGCCGGCACCGCAGAAACTCAATACAATTCATCCCGGCCGAAACCGTCAGCGCACGGAATTAAGCTATGAAGCTCTGGCAAAACTTGCAAAATCTGTTGTTATGATCGGCGTTTTCGGTGAAGACGGAAATTTCAACGGTTCCGGTTCCGGCATTGCCATCAGCCGGGACGGCTATATTCTGACAAATCTGCATGTTGTCGGCGACGGCCGCGTATATGCCGTCCGGCTGGAAAATGACGAACAGGTCTATCCTTCTTACCAGATTGTCAAATATCATACCCAGTTCGACCTGGCCGTTATCAAGATTGACAAAACACTGGAGCCGCTCCGGATTTTTGACGGCAGAACGGAACTTGTCCGGGGTCAGAAGATTATTGCCATCGGCAGTCCGATGGGATTATTCAATTCTGTATCTGACGGCATTATTTCCGGATTCCGGAAAATGGATCATCAGGAAATGATTCAGTTTACAGCCGCCGTTTCCGACGGCAGCTGCGGCGGCGCACTGCTGAATACTTACGGCGATGTCATCGGCATTAATACGGCGCATATCATCCGGGGCGAAAACATGAATCTTGCCGTCAGCTATAAACAGATTCTGCCTTTTATTCTGGGATTTGTGCACTGATGCCGGATTTTGCCGAAATCAGAAAACTTTTGCCGAAACACTTGCATTTTTTTCATCGGCATGGTATAATTAAAAAAAAGACGGTGCCCCCAGCAGGTACCGTCTGAATCTGTTATGCCTGAAAGGAGATTTTTTATCATGGGAATTATGGATATCTTTGCACAGCTGGAGCAGGAAAGAAAACCTGCCGGAAAACCGGAATGGATTATCGCCGGACTGGGCAATCCCGGACTTGTTTATGAAAAAACCCGTCATAATGCCGGATTCATGACAATGGATTATCTGGCAAAAAAAGAAAATACAGAAATCAATCGTATGAAATTCAAATCTTACTGTGCAGACCTCACGCTGGAGGGCAGACGCTGTCTGCTCCTCAAGCCGCAGACTTACATGAACAACAGCGGCGAAGCTCTGGTGCAGGCAATGCAGTTCTATAAAATTGATATTTCGCATGTAATTATTATATTCGATGATATTTCTCTTGCACCCGGAAAATTAAGAATCCGCCGGAAAGGCTCTGCCGGAGGTCATAACGGCATCAAGAGCATTATCGAACTGACAGGTTCGGAAGACTTTGCCAGAATCAAGCTTGGCGTGGGACAGAAGCCTAATAAAAATATGAATCTTGCTGACTGGGTACTCAGCAAATTCACAGAACAGGAACTCGAAGCCATGCAGACTTCCTGCGCCAATGCCTGCGAAGCTCTGAAACTGCTGGTCAATGACAAGACCGAGCAAGCTATGAATTTATATAACGCCTGACAGGAGCTGTTTCGCTATGAATTTTTTTACTGATACGTTTGAAGAATTATCCGACTGGAAACGTCTGTCCGAAGCTCTCCGCACAGGAGAAACTCCCGTCTGTGTCACGGGGCTGTCGCTGATTCATAAGGCACAGCTTGCACTGACAGCTGCCAAAAACAGTCAGACTGCAATCCTGCTGCTGACAGGTTCCGAAGCCGAAGCTGTCAAACTCTGTGCAGATCTCAACGCCATGGCCGGAGAAACTGTCGCACTGCATTACCCGGCAAAAGAAATGCTGTTTACTTCTGCCGAGAGCAAATCGGAAGAATATGAACATCAGCGGCTTGATGTGCTGAATGCTGTCTGTGAACAGAAGATAAAAATCGTTGCCGCCGGAATCGAAGCCGCCTTGCAGCCCACCATTCCCCCGGATATGCTGAAACAATCGCACTTTGTGCTGAAACAGGGCGATTCTGTAGACCTGAAATCTTTTACCCAGCAGCTTCTTCAGGCCGGGTACGTCCGCTGTGAAACGGTAGAAGGCAAAGGACAGTTCGCTGTGCGCGGCGCAATTATGGATATCTTCCCTGTCCAGATGGCACAGCCCGTCAGAATGGAACTGTGGGGCGACGAAATTGACCTGATGGCCTATTTCGATCCTGATTCCCAGAGAAGAACGGATACTGTTACAGAATTTTCCGTCTCTCCGGCATCGGAATTATTATATCTCCCCGAAGTGCTGAAAGAAAAAATAAAAGCACTTTCTTCCGGTATTCGCGGAAGATATAAAGATCTGATTCAGGCAAATTTGAATCATGATCTCGACAGGCTCGAAGCCGGACTTCCGTTAATCAATACGGATAAATATTATTCCCTGATTTATGCAAAAGCTTTTTATTTATCAGATTATCTTTCCGGACTGATTCTTTTCAGCGAATATCCGGATGTTCACAAGCATGTGCAGGCACTTTCTGCACAGCGCAAAGAAGATTTGCAGATGCTCTACGAACAGGGCATTCTGTTCCGGAATCTGGATGACTGTATTCTGGAATTTTCTGATTTTCAGTCGCGCATTGCCGGAAGAAACAGCGTATATCTCAGCCGTTTTCTGCAAGGCAGTGAAAGAATCGCCTTCCGGAAAATCATCAGCATGGAAACCATGCAGAATGCCGCATGGGGCGGAGAAATCCGGCAGCTGCTGGAAGATTTGCAGGAATATACTTCTCATCATTACAGAGTGATTCTTGCAGTGGGAAGCGAAAAAACGCTCCCGATTCTGGTCAATGATTTGCAGGAAAGCGGCATACGCTGCTGTATTGCACAGGAAGAGGATCTCTGTCCGCCCGGCGCAGTGCTGGTGACGGCAAGAAGCATTTCCGGCGGTTTTTCCTATCCGGAAAACAAAACTGCCCTGATTGTCCAGACAAAAATGCACAGTGCCCGGAAACGCCGGCATAAACATAAGGCCGGAATGGAAATTCAGTCGCTTTCTGACCTGCACCCCGGCGATCTGGTAGTGCATACCATGCACGGAGTCGGCCGTTTTCTGGGAATTCATAAACTGGAAATGGAAGGCATCGCCAAAGATTATATCACAATTCAGTACGCCGGGACTGAAAAATTATATGTTCCCGTCACACAGCTGGATCTTGTTTCCCGTTACATCGGCGCACAGGATGAGAATGCTGTCAAACTGAACAGGCTTTCTTCTCCGCAGTGGCAGAAAACTTGCAGCAATGTCAGGAAAGCTGTCCGCGATATGGCCGAAGAACTCATGAAACTCTATGCCAAACGTGAAAAAAGTCAGGGCTATGCTTTTTATCCGGATGATGAAATTCAGCATAGATTTGAAGAACGCTTTCCTTATGCCGAAACAGATGACCAGCTCCAGAGCATCGGCGAAATCAAAGCCGATATGGAACGTCCCCGGCCGATGGACCGGCTGCTGTGCGGCGATGTCGGCTTCGGAAAAACAGAAGTCGCTTTCCGTGCCGCTATGAAATGCGTACTCAGCGACCGGCAGTGTGCCATTCTTGCGCCGACAACCGTGCTCGCCTTGCAGCATTACCGGACAGCACTCCAGCGATTCGATCAGATGCCCGTCAGAATTGAAATGCTGTCCCGGTTCCGGAGTCCCAAAGAACAGAAAAAAATCTTATCTGATCTGGAAAAAGGCAAGATTGATATCATCATCGGCACACACAGAATCGTTCAGAAAGATGTGAAATTCCATGCGCTCGGCCTTGCGGTCATTGATGAGGAACAGCGTTTCGGCGTGGCGCATAAAGAAAAATTCAAAGAAATCTTTGCCGGGATTGATGTTCTGACACTTTCTGCAACGCCGATTCCCAGAACACTCAACATGGCTCTGTCCGGAATCAGAGATATGTCTGTCCTTGCCGACCCGCCACAGGACAGATATCCCGTGCAGACTTATGTGACAGAATATCAGGAAGGCATTGTCATGCAGGCCATTTCCAGAGAACTCAAGCGTGGCGGTCAGGTGTATTATATTCATAACAGAATTGATACTATCCAGAACTGCGCCGCCAGAATTCAGGGCATGTTTCCGGATGCCAGAATCGCCGTCGCACACGGCAGACTCTCCGAAGAGGAAATGTCTGATATCTGGCAGAGTGTTGTCGAAAACGAAATTGATATCCTTGTCTGCACGACTATTATCGAAACCGGCGTAGATGTAGCAAATGTCAATACATTGCTGATTGAAGACTCCGACAGGCTGGGATTAAGCCAGCTGTATCAGCTCCGGGGACGTGTGGGGCGTTCCAACCGCCGGGCTTATGCCTATTTCTTATTCAAGAGAGATAAAGTCCTGACCGAAATTGCCGCCAAACGTCTGGAAGCCATGCGCGAGTTTACCCAGTTCGGCTCCGGATTCCGCATTGCAATGCGCGATCTGGAAATCCGCGGCGCAGGCAGTATTCTAGGCGGTCAGCAGCACGGTCATATGGAAACTGTCGGCTATGATATGTATATGCAGATGCTGAACGAAGCCATTGCCGAAGTCAAAGGCGAAAAAATCAAAAAAATTTCCAACTGTACTGTCGATATTCAGATAGAAGCCTATATTCCGGAAGATTATATCCAGAGTGATGCTTCCAGAATTGATATGTACCGCAAAATTGCAACCGTCCGGGATGAATCTGATGAAAGTGAACTGATTGACGAACTGATTGACCGTTACGGCGAACCGCCTAAGGCAATTCTGGGATTGATTAAAGTTTCTCTTTTAAGAAATTCCGCGGCCACGCTTGGCATGACAGAAATCACACAGCGGAACGGCACTCTGCAATTCTATATCCAGATGCCGGAAAATGAACAGATTGCCGCGCTTTCGGCGAAATACGGCAGAAGAATTCTCTATTCCTGCACAGGAAAGCCCTATATCGGCGTAAAGCTTCTGAAAAACCAGACAGCGGCGGCACTCATGCAGGAAGTTATTTTTACCATGCGCGATGCTGTGCATTCCGGCTGACAGAAAAGCTTAATAAAAATTCCCCTCGGCAAAAATTGCTGAGGGGGATGTTTTTTATTTTACTCCCATTTAAGAAAAGTGTTCCTGCGATCAATCAGAATTTACCAGTCAGGGAGGGTTGGGAGGCTTGTACAGTACCCTTTCTATATTTTTAATATTCCAATTTTTTATTTAGCAGGGGTATAGTAACCATCCCAACCCTCCCCGCTGACTGAAAATGCGGAATCGATTGCACAAAATTCAGAACAGTAATTAACGTGAGTTCGATGAAAA
>DFJS01000005.1 GCA_002373165.1 Ruminococcus sp. UBA3665
GTCTGTATTTCCGGCGGCAAAGATTCCATGCTGATGGCTCTTTGTATGAAACGCCTGCAAAGATACAGCAAATTTCCTTTCGATGTGGAATATCTTGTCATGAATCCCGGCTATAACGAGGAAAATCATCAGCAGATTTTAAAAAATGCCGAACTGCTGGAAATTCCTGTTCATGTGTTCGATGCCAGAATTTTTGACTATGTTGTGCATATCGACAGAAACCCCTGCTATCTGTGCGCCCGGATGCGCCGCGGCAATCTGTACAAGACCGCGCAGAATCTGGGATGCAATAAAATCGCGCTGGGGCATCATTTTGACGATGTGATCGAAACAATTCTGATGGGAATGCTGTACGGTTCGCAGGTGCAGACGATGATGCCAAAAATCCACAGCGAAAATTTCGAGGGAATGCAGCTGATCCGGCCGATGTATCTTGTCCGGGAAAGCGATATCATTGCATGGAAAGAGTATCATCATTTGCACTTTCTGCAATGCGCCTGCCGCTTTACGGAAGAATATGAAAAAGATGAAAACGGCGGCGGTACTTCCAAACGGCAGGAAATAAAAGAACTGCTTGTGCAGCTGCGGAAAATCAACCCGGCAATTGATAAGAATATCTTCCGGAGCGTGGAGAATGTCAATCTGAAAACGCTGATTTCTTATCATATCGGGAGTGAATATCATCATTTTCTGGATGATTATGATAAAAATATCACAAACCACGGAACAAAATCTGGCGAAGGCAGAGAGGAGAAAAAATTATGCTGAATCAGTTTTCAAGAAGCGAACTTTTATTCGGCAAAGATTCTGTTCAGTTTCTGAAACAATGCCGTGTTGCAGTATTCGGCATCGGCGGCGTAGGCGGCTATGCCGTGGAGGCTCTTGCCCGGAGCGGCATCGGCGCACTTGACCTGATTGACGATGACAGAATTTGCCTGACTAATCTGAACAGACAGATTTTCGCCCTGCGCAGCACGGTAGGGAAGTATAAAACCGATGCTGCCGAACAGCGGATTCATGACATCTGTCCGGAAATTCAGGTGCAGACCCATAAATGCTTTTATATGCCGGATACGGCCGATCAGTTTGATTTCCGCAGTTATGATTATATTATCGATGCCATTGACACGGTAACAGGAAAACTGGAAATTATAAAAAATGCACAGGCCGCAGGTGTGCCTGTCATTTCGTGCATGGGCGCAGGAAACAAGCTGGATCCGACGGCTTTCCGGGTAGCCGATATTTATGATACAAAAGTCTGCCCGCTTGCCCGTACCATGCGGCACGAATGCAAAAAACGCGGCATTAAAAAACTGAAAGTTGTCTATTCAGAAGAACAGCCCATCAAGCCTGTAGAAGATCTGGAAACTTCCTGCCGGACACATTGCATCTGTCCGCCGGGCACTGTAAGAAAATGCACAGTTCGCCGGGATATTCCGGGTTCAGCGGCTTTTGTTCCCTCTGTTGCCGGACTGATTATTGCCGGAGAAGTCATCAAAGATCTGCTGAAAAAATAAGAAAAGCTCTGCCGTTCGGCAGAGCTTTCTGTTCAGACAGCAACTGTTTTATTCAGATAATTTCCTTCAAACTCCCGGACGGGCATCGGCTTTGCAAAATGATATCCCTGGAAAATATCACAGCCGTAATCTTTCAGAAAATCGACCTGTTCCTTTGTTTCCACGCCTTCTGTGATGACTTCCAGCCGGAGAGCCTTGGCAAGCGAAATAATCATTTTCAGGATAATCTTGCTTTTTTCCTGATGTTCTGTTTTACGCAGAAATCCCATATCGATTTTAAGTACATCTGCATTCAGATCTTTGAGTGTATTCAGTGAAGAATATCCGCTGCCGAAGTCGTCAATTTCTATCAGAAAGCCGTAATCCCGCAGGCGGCTGATCAGCGGCAGCTGTTCTTTGGGATTGTTCATGATGGCAGTTTCTGTAATTTCCAGATGCAGATTTCTAGGTGCAATCTGATATTTTTCCACTAAAGAAGTAATTACCTGATACACATCCATGAGATAGAAATCTTTCTGGGAAATATTGACAGAAAGATAATGCTCTGTCAGCCCCTGCCGTTTCCATTCGTTGAGTTTCTGGCAGGCCTGTTCCCACATATAGCTGTCCAGCCTGCCGATCAGGCCGGTCTGTTCAAAAATAGGAATAAACTTGTAAGGCGGAATCATGCCTGTCTGGGGATGAATCCAGCGCACCAGCACTTCGCCGCCCTTGATTTTTCCGGAATCGGCAAACACCTGCGGCTGTACAAAAGCCTGAAACTGTCCGGAACGGAGTGCAAAATCAAATTCGCTGATAATTTTCTGTTCATTCAGGAAATCTTCTCTCAGCGTTTCTTTGTAATAGG
This sequence comes from Ruminococcus sp. UBA3665, assembly GCA_002373165.1. Taxonomy (GTDB): domain Bacteria; phylum Bacillota; class Clostridia; order Oscillospirales; family Ruminococcaceae; genus UBA3855. The sequence goes on from DFJS01000005.1 coordinate 2,365, forward strand.
CTACAGAGCTTTCATAGCTGCCTTTGATTGTCTTGATTGCCAGGTTGGCTCTGTCGCACATGACAGAAATCCGGAGTTCTCTGTCTTCAATATGATATACGCCGATATGAATCTGAATTTTGAAAATATAATTTTCAGATAATCTTGCCATTTTAGCGGCTTCTTTCAGGAAAGTCTTTTCGTTGAACTCCTCTTCCGGCAGACAAACGGCGAATCTGTCTCCTGTCAGACGGCCGTAAATCCAGTTTTCTTTTGACATGAAGCTGATAGATCCGGCAATGCGCATCAGCAGTTTATCGCCGATTTCCACGCCGAACACGTCATTGATGATTTTAAAATTCTTGACATCGGTGCAGACAATGCAGTATTCTGTATCAGGATTGTGTTTAAGAATTTTCCTGACTTCGTGATAGAATTGTTCTTTATTATAAATTCCGGTCAGGGGGTCGTGAGTAGCGCGGTATTTTTCAGCCGCAAGGCGGTTTGTCTCGACAGTACAGTCATGAATCATAAAAAAGCTTCCGATTCTTTTGCCGTCCACATCGAACATTTTTTTAAATTCTATCTCAAAATGCCGCATTTCTCCGCTGATACGCCGGACGGACTTCCAGTTGCAGGTTTCTTCGTCTTCGGTTACATCTTCGGCAAACCAGCTTTTAATCTGCGAATCGATTTCATTATCGCAGTAAACTTTAGCGGCCTTGTTGGCGTGCACGCAGTGATTCTGCAAATCCAGGCAGATAATGCCGTTCTGCATATTGGCAATTGTGAAGTACATCAGTCTGTCGATCAGGCCGCGCGGAACATATACCATAGAATAATAGAAAACGGCATATGCAATAATCGCTACCCAGAACAGCGAATAATCTACTTTATAATCAAATTGCAGATAAGCACTGTGCACCATCACAACAATGCAGACAAGAATTAAAATCACAGCATATTTGACTTTGTAAATTTTAGGCGAACGGACAATTTTCCGGATCAGATCAATCATGACAAGCAAGCCTATCAGGGCTGTAATGAGTACATGATAAAGATACAGTCCTTCTTTCTGACCGATATGCCACATCCATATGCCTGTCCTGTCTCTAATCTGTTCGCAGTGAAAGACAATGGGCTTAAAACAATTGACAATCATCAGTGCAACATCCAGATCGACAAGAAGGCTTACTCCTATCTGGAATTTCCGGCGGTAAGTCCGCATTTCGGTATATCGCCTGGCAAAAGACGTCACACCAAGCAGCGTCATATCTGAGGCGATATGATATGCCCCGAACAGAGCCGCTGCAAGTTTCCCCGACTGCACCATCATGGCAGATGCATACATGGAAACTGCAAGTCCGCCGAAGAAAAACAGCATTCTGAGGGGCGGTTCTACTGCTGCTTTATGAGGCTTGATAAAATTATAGATCAGTCCCCCGAACAGCAAAACAGCAGAAGCAAACAAATAGTTAACATAAAACCATTTCATAGCATCACCTTTAAATTCTCCCGTTGTTTTGAGTATTATATTTCTATTATAGCATATTTCATAAAAATTGTCAATCAGAAATAAAAAAATCGGCCGACAGTTTGTGAACTGCCGGCCAATAAAATATGAACTTTTTTTAAATTTTTTAAATTATTTTGCGATCAGAATCTTTTTCAGCAGAACCAGATCATAGATATTGACTTTTCCGTCGCCGTTGATATCTGCTGTTGCATACTGTGCCTGTGTAAAGGATTTTGTTTTCAGCAGATATTTCTGCAAAGCGACTACATCCAGAACTGTTACAGTGCCATCGTTATCGATATCGCCGGAAACGGGCTTAGGTTCTGTTGTAACAGTCGTAGTCGTTTCGGGGGCTTTTGTTGTGGAGGTAGTCGTTGTTGTAGTAGCTTTTGTAGTAGTCGTAGTAGTGGTTGTAGTAGTAGTTGTTGTTGTTG
>DFJS01000031.1 GCA_002373165.1 Ruminococcus sp. UBA3665
ATTGGTCAAAATTGATTCTCATACTCAGGAGGAGGGGTTCATTGACAAAACGTCCAGACTATGCTATAATAGACCAGAAAGGACGTGTTGCAATGACCAGACAGGCAAACCAGATATGGGAAAAGATACAGAAACAAAAACAACTGGAAATAAAAGCAAAGCTTCTTGGTATTATGGCGAGTATCCTGCCGTTCTTTATTCTTGCACTGTTTATCATTTCTCCATTGATACAGCTTATCGTGAGAATTACCATGCCGGAAGAATATTATCATGTAGTATTTGAGACTACTTCCATAGAGATACTCGAATATCAGCAGACGATAAGGCGTGTCCACGAGGTAGCACGCTTTGCAGCTGTAATTTTCTATATCTATTGCGGATATTATCTCATTACCAACCGGAAGAAAGTCAGAACAGAACTGAAAAACTACATCAAAAGGCTGATTCCGCTGTTTTTGTTCTTTTTGTTCGCGATCGGAATTATCCTTGTGACGAAAATCAGAGGTGCAAATAAATACGACCTCACAGGACATCCCTATATGCGCGAAAGTATTTATAGCTATATCACTTATCCGCTTGTGTATTTCTTCTGCGGAATGTTTGTTTCTTCATCCGGTATGAAAAGAGGCCTGCTCTATACGCTGTTGATTTCAGCTATGCCGCTGAATATCCTGGCACTTGTCCACGAGTGGATAACATCAATCAAATATTATGTCGGCGAGGGCGGGGCTTATGCTGTGTTTCACAATTCCAATCATTACGGATATTATCTTGTATTGGTGATATTATCATCAGCAATTTTATTTGTTTATGAAAAGAAACTCGGCTGGAAGATTTTCAATGCTTTGAGTGGGATACTTGGAACAATGGTATTAATTATTGATAATACACTGGGGGCTTATCTGGCGGTTCTGCTGGTGCTGATTTTCTTTATAATTTACTGTTTTTGGAAAGATAAAGAATACCGCTGGTTAGCAGTGGGAGCATTCTGTGGATTTATGCTGATTACGTTCATCATGGGAATATGGTATGATACAGTCACATCCAGTTTCACGAGATTATTTATTGATATTGGAGAAATTGCCGCTGACCCATCGAAAGCAGATTCCGCAGGTTCAGAACGCTGGAAACTGTGGAAAGGCACAGTCCAGCACATAGGAGAGAGTCCGCTTCTTGGCTTTGGAGTAGAGGGCTTGCTGGATACTTACGAAATCGGCACACCGCACAATGAATTACTGCAATATGCTGAATTTTTCGGTATTCCGGTAATGCTGTTATATACTGCGGCTGTCACAGTGATTATTGTTACAATTATGAAGAACAGCACAAAATTGAGTAAAATGACTCTGGTCTGTTTCTGTGTTTCAGTTGGATATTTAATCAGTTCTATGTTTGGAGTACAGATTTATTACACAACGCCGTTTATCTATATTTTTCTAGGACTGACTTATGCAGAATATTTCAAGGGCATTGAAACAAGCAGACACTGAAAAATTTCGTTTCCCATTATTGAGACAATAAAAGAAGGAGAAAGCCGGCCGGCACTGGAATCCGGTGACCATGGCAGCCTTGAATTTCGTATCAGCCCGCAAAGTGCAGATACCCTCACGGTAAACTGTCTTTTTCAAATAAAAATATATCTTGAAGAAGAATTTAAGGACGAGAATATTTATCAGTTTCTTTGTATAAAAAACTAACTGCAACCAGTGTTTTGTAGATCATAGTAACCCCAAAGACCAGGATAAAATGTTTGAAGCCGATTTCAACTGTAATGTCAATGCCAATGAACTGACGGAGATAACACCAAAACAGCTCTGATTACTTTCAGAGCTGTTTTTAATTCCGATATGATATTTAAAATAATCAGATAAAATGATATGTGAATTCAAAAAATTCGCTGTCATCGTTCAGTTTTTTAGCGATTGCACCTAAAATCAGATAGCCGATAAAAGAAATTCCAAGATTATAAAGCGTAATCATTGAAAGTTCTCCGTCACGCTGAATCAGATATAAAAGCATCCATCCCAGACAGGTCAGCTCCATGCTGATGCACTTTCCGCGGCCGTAAAACGTATAGATTGTCGAGCCGAAAGGCTTCATCAGCGGCGTGGAAACCCACCATAAAAACGGCAGCCACAATGTAAAGGCCTCTGTCCGGCAGAGATGCCAGGTAATACCCATCAGAACAGAAGAAAGAAGCAGACGGATTATCAGGGAAACTCTTGTTTTCTGTTTATCTTGTCCGTAGAGCATTGTCAAAGTAAAGCCGTTTCGCCATCCTTGCTGCATAGCCAGATAATTCGCCGAAAGCACACCTGTCAGCATTCCCATAAGCTGCAAAAACAGAATCACATTGCCGGCAGTGACGAATTTTCCTACAGGTTCCGGAATTTTTCCGTCTGCAAGCGTCAGGCCTTCCAGCAGAGGATGTAAAAACCGGAACAGCAAAACGCCGTATACTGCCACAAGCACACAGCCCAGCGGCTTCATGAACTTTCCCAGATAACCGCCCACAGAAATCATAATCACATCAATCATGAACAGAAGATATGCTCCGGAGAGGATTGCCCAAAAAACAGAACTTTCTGAAAGAGAAGAAAACTGTTCTTTATGTTTCAGAAGCATCCATATGCCGAAGCCGTATAATATCACTGAAATGATAATGCCGGATATTTTCCGGAATACAGAAGCGCGGCGGTTAAATTTAGCAAAATTCTTATGAAATGCCAGAATTCTGTCTCCCAGGTCATTTTCCTGCCCGGCAGAAAAAGCGGCATCCGCTCTGCCGATTGCGGTAGCAAGATGAGTATAATAGCGTTCATTTTTCATGTTATCGGCGCGGTTTTTCATTTCGTCGATGATATTCTGTACAGATTTTCTGTGACGGAACAGTTTCATAAAATAAACAGATTTGAAAATATTATAAGCCTGCAAAACAATCATGCCGATACAAAGCAGTTTTACGCATTCCAGCACCTGAGTCAGGATTTCCTGCGAAGAAATGACTTTTTCCAGCCACTCCGGAATGCGTTCTTTCCCGTAAGTCATTGCCGCAGCGGAAAGTGTCAGCAATACAACAGAACCAAAAAGATGCCCGCTGTGGACTTTTTCAAAAACAGCATTTTCCTGTATCATAGTTTCACAGTCATTTTTCAGCTGTTCCGCTGTTGTGTCGATATGTTTTTCTATTCTGTTATATTCATCTATCAGCGGTTCAAACGAAAAAGCAGAATCATTCATGCCAAAGCCTCCTTACATTGCAAGATAGTATTTAAATCCGACAGGGACAGTTCTTTCCAGAAATTTCAGCCCCCATAAAGCACTCAGCTTATCAGAGCTGATATAATTTCCGTCAGTTGTCTGGGAAAGCCCCAGCTTTGCCATAAAGAAATTATGCTCCTGATAATATCTTTGCAGTTCTGCGGCCAGTGTACGGAGTTCTTCAAAAGCAGTGCGCTGTTTCTGCAAAGAATCCTGTTTTTCAATTGCTTTGGATGCAATCTGCGATTTCAGCGAGGTGCAGATTGCGCCCGAAAAAGTATACAGATCCAGATTCTGCTGGAGCCAGTACAGGTATGACTCAGGGCCGTAATCATGATAAAATTCCCGTACCAGAACGCGGTTTTCTTCTGAAACTTCCATTTCAAAAAATGTCAGAAGCTGATAAAATCTTTCTGACGGAAGCGCATTCCGCTGATTGTACAGTTCCAGAACGGCTTCCTGATATCCCCACATGCACAGCACAGCCATCAGTTCGGGCTGATCAATCAGCAGGCATTGAAATTTTTTATCTGTCTGGTAGAGTGTGTGCTGATCACGAAGAAGCATCTGCACCAGTTCATCAATATTTTTCGTATTCTGGTACAGAATCGGCTTATTCTCCGGAACAGCAAACAGGCCAAGCCAGCAGAAGGCAATATATTTGGCAAACTGATTCTCTTTCAGATACAGTTTCCGGATTGTATCCAGTGTAGTTTGAATGCTCTTGTTCTGCATGGGCTGATGCCGGTACCATTCTGAGATCAGATTTTTTGTCAGCAGTTCCACGGCACTGGAAAGAAATTTTCTTTCCTGCATGGCGTTTTGCACAGCCTGACCGATTTCCTGAAGATGATAAAACCGGTTTCCTTTCCAGCAGACAGAACGATAATTATCCAGATACATGATTGCTCTGGCAAGTCCAAGTGATTTATATTCTGCTGCTGTTATCTCTTCCGAAGGGGGAGAAGCATATTTTTTCATAATGCCATCCAGAAAGCGGGCATCTTCAAAATTTTGCGAAGCAAGAAAATCCTTGATATAGCCGTCATATAAATATCTGACAGCTTTGTCCCAGTTCTGAAATAAAACTGCTGCCATTTCTTTTTTATCCCAGCATTCTTTTCCGAACAGATCGACAGAACGTGTAAATGTTTCTGTTTTAACAGAAAGCGTGACTTCATGTTCCAGAGCTCTGTCTCCGGAAAGCCAGCGGATGACTTTATTATAATCAAATCTTTTTGTCGGGTCATACTGGAGCAGTCCGCGGATGAGAATTTCAAAAAAAGCATCTTCCTTGCGGATTTCATCAAGGCCGTAGAAAGTATTATTCATCATGGCAACATTGACCTGATTTCTCTGTTCGTCCACGCCGAAGGATTTTGCCCGGCGCAGAATGCCGCCGTACATCATTTCGCCGCTGTAGAGTGTCCAGAGTGTCTGCCCGAAAGAATAATAATCCGATGCGGTAATTGCCGCCTGGAGCATCAGTTCCGGCGCATAATATCCGAGTGTTCCGGTTTTGAATTTATCTGCTGCGAAGCCGTCCTCGCGCAGATCGCAGGTAATGCCGAAATCGCCGAGCACGATAGTTCCGTTATATTCATACAGATTATCCGGCTTGACATCACGGTGCACAAATCCTGCTTCGTGAAACAGATGCAGAGCCTGATTCACAGACGGAATGATTTTTTTGCATAATTCCTGATAATCGATAGTTCCGGCTTTTCTGCCCAGATCGCCGCCCGGACAGAACGGATAAATTTCGATATAATACTGTGAATCCTGAATAGTAATTATCCCATAATCCACCAGCGGAAGAATATGAGAATCCGGCTTCCGGCTGACCTGGTCCAGAAAAGCAAGGACTTTATTTCTGGTCTGACGGCGTTCGGGATCGCTTTGCGGCGTGATGGATTTCAGAATTCTGGCGGCAAAAACTTCATCATGATCCTGCATAAAGGCTTTAAAAATCTGAGATTCTCCGCTGTCGGCACTAATGACCTGTGTGCCGTCCACAGTGAAGAGATTGCCGTTTGTTCCCTGAAAAGAAGCAATTCCGTTCAGGAGAAGACCGTTTTCGTTTTTCCGGGCAGAATGATTCTGCTGAGGCATAGTGGGAATGTGTCCGTTTTCTGCATTTTGGGGCATTGTCGGGACACGTTCTCCGGAGGTCTGGGGCATCGTCGGAATTCGTTCTCCGGAAGTCTGGGGCATCGTCGGAATTCGCTCTCCGGAGGTCTGGGGCATTGTCGGAATTCGCTCTCCGGAAGTCTGCGGCATCGTCGGAATTCGTTCCTGTTCCAAGCGTATCACTCTCCTTTTTTCTGAATCAGCAGAACACTCATATTATCCTGAGAATTATTCTGCAAGGCGGCATCTTTCAGAGCCGTACAGCATTCTGAAAGATTGTCAGTATCCGCAAGAATCCGGCAGAGTTCTTCCTCTGTCAGAACATCGGAAATTCCGTCCGAACACAGCAGAAGCACATCCCCGTCCAGAAATGAACCGGACATATCCATAATCCGCGGCATGACATTTTCTTCATGGCCAAGGCATTTGAAAATAATATTTTTTTTAGGATGATTCCGTGCTTCTTCGGGAGTAATTTCTCCAAGATCAACCAGATCCTGCACAAAAGAATGATCTTTTGTCAGCTGACGGATATGCTGTTCCCGGAATTGATATACCCGGCTGTCTCCGGCATTGAAAATGAAGAAATTTTCCCCGTCGGCATAAATTCCGGCGACAGTCGTCCGCATCCCGTCCGGCATATGATACAGCAGCTGTTCTTCCAGAATTCTGGTATTGGCAGTTTCCACAGCATTGCGGATGTCAAAGCGGGTAAGGCCGGGAATATTGCATTCCCGGAGAGATTCCGCGGCACACTGTGCTGCCCGGAAACCTTCGGCCATGCCGCCCACGCCATCGAATACCGCCGCACAGTAAAGCGATGTGCTCTGTCCGGAACAAAGTCCTTCGGAAAGAATTTCCGTACCGCACAGAAGACGGTCATCGTTAATAGGTTCACAGCAGCCGCTGTCGGATAATCCGGCATAATTCCACATGATTACGCTCCTTTTCTGACGAATGCTACAGCATCGTTCTGAATCACGGTTTCGATGATATCACCTTCCCGGCAGTCAGCTTCAAAAATAAATTCTGCCAGAGGATTGATATATTGCTCCTCCATCAGATTTCCGATGCCGCGGCCGCCCATTTCCAGCACTTCGTTGCAGTTTGCTTTCTGGAAATAATACAGCAGGACTTCGTCGGAAGTGCTGACAGTAATTTTATTCTGCTTGGCGATTCTGTCGTTGATTTTCCGGATTTGTCCCCGGACGATTGCACGGGCAGCTTCCGGACGGATAAAATCATAGACGATGACATTATTTCCGATACGGTTGAGCACTTCCGGCTTGAAATGATCTTTGATTGCATCCAGAACTTTTGGGACGATTTCGTCATAAGTTTCGCTGGGAAAGACCAGCTGTTCGCGGCGTTCGCGGCCGTTGGCATCAGTATACTGCCGGGTAATGCCCAGATTGCTGGTGAAGATAATCAGCGTTTCGGAAAAATAAACAGTATTTCCCTGACCGTCCGTCATGCGGCCGTCTTCCAGAATCTGGAGGAATTTATCCATAATAGAAGGATGTGCTTTTTCAATCTCATCAAACAGCAGGATGGAAAAAGGCCGTTCTTTGATGGCATTTGTCAGCTGACCGCCTGCTTCGTAGCCCACATAGCCGGGAGGCGCGCCGAACAGTTTCTGATCGGCATGAGATTCAGAAAATTCACTCATATCGAACCGGATGCAGTTATTTTCATCGCCGAACAGCTGTTCAGAGAGGGCTTTTGTCAGTTCGGTTTTACCTGTACCTGTCGGCCCTGCAAAGAACAGAACGCCGCGCGGCTTGTTCTGGCCGGAAGAATGCTGCAATCCGGAAAGTCCGGAAACGGCTCGCTTGACGATGTTCACAGTCCGGGAAATGGCCTGTTCCTGTCCCATGACACGCTGCCGGAGTGAATCTTCCAGATTGGCAATTTTATTTTTATCAATCGAATGCCACATGTTTTCCACAATGCCGTATTTATAGATAGAAACGGCATCCAGCAGATCGGTATCCGGTTTTTTGAACAGCAGCCGCTGGTACAGACTTCTTAATTCTTTGAGTTCGCGGTGTTTCAGGCCGTCCGTCACATCAATGAATTTATCTTTGACAGCTTCCAGCTCTGGATTAGTCTGAAATTCTGTATATTCTTTATTGACGAAAATAGTTCTCAGATCTTTATCCGGATTCGGAATAGAAATTGTTCTTACATTCGGGTTATTATAGAAAAACCATGCCGGCAGATCGTTGAATTTTTCAACAATCATGATCAGCGTGTTGAATTCGTCCGAAATTTTTGCCGCATTCAGCGAAGCAAATAATAAATTCAGGAACATTTTATTTTCTTCCGGTTCCAGATTGGTCGGAGAGGAAATATATCTGGATACAAAATTCATCACGACAACAACCGGTTTTTGTCTGTCCGTATCGACAAGCGCGTTCCGGATGGTAGAGGACAATTTTTCAATATCATCCAGTTTGCAGGATTTTTTAAAAATTCTGTCAATGCCGAAAGAAAATGCCTCGTCCTTTCCCTTGGGTGTATATTTCTGAATCATATCCTCGATATTGCCGAACCTGTCGCCGAATTTGTTATAAATGCCCGTTGCCGGGTCGCAGAACATGAATTCGTAATTATTTTCGGCCATATTTTCATTGAACAGCCGGAACAGTGTCATATTCAGGTCAACAAAGGCTTTCGGCATACCGGAAAAATCCGCCGGATCATAAACCGGATAAAAATCATTGATATTTCCCTCGATGATGAATGTGCTCTTGATGCCCTTAAAACTGGAAATTTCCTGCTGCCATTTCGGAATGGTATGCTTTTTCATGCTGATGATTCCTTTCTGTTATGAATACCGACGGAAATAAGCTGTGTTCCCATCCAGATATTCTGAATTTTCCGGCCTTCTGCAAGATAGGCTTCATAAACCGGCTGATATTCCGGCCGGAAATAATGAATTTTCTGATTCAGTGACCCCCGGAGCACGGCACTGATTTGATTCTGCTGTTCCAGATAGCGGCCGTCAATCAGGACGGCAATCTGCTGCCGGATGGCAGAAAAATGCGGAAGTTGTTCCAGTTCCGCAAGCGTATAGCCCGTGTAGACAAGAATATCCTGTGTGATTTCCTGAATCTGTTCCAGTAGTGCAAGCAGTTCCTCCGGCTGTTCCAGAGGGTCGCCGCCGCTGATGGTAATGCCGTCTATTTTCTGATCAAGATGCATCTGATGCAGAATCCGGCTTATTGTTTCCGGCGCATAGGATTTCCGGCCGTCAGTGTGCCAAAGTTCCGGATTGGCACAGCCCGGACAGTGCTTGGAACAGCCTGCCGTCCAGAGAACAGCTCTGTTTCCGGGGCCGAGCGTCTGTACCGGAAATAAAATTCTGTCAAGATACATAAATCAGCCGATTCTGACAAGGAAGGAAACTGTATTGGCCAGAGTCAGAATTTTACCGTCTTCCAGAAGATTCGGCTCGTTGGCATTCAGAATCATGTCATTGTATTTTGTCTGGTTGGTTTTGCTGACATGCCGGATTACCCAGTTTCCGTATTCGTAAGAAATGGCGCAGTGCTCGCCGGAAACAGTCAGCATATTCCGGGACTGGAAGAAATCAGAACCGTATGTGCCGTATCTTCCCAGTGTGCCGCCGGTTTTATCGATTTCAATCCGGAAATGAGAATTCACTTCTTCCAGCCAGAGCTGATCGCCTGCGGGAGCAGGAGCTTCTTTTTCTGCCGGAACAGCATCCTGTAAATCGCGGCTTTCGATATTCCAGAGAAAATTGTCAATTTCATGTTCCAGCTTGCAGCCTTCGCAGAAAAAGCTTGTAACGCTGCCGTTTGGCAGAATGGTTTTAGTATGGGATTCCGGGCAGAGAACAAAATATTCCCGGAGCGGATTGGTTTGTGTCCGGGATTCCGGAAGGGGCACCTGAACGGCAGTCTTTACGGGTGCGGCGGCCGGAGCTTTCGGAGAAGAAAGCGTTTCGGCACAGATTTCACAGATTTCGCTGCCGTCGGGATTTTCATAACCGCATTGTTGACAGATAATAGACATAATGCATCAGCTCCTGTACATGACTTTTTTATCCTGCTGTTTCAGTTCTTTTCTGGAACGGCTTCTGGATTCAGATTCGGATTTTGCTCTTGTCTTGATTTTTTTATTGAATTTTTTATCCGGCGGCATGTGCTTTTTAGCCTGGAGTTCCACGCCGCGCATAGAGAGTTCTTTCACAATCTGCGGATGCATACTGCAAAAAGCACACTGCTGCTGGAATAATCTTTCATCTTCTGCTTCGGAAACAGCTGTATCAAACCCGATGCCGACCACACGCATCGTCACCTGATTTTCGTCAGAAACAAATACATTGATAGCTGTCCCCTCATCCACGCCGTACAGCACCTGACCGCTTGCATTGACTTCTTCCAGCATATCCGAACGGATGACATCATAGCCGTGTTTTGCCATGACTTCATCAATCTGCCGGCGGATATATTCCTGTGCAAGATGATTTTTCGCCTTTTCTTTGATTCCCAGCAGAGCCGCTTCCAGTTCTGCTTTAGAGGCGAATTCCGTCAGCTTCAGTGCCGGGGCAGAAGCATCAAAGCATTCTTTCTGATATTCTTCATAAATTGCTTTCATGCCGCTGATATTGGTATGAATCAGCATAATTAATTTCTGATACTCCTGAAACAGACGTTTCATGCGTTTCTGCCGGATTTCCGGGTCAAGGGAACTGTGCATTAGTTCGTCAAGATCCTGCCGGATCAGAAGCACGGAATTTCTATGACTGCCTGTCATTTCTTCTGATTCCAGAAAAACGGCGATTTCGTCCTGAAAAATCTGATACTGTTCCTGCACCTGATTCTGCAAAGTCCGGGCATCCTGTGCAGAGGTATCCTGTGTCATGCGCTGAATAATGATTTTTCTGGTATGCGCAAGACGTTCCTGTTCGCGGCGAAGATTCTGAATCGTCTGGCTTGCCTGTGCCTTATCATTCAGAACTCTTGTGCCGATGTGCATTTGTTCTTTGAAATCCTGCATCAGCCGGGTATGTTCACGGGAAATTTCCTGAATATCCAGCAGTTCATTTCCGTTTTTCACCTGCTGTAACATTTTTTTCAGCTGTTTTTCGCACTGTGATTGCAGAAGCGTACATTTCTGGCAATAGGCTTCCAGAGAAGCATCCTGTTTTATCAGCTGAAATTCCTGACCGAGGCAGTTCTGCACCTGTGTCAAACTGGACTGAATCTGGCCGGCGAGAGACAGACGCTGGTTTCTGGCCTGTTCCAGTTTTTGCAGCCGTTCTCTGCGCAGGGCAGCGGTATCTACTTTAGGGCCACTCATGAGGAAAAGCTCCTTTCGATGGAAATTTTTATTATAATTTATTATAGCATAGGATAGGCCGTTTGTCAAGAATCCGGATACGCGAAAAAATGGCGCAGCCTTGACAAAAGCCTGATTTTCTGGTATGATAGAAGTAATAAAAAAAGAAAGCAGGTGGGTACTATGAAACAAAAATTATGGAATTTCTGCAAAGCACAGCCGGTTCTTGTAACGGCATTTATGCTGGCGGTGCTGACAATGTTCCTTGTGCCGCCCGACAAAGCCTATCGTACTTACTGCAATGTTACCGTTCTGATTGAACTGTTCGCCCTGATGATCGCCGTCGCCGGTCTGCGGAGTATCGGTATTTTCGACAAGATGACGGCATTTCTGCTCCGGAAAGCCGGGACAGTCCGGAAACTGGCCGTTATGCTGATTCTGATCAATTTCTTTTCGGCTATGCTGGTGACGAATGATGTCGCTCTGCTGACATTTGTGCCGCTGACGGTACTGCTTTTTGAAAAAATTCCTGACGAAAAAAGCCGTATCCTGACAATTGTTCTGGAAACTGCCGCGGCTAATATGGGCAGTATGCTGACCCCTGTGGGCAATCCGCAGAATTTGTATCTGTATGAGGCATATCATCTGACAGCAGATGCCTTTATCCGGACAATGCTTCCGACAGGGCTGATGAGTCTGTTTTTTCTCCTGCTGCTGACGTTTCTGCTTCCGAAGCAGAATTGTGAAAATCAACGGACAGAAACACCTCCGATTCCCAGAAAGCAGGCCTGGATTTACAGCGGTCTGTTTGTATTCTGTCTGCTGACAGTGTTCCGGATTGTACCGGACTGGTGCTGTTTACTGGTTTCTGTACTGACGGCACTGCTTCTGAACAGGAATCTGCTTCTGCATGTGGATTACAGTTTATTGGCATCCTTTATCTGTTTTTTCGTCTTTGTGGGAAATGCGGCAAGACTGGAGACTGTCCGGCAGTTTTTCTCTGAAATTCTGACCGGCCGGGAAGTAATCGCCGCAATTCTGCTGTCGCAGATAGTCAGCAATGTTCCGGCGGCCGTGATGCTCTCCGGCTTTACGGAAAACGGAACAGCCTTATTGCTTGGCGTGAATCTGGGCGGTCTGGGAACGCTGATTGCCTCGATGGCCAGCCTGATTTCATACCAGATTTACAGGAAATCAGAACATGCCCAATCCGGCAGATATCTGCTGACTTTTTCCGGCATCAGCATCATTCTGCTTGCCGGACTGCTGGGATTTCAGTTTTTGCTCCATGCTGTGGAATAAATTTCAAAAAACTCCCTGCTTTCTGTCTGAAAGCAGGGAGAAGTGATTTTTATAAAAAATTACAGATATTCTTTCAGAGTGCCGGAAAAATTGCCGGAGCCGACTTCTGCGGCATACTGTAGAATTACAGCGGCATCGGCGGCATTGACAAGCTTATCGCTGACGATATCAGCGGCTTCCTTCTGTGCATGGGAAAACAATCCGGCACCGGTTCCAAGCCGGGCGGCTTCTGACAGAACAGCGGCGGCATCGGAAGCATTGACTTCATGATCCAGATTGACATCGCCAAAAGGTGCGGCATAGACAAGCATGTTTCCGCTGCTGTCATAGGCAGTTCCGTAACGGTCACAGCGGTAAGCTGCAACAGAAACAAGCTTGCCGTCGATCATTTCATAAAGCTGAACCGTGGGGATACCTTCTGCAATCTGGACAGAACTGCTTGCCGGACGCGCTCCGGAAGAAGCTTCATAATCCTGCATCAGCAGTTCGCAGAGTTCCTCATTGCTGTAGACAGGACAGAGCGAAAAACCGCGCTCTGAAACAGGCTGCAAATAAAAGCTGCCTTCGCCTTCTTCAGGATAGATAGTCATGTAAGAAAAATCCGTATCCTGTGTAAAATAAACATGTTCTGCAACAGATTTTTCTTCCGAAAAGCGGAATTGATACAGACGTTCTCCGGTCATGGTATAAGTAATATTCTGGATTTCTCCTGTTTCCAGATTTTTAATGCAGGCGTTTCCGTTATGGAATTCCAGAGCAACTTCCTGTTCCTTTTCATTTGTGCCAACCCATACGCCGTTTGGAATCGGGTCAAAAGCTGTATTTTTAATCGTAATATGATATTCCGAAGGCAGACAGTTTTCCTGTTCTACCGTGAGAGAAAATTCAGTCTGTTCCTGAGAAGCATCCAGCAGCTGAGGCACGCCGGAGGAAATTTCCTGTCCCTGATACAGAATTTTTCCGGTTGAAATCGGCAGAAAACGGACAGAGCCTTCTTCATAGAAATAAATTTTCTGTTCCGGATTGGGGTGACTCAAATCAAGATAATCCGCGCCGTAATCATGGAACAGCAGCAGACTGGAAAGTTCTGCTTTTTTCTGCTGATAATGCTGTGTAAAAATTTTTTTATGATCTGTATCAGCATAAGCAGAAAGTGTCATTTCGTCCGCGAAAACAATAGGTTCTGTATAAAGCTGATAGTCTCCGCCATTGACGGAATAATAAATATCTGCCTGTTCTGCACAGGAAAGCGAAATTTCTGTCCCGTTGGGGAGGTCTTCCTGATATTCTGAAAAATGTACCGTTCCGGAGCTGACACCCATTGCTTTCAGGCAAAGATTGCCGACTGCCATATCATCTTCTATTGCTTCGGACTGCAAATAAATATCATGCCAGTTTTCGCCGTCGGTACTGTAGAAGCTTTCGTTTTTATGGAAATTCCGGCGAATCATTTCGTAATTTAATATATTGGAATAAGAATAAGTATAATCATAAGCCGTATAACCGCCGACAGGCTGGCCGTTGTCTTTCCAGGCAAGTTCACACGGAATATGACAGCCCGGCTGGCCGGAAAGCTTTACCACAACCGAAAAAAGCTGTCCTCTCTTGACTGTGACAGGCGTATCCAGTGCAATTGTCTGATATCCCAGATGTGTCAGCCTGGACTTTGTGACCGGCGATGCCGTGCCGGAAACAGGATTGCTCTGAGAAGTCAAGCCGGTATAGACTGTAATTTCGCAGTCATCGTCAATATTCACACAGCTTAACATGATATCCGTGATGGAACAGTCTTCCCTTGCCGCAAAGATATTGGAAATATACGCTGATGTATCATCGGCATGATCGCTGACGGAAAACGAACCGTTTCCGCCGAAATCGTCATATTCATAAAGCGTATCATGCATGGCAGCATTTTCTGTATCAAAATAGACCATGTTGCTGATATGCGGATCGTCATAGGAAATCCAGAAATAACCGCCTTCGCCCCAGCTTTCCCCCCAGCTGTTCTTAACGAGCCATGCGCCGTCCCGGCCGGGCGTGAAAGGAAATGCCGAGGCCGGAAAGGCATCATCCCAGCCCACAATGCAGACGGCATGGGCACTGATTTCAGCATTTTCGTCATACTCCCATACATTTTCCGGAACATAAAGACAATGATTTGTCCAGCTGAAAAAATTAGAATTATCCAGCAATGCATAAGAAGTATCAAAATAAAGCGAATGCCCTTCATAGATGCTTTGCTTCATCTGCTGTTCCTGTGCGCTGTAGCCTTTCTCACCGGGAGTAAGCGGAAAATAATGAAAATCCGTTACATGAACAGCGGCTTCTTTCTGAAGCTGTGAGACAGATCTGGAGAGATCCGGCGCATCGCCGCCGTAGGGACAGAAGCTTTCTTTTACCGGGCCGATCCAGTTTGTCAGCATTCCGATTACCTGCGAGAGCAGTCCGCCTTCCATCAGAAAGCCTTCTTCATTGGTATAGGGATAGGCAGCCTGTCCCTGATACAGATAATGCGCCATGTACCATTCTGAAAAATCCGTATGAGTATCCCGGAATATTTCATTTGTTTCCAGCGAATTCATTGCCGCAAATGCCCAGCATGTGCCGTAAGAGCCCTGATTTTTTACAGGCGAAACCAGTCCTTTTTCCCGGAGGTCAAATGCTGACGGCAGGGAATAGACAGTACTTGTTTCTGAAATTCCTCCGGATGCGGTTGTCATCAGTGCGGAATGCTCCCGGCTGACCGGCGAAAGATGCAGTGCAGTGTTTTCTTCTGCATGAACAGGCGCATTCTGCGGCCATGCGGCCGTCAGAAAGGCAAGACTGCAAAGCAAGGCAAGTGTTTTTTTCAATTGCATAAAATAATCAAATCCCTTCTGTAAAATATCTGGTATATTTATTATAGCATAAATGCACAGAAAAAGAAAGCAGATTTTGAAAAAAATTCAGCATTTCTGGAAGATCTTTTTCAAATGGTAATTTTGGTTGACAAATTATGAGATTTATGCTATAATTTTTTTTGCGTTACTGCTTTGAAAAGGAGAATGATTTGCTATGTTCACAAGAGAGGATACCCGTGCAGTCAAAGGCATGGCTGTGCTGATGATGCTGTTTCATCATCTGGTGGCATTTCCTGACAGAATGCCGCCCGATTTTGAAGGCTTCCAGACGTTCTGGAAAGCGTTTGCCGATGACGGCTATTTGAGAATGCTGGCATCATCCTGTAAAATCTGCGTTTCTATTTTTTATTTTGTCGGCGGCTATGGACTGTATAAACGCTGGATTGCTGACCGTTTTCATCTTGGAAAAGTAATTGCCTCTATGTACCGGAATTACTGGAAGATATTTGCAGTTTTTGTTCCGGCGGCGTTTTTGTTCTTTCATCATATGGACGAAGCACTGCCGGGAATTTACAGAAGATATACCGTCACGGACAGGAAGGAAATTCTTAGTCTGCTGCTGGCCAATCTTCTGGGACTGACCGACAGCATCAACAGTGAATGGTGGTTTTTCCGCGCTTATCTGTGTGCATTGCCGATGGGACTGGTCTTCTGCATAGCCGACAGAAAAAATAAAAGCTTTACAATAGATGCTTTTCTGGTATTCGGAATTGATATTCTTGTCCGGAACGTATTCCCCGGAATTGCCCGGACAGAAACTTTTTCCGGCATAGGCAGCAATTTTTATTATGCCAATTTTCTGGGTCTGACCAGTGTGCCGCCTTTTTTTGCAGGAATTATCTTCGCCAAGCATAATAAGCTGGAAGCCGCCAAAGCCGTTCTGGAACGCTGGCGTTTCAGCGGCATTGCGGGACTGCTGGGCTGTCTGGCCGTGCTCTATGTCAGAAGCTACATCCTGGGCGAATTTATAGAAATCATTCATGTTACTTTATTTGTGATTTTTCTCTCTGTTTTTCTGGACGGAATCGGCAAATGCAAGAAACTGTTCTGTATTTTTGGAAAATACAGCACGGATTTATGGCTGATTCATACATTTTTCTGCTATTATTTTTATCAGACAGCAAAACTTGTCTATCTGACCCGGAATGTATGGATTGATTTTCTGATTCTGACGGCACTTTCTATGGCAGGTGCTGTTCTGACAGAGCTGCTGTGGAAAGCACTTGCCCTGCTGAAGCCCAAATGTCAGAAATGGCTGCTCCGGCCGGAAAAAACAGCATCCTGATTTGAAAAAGTCTGCACAGCAAAGCTTCTGTGCAGACTTTGTTTCTTATCGGGTGCGGGTAGTTGTCTGAAGATTGGTTTTGCCGTCGCTTCCGGCGCGGTAGTTGTCATTAGCATCCGTATCAAGCAGATCGCCGTCAACAGCATCTTCCACAGCGGCATTGACATCACTGGCGATTTCACGGCCGCCCTGCACCACATCGCTGGCGATTTCTACGCCTTCATCAATGATATCACTTGCAAGATTGGCGGCATCTCTGCCTGTTCTGCTGTGATTGGGCCGGTCGGTCATCACAGCAGTCACACGGGTTTCCGGGGCGACTGCATGATCGAATCTGTCATATTCGTCGCTTCTGCCGCAGGCAGTCATCAGGACGGCCGTGCCAAGCAGCGGCAATGCACAGATTAATTTATGATTTATCATTTTTCCACTCCTTTCATGCATGGCTGTGAACTTCACAACTCTGTCATAGTATTGCCATGATAATTTCAAATTATGCCGCTGCTGCTTTCAAAAAAACATTGACAAATCCGGAAAAATATGCTATAATATTTTTAATATGCGGATATGGCGGAACTGGCAGACGCACCAGATTTAGGTTCTGGCGGAGCAATCCGTGCAGGTTCAACTCCTGTTATCCGCATAAACCATGCTGATGCAGTGTTTTGTATCAGCATTATTTTTTATATATTTTCATGATATTTCTTTCCGGTATACTGCATGGCGATTCTGCTTTCCGGCTTGTTGTCGAAAAGATATAAAATAAACAAAAAGAACCATTCCAGCGGCTTCATCAGCAGAAAAACAATATCTGCCCGAAAGGGCGTTGTGATGTGCCGGGAGACAGGATAGCCGTAAGCATCATAAAAATTTCTGATTTTTCTGTGAAGCCGCGGCACTCTGTCAATCAGCAGATCTTCAAATGCATTTGCAATACATAACTGCCTGTTGACAATGATTTTTTCTCCGTTCCGGACTCCCATCCTGATGGGCTTGACTAATTTCCGATGCCCTCCGGCGGCGACGGTACACAGATAATGACCGTCATACTCTTGTGGCGGCGGCGGAATCTGCTGGGAAAAAGTCCAGTCTGCCGTCATGGTGAATGCTTTGATGAGGCTGTCCGCACCCTGTCCTGTGAGGATTAATATAATAATCATGATGCCGATAATCGGGAGCATGGCTGTCAGCCCGGCCAGCAGATAACGGCTTTCCGTGTTCAGATGCCGATAAATCCATGCATTCAGGCCTTTTTCCGGAATATTGCCGTCAGTCCGCATGAATTCCAGCTGAAAATGAATCTCGTCCGATAAAAGCCGGATTGTCATCAGGAACATGTTCAGCGGAACGACCCACAGCGGCCAGACAGATTCGATATTGACACAAGTCTGTATAATATACAGCAGATGCAGCAGATTTCCGATGCAGACTCCTCCGATCAGGAACACACTCATCAGCGGCGGCTTTCTTCTGCCGATTTTAGTCTGGAGTATCCAAAGACAAATCCAGCTGAGAATCAGCAGAATCCAGAACCACCAGCCGAATTCGCCGGAAATTTCTGCATGATAGTTTTCGCCGGGAATGCCGCCGTGAATCAGCGGCTGGTCATATTCTTTCCAGCTGAATTCGCCGAACCAACTCATCCAGATCAAGGAGAGAAAAAACCCCAGAATCGGTACGATAAAACATCTTGAAATTCGTTTGTGCTGCTGTTTTTCGTTAAGATTCTCCCATGGCCGGAACAGTGCAATGCTATTGCGGACGGTCAGATAAATCGGCGAACCAACACAGAATAAAATAATCAGTCCGGCAAACAGGTCGGCAAAGAAATCATCCATCATAATTTTATCAATTCCTTTCAGTATTTTTTAATATATTGATTATAGCACAGTATTTTCTGTTTGTCAATAGTTTTTTATCGAAAAACAATATTTTTTGAAACAAAAAAACAGTGACCGGAAAGGCCACTGCTTTTTGATAGAAATCAGAATCTGAAATCGCGTTCGCTTCCGGCTCTGATTTTGCCGAGATATTCAATTGTCTTAGTGCGTACTTTTTCGTTCGGAATGTTGGAGAGTTCAGCTTCAATCAGCTTTTCGCCGACAGTTTTCGTTCCCGGAGAAGCATAATCTTCCAGATATTCCTGCAAAGTCATAAGCGCATTCGGATGACAGCAGTTCAGAATCTGACGGGATTTGCACAGCTGCATGAATCTGTCGCCTGTTCTTCCGGCTCTGTAGCAGGCCGTGCAGAAGGACGGAATAAAATCGCCTTCCATAAGCCATTTTACAACTTCATCAAGAGTTCTCTGATCGGATACATCGAACTGTTCTGTATCGTGAGGACGTTCTTCTTCGGTATAGCCGCCGACAGAAGTTCTCGAACCGCCGCTGATCTGCGAAATTCCCAGACGGAGTGCCATTGCACGGACTTTTTCAGACTCTCTTGTCGAGATAATCATGCCGGTATAAGGCACAGAAACACGGATGCAGGCGATAATCTTTGCAAAAATTTCATCAGAAATAGAATTGTCAAACGCGGCCGGGTCGATATCATCGGCATGTTTGATGCGCGGAACGCTGATGGTATGCGGGCCTACACCCTGAACAGCCTCCAGATGTTCGGCGTGCATGAGCAGTCCGGCGAATTCGTAACGATACATTTCAAGGCCGAACAGTACGCCGAGACCTACATCATCAATGCCGCCTTCCATAGCTCTGTCCATGGCTTCGGTATGATAAGCGTAATCATGCTTGGGGCCTGTCGGATGAAGCTGTTCATAGCTTTCTTTATGATATGTCTCCTGGAACAGAATATAAGTTCCGATGCCGGCTTCTTTCAGCTTTCTGTAATTTTCGACAGTCGTGGCGGCAATATTGACATTCACGCGGCGGATATCGCCGTTCTTGTGATGAATGCTGTAGATTGTCTTGATGCTTTCCAGAATATATTCAATCGGATTATTTTTCGGGTCTTCTCCGGCTTCAATGGCGAGTCTCTTGTGACCCATATCCTGCAAAGCAATGACTTCGGCGCGGATTTCGTCCTGTGTGAGCTTTTTTCTGGCAATATGCTTGTTCTTCATGTGATACGGGCAGTAAGTACAGCCGTTGATGCAGTAATTCGACAGATACAGCGGAGCAAACATGACAATTCTGTTGCCATAGAAATCCTTCTTGATCTGCTCCGCCAGCTGACAGACTTTCTGATTCAGTTCTTCGTCTTCGCAGGCGAGCAGAACACTGGCTTCACGATGTGTCAGGCCTTTATACTGGGCAGCTTTTTCGAGAATCTGTTCAATCATTTCTCTGTCATTTTTATGTTCGTCAGCGAATTTCAGAGTTTCGAGAATTTCTTCATGATTAATAAATTCTTCTGCCTTCATGGATTTGGGATTATACATAAATAAAAACCTCCTGTAGTCAGTCCGCGCTGACGAGTCAGAAGGCCGAAAAGGGTATAATCATCCCTTGTTTGAGAAATCCGGGCTTCCGCTTCATGAGAAAAATTCAGCGTCAGACAAGATATAATTTTTTGATAAATTTGTCAGTTTTGCCGTCAGTTTTCTTCCGGGTCAACAATCATATTATAACATATGCACAATAAAAAGTCAATAGTTTTTTTATGAATTTTTTTTATTTAAAATTTTCCGTGACACTTGTGCAGTCTGGTTCGATTAGTATTTACAGAAAGCAATGTACATGCTTGCAAGGAGGGAACCGCTTATGACCGAACAGGAACTCCGTTCTCTCATTCAGAAATCGCCGGCAGAAGGACACAGAATTTTATTTCATCAGTATCACAGTTATGTTTACGCGGTTGTATGGCGCATTCTGGGGGATTTTGCCTCGCGGCAGGATGCCGAGGAAATCGTCAGCGATGTATTCGCCGAAGTATTCTTTCATCTGGATTCTGTCTATGAAGGCAGTCTGAAAGGCTATATCGGCACGGTTGCCAGAAGAAGCGCAATCGATGCATTCCGGAAACTTTCCAGAAAAAATCCGGATATTTCCATCGAAGATGACAGACTGAAAGAACTCCCGGCCGGAACAGATATTCCGCAGGAATATGAACAGGCCGAACAGGCCGCCCGGCTGTTTCAGGCAGTGAAATCGCTCGGCGAACCGGATTCTGTAATTCTGATTCAGAAATATTATTATGACCGCAACGCTTCCGAAATCGCCCGGACTCTGCATATGAACCCGGTCGCGGTACGAATGCGGATCAGCCGTGCCCTCAAACGTCTGCGCAGTCTGCTGGATGAGAAATAATCATAATTCAGGAGGGATTATCATGAAAGACCAGAATTTATCTGCACTCAAAAAAGCTGACAGTTCTACAATAGAAGAAATTTCTGAACTCTGTCCTGTGCTGAACCAGCAAGAACAGAATCAGCTGTTTGAACGCTGTCAGAAAAAATATCAGATTCGCCGGAAGAATACAGAAGATTTCGCCGAAACAGAAACATTTGAAGCCGAACCTATCAGGAGAACTGTCAATTTGATTAATATCGGCGCGGCGGCGGCCTGCCTGCTGGTATGTGCCGGAACTGTCGGGGGAGGAATCTATCTGCTGAAGCGACCCTATCAATCAGCTCCCGGCCAGGCCGCGGAAAATATTGAAATCAGACTCGAAACAGAATATCCCGTGACAGAAACTGCTTCCGCCGCCGGACAGTCTGAAATCATCGAAACAACAACTGTTCCGGAAGCTACTGCTGAAATTTGCGCAATTTTAGAAACAAAAACAGAAACTACAGTGACAGCATCGGCCGGAGAAACAACAAAAACTCCGGAGACAAAAGCATCTTCTGCCATAACAACATCCGTCAGAGAAACAAAAGCCGAAACTTCTGCAAAAATTCCGGAAACAAGAGTATCTTCTGCTGTGACAACATCTGTCAGAGAAACAAAAGCTGAAACTTCTACAATTCCAGAAACAAAAATCCCGGAAACAAAAATTTCATCTGCCATGACAGTTACTGAAACTGCGCTCATCCCGACAGAGCCGGAATTCACTGAACAGTTCACCACCGTTCCGGAAACGACTCTCCTTACGACAACCGAAACTCAGCAGATGACTACTGTCATTCAAACTCAGACGACAGAAACTCCGATTCAGCCGACAGAATCACCCACAGAGACTTTGCCGGAACTCATCCCGATTGATTTTGTACAGCATATCCGGGAAGATACATTCGATTTTGATGCGTTCTCCCTGGAAACGGGCGGCAGCTGCACAGCAAGAGTAATTACTTCTCCGGAAGAAATGAAAAATTTGATTTCTGAACTCATTCCGGCAGAAACGTCCTATCTGACATCCGCTTACCAGAAATTCGGCAAGTATGATGATGCTTTCTTTGAAGAAAATCATGATCTGATTGTGGTGCTGGTACTCGAACCGAGCGGTTCGTTCTGGCACGAAGTGCAGGAAATCTCCGTCGATAACGAAAATAACTGCACGGTAACAATCGACAGACAAATGCCTATGACTTGTACCGAGGATCTGGCCAACTGGGCAATCTGCATTGAAACTGACAAATCAATTGAAAAAATCAATTCTTTGCAGATAAAATTTAATAATATCCAAAACTGGTAATTTCCTGACATTCCCCCATAGCTGAATATGGGGGATTTTGTTGTATAAAATTATAAAAATCCACTTGACAAAACAGAATAATTATGTTATAATTAGATAAATTCTATTCAGGAGGTACCCTTTATTATGAAAACTTACAAATGTAAAATCTGCGGAGAAATTTTCCAGGTCGAGGACGATCAGGAGCCTGTATGCCCTAAGTGCAAACAGAAAGGCGATAAGCTCGAACTGATTGAAGATACAGCAGCTCCGGCCAATCCTTATGCCGGCACTCAGACTGAAAAGAATCTCGAAGCCGCTTTTGCCGGCGAATCTCAGGCAAGAAATAAATATACTTATTTCGCTTCTGTCGCCAAAAAAGAAGGCTTTGAACAGATTGCCGCACTCTTCCTGCATACTGCTGACAACGAAAAAGAACATGCTAAAATGTGGTTCAAAGAACTCAACGGCATCGGCACAACTGCACAGAATCTCGCTGCTGCGGCTGACGGCGAAAATTATGAATGGACTGATATGTATGAAGATTTCGCTAAAACTGCCGAAAAAGAAGGCTTCCCGGAACTGGCAAAGAAATTCCGTATGGTCGGCGAAATCGAAAAACATCATGAGGAACGCTACCGCGCTCTGCTGAAAAATATCGAGGCACAGGAAGTCTTCAAGAAGAGTTCCGTCAAAGTATGGGAATGCCGCAACTGCGGACATATTGTAGTCGGCACAGAAGCTCCGGAAGTCTGTCCTGTGTGCGCACATCCGCAGAGCTATTTTGAAGTCCATGCGGAAAATTATTAAAATGCATCAAAGGAGAATTCAACATGAGTAAAATCAGCGATTTCCTCACAGAAGCCGGCGTATTCTATCTGGCAACTGCTGACGGCAGTCAGCCGAAACTGCGTCCCCTTGGCCTGCATTTTGAACTTGACGGAAAATTATGTTTCGGAGTAGGAAAATTCAAGAATGTTTACAAGCAGATGCAGGAAAATCCGCTTGTTGAAATCGTCGCCTGCAAGCCGGACAGCCACTGGCTCCGCTATACAGGAAAGGCCGTTTTCGAGGATGACCCTAAATTTGTGGAAGCCGCTTTTGAAGCAATGCCCGAACTCCGCAAAATTTACACAGATACCAGCATCATGGGTGTGTTCCATCTGGAAGATGCCACAGCTGTGGAAATTGCCATGATGGGCGAAGGTGAAAGCCTTCTGTAATTCTGCAAAAAAATCCCCTGCTTTTGGCAGGGGATCATTTTAATTCATTATGCAGTCTGTGTTTCGGGCAGATTTTCCCGTATGTATTTTTCCAGAAACTGTTCCATCGGGATGGGTTTGGAGTAGAAATAGCCCTGAAGACTGTTTACGCCGTAATTCCGGAGAAAATCGCGCATCTGTGCCGTTTCCACACCTTCTACGCAGACTTCCGCAGAAAAGGCATCGGCCAGGTTCGAGATAAACTTGACTGTGTTCTGATCAGATGCACTTTTTTCAACATTCTTGACATATTCGCGGTCAATCTTGACAGTATCCACAGGCAGTTCACGCAGAATTCCCAGCGAAGAAAAGCCTGTGCCGAAATCGTCCAGTGCGACACGAATT
Organism: Ruminococcus sp. UBA3665; assembly: GCA_002373165.1. Classification (GTDB taxonomy): domain Bacteria; phylum Bacillota; class Clostridia; order Oscillospirales; family Ruminococcaceae; genus UBA3855. The sequence continues at coordinate 23,373 of DFJS01000031.1, forward strand.
CCGTGTTCCCGGAAGGTCTTGAACATTTTTTTCAGAAGCGTAATATCCAGCAGACGGCAGCGTTCCGTGATTTCCAGGCAAAGATTTTCCGGCGGAAAACCAGTCTGATCAAGCAAACTCAGAACCATATCGACAAAATCATTCTGTTCCAGCTGTGCATAAGATAAATTCACATTCATGATAAAATCCGGATATTTTTTCAGCATCAGCTTGCCGTCTTCCATTGCCTGCTGGAGAATCCATTTGCCAAGCTCCGGAAACAGCGGATCCTGTTCCAGCACAGGAATGAACTGAATCGGGGGAATTGTGCCGTACAAATCATTTTTCCAGCGGATTAATGCCTCCATGCCTTTGAGATTTTCCGTATCGGCATCCATAATCGGCTGATAGCAGAGATAGAATCCCTTGCAGTTTTCAGAAACGCTGTTCCGGATGACATTCAGGCGTTCAATCAGGATTCTGTTATCGTCACTCAGTTCGTCAGCGAAAATAACAGGTTCGCCGAGCCGGCGGTTTTTAGATTCATAATAGGCATATTTCAGGCAGGAATAAACAGTTTCCTTGCTGATATCAAAACTGTCAATCCGGACAATGCCGGCATTGAGTGAGATAATCACATGTTCGTCATTGACATAGAAATCATGCGAGAGTTCTTTCTTGAGATTTCTGTAAATTTCTGCCACCTGTTCGGGAGAAAGCTCCCGGCTGATAATAGCAAATTTTGTGCCGTCCATGCGGTAGACTGCGCCTTTGTTGGAAAATTTTTCACTCAGCAGTCTGCCAAGTTTCTGGAGCACACTGTTCCCGAACGTATAGCCATAAATATCATTGATATTGGAAAAGCTGCTGATACCAGTCAGCAGGACAGAATACTCATCACGCTGACGGAAAATCATTTCCAGATCATCAAAAAAGCCGTAAAGACTGCGCAGTCCGGTCACAGCATCGATATAACTCATCAGTCCGTGATTCTTGATGGCCCCACCGAAATATTCCGGTTCTCCGTTGCCGTCACGGATGACTACGCCCCGGCAGGTACACACAGCATAACTGCCGTCACGGGCAAGAGCCCGGTACTGCATATCATGTGCGCCGTCCTTTCCGGCAAAGATATTTTCAATGCTTTTATGATACACTTCCCGGTCTTCCGGGTGAATATGCTCTTCCCAGATTGCACCGGCATTCTGCATGTAAATGCCCGGCAGACTGAAAAAATCCACTGCACTCTGTGACCAGCGCGAATAATCTTCTTTCATATCGCACAGATAGACATAACTGCCGTCTGCAATCAGACTGAAGGCTTCAAACAAGCCGTCCAGTTTCCGGATTCTCTCCTCTTTCATCTCAGTTCCCTCCCAATGAAAGCTGTGCCTTACAGCACAACTACTCTGTTTTTGCCGGATTTTTTGGCCTGATACAAGGCTTTGTCCACCCGGATGCAGAGAGAATCGCTGTCCTCTCCTGCGATGAATTCTGTTACACCAACACTGACCGTTCTGTGACCAACAGAATTTTCAAAATCAATTGCTTCAAACTCTTTTCGGATTTGTTCAGCGGCTTCTTTGGCATAATCCAGAGGATGCTGTATCATCAGCATGAACTCCTCGCCGCCCCATCTGCCGACAGCAGAATCGGGATTATATTTTTTTACATTTTCACGAAGCAGTCCCGACAGTCCGATAATGACATGATCGCCTTCTTTATGGCCGAACTGGTCATTGACCTGTTTGAAATTATCAATATCCAGCATAATCAGGCAAAGCGGCTTTTCGGGGTGATGACTGCGTTCTTTCAGACTTGCTTTGATGCGCCGTTCAATTTCACGGCGGTTGCAGAGCTGGGTCAGTCCGTCAGAGACGGCCATAAATTCCAGCTTCTGATTGGCTTGTTCCAGTTCTTCCGTAGCGGCTTCGATAAAAGTAGCAAGCCGGTTGATCATAGAAACTTTTCCGGAAAACTGCTCCTGATGCATGTGAAATTCCGGCGATTCGGCAAAAGCCGGTTCGCCTTCGCGGAATCCGGCTACCACCAGCGTGACGTTATGCTGATTGACAAAGCCGTTGGTTCTCAGAAATTCGCCGGAGGTATAAAACCCGGAAGTCGGGGCGACAGACTGGAACGGCTGTGTTTCTTTGCTGATTTCGTCCATGCCCCAGAAGGTTCTTCTGGCGGCGCAGGAATAGACACGGATGGTATCAGGCTGAAATTCCCGGATATTCTGTCCGCTCTGGCGGATTCTTTCCAGAATTGTCCAGGGGTCGCCGTAAGCAATGCGGGCAACTACATTTTCTTCTATATTAGAAGTCATTGTCAGGGAACCGTCTGCATTGCTGGCAATCGGTGCTCTTAAAATATTCAGGCCGTGATGTTCGTAAAAAAACGGAAATTCAAGAGTATTGCTGAAAAAATGTTCGTCATTGCGGATATTGAGATATTTATAATAGGCATCATAGGCAGGTTTGCCGTCCAGTTCATAGAGAATGCTGCCTTCGGCACGGGTGACAAGGAATTTCTTTCCCAGAGGCTTCCAGCCTGTCACGTGCAGCGTTGTCACATGGAAATCCTCGCCGCCTGCCAGCAGAAATACAACAGAGGAAGAAGAATATTCCCCGTTTTTGGAAAATACACATGCTTCGTTATCCATATCGGAACTGAATGCGCCGCCGCCGAAAATTTCAATTTCTTTTGGCAGTTTTCCAAGTTCGTCACAGAATTCTGTCATGGACATGCCGCGGATTGTCACAAGCATTTCGATCATTTTAATCCAGGGGCGTTCGGCAATCACGGCTGAAAGCTCCTGAACCGTCTGCACAGCGTTTTCGGCATTCAAGGGCATCTGCACTACTTCCATGCGGGTAGAAGGGTATTCTCCTACACTGCATACAATCACGATTTCTGTCTGAACACAGCCTTCCATGATATTGCCGTTTGTGGAGCATCCGCGGTAGGAAGCCTCCGGCAAAATTTCGTCGATAGTACGGCAGATTTCAGAAAGCAGATTCTGATTCAGGGATTCTGAAAAAATATCAAATAAAATGCTGGAAGTAATCCGGTTTTTCTGCCATTGCTGAATTTTAATCAATTCTTTGCGGAATTGTGTCTGATTATGATAAATAAACTGAAATTGTTTCATAACTGCTGTCACGCCCTTATGCTGATTTTGATTTAAAAAGATTCTCTTTTTATTATAACATGAAAGAAAAAGAAAGTCAATCCAATTATGCATATTTTTCTATAACGGATAAAAATAGACTGTTGTTTTGTTGAAAATGACGAATTTTTATTTTTCCCCGGAAAAGTGTCATATTTTGCGTTCCTGATGTGTATCACAGGTGAAAAGCAATTTACAGAAAGAAGGGAAAATGCTATGCTGACTTTACAGGAATCTGAATCAAACAGTACACAGCCGCACGAGATCAAAAAAAATAACATCCGCATGACCGGCGTATCCTTCGCCGTGATTGACCAGTATCAGGATATGATCTACAGGACAGCCGTTACTATAACAGGAAATCATGCCGATGCAGAAGATGTTCTTCAGGAAGTGTTTTTTAAATATTTCCGCCTGCATCCGGCATTTGAAAGCAGTTCGCATGAAAAAGCCTGGTTCCTGCGCGTGACAATCAACGAATGCAAAAACCTGATGCGGACAATATGGAAACGAAAACGAACCGATTTTGACCCGGAACTGCTGGTGCAGACAGAAAATCCTTTCAGCGAACAGGATTCCGCTGTGCTGGAAGCTGTCATGCATCTGCCGGAAAAATACAGGATTGCTATTTATCTGTATTATTATGAAGAATATTCCGTCCGGGAAATTGCCGTTATTACATCACAGTCGGAGGCCGCTGTGGCACAGCATCTGGTCAGAGGCCGCAGAAAGCTCCGCAAACAGCTGGGGGAGGAATTATCATGAGTTTACGCAAACAGATTAAACATGCTTATCATCAGATTCATGTGCCGGAAGATGTCACAGAACGCCTGAAACAGGAATTATATCAGAAAGATTTTCAGGAAGAAGAATTTTCTGACATATTTCAGGAAGAAGAACCGGCACAGTTTCGCTTTGGAAAATATTTCGGCTTTCTTGCTGCGGCAGTCGTAATGGGAGTCGGCATAGGAATTGCGGCATCCGGCATGATGCAGCAGCGTGAAAACGTATTCCAGCCGGCAGCAACAGTTCCCGTACAGGTTACGGCTACAGAAAATGCCGCAGAGGAAACAACCGAAACTTATCCTGTGCCCGATGCATAAAAATATAGTTTCCGGCCATACTAGCTTTGACAGAGATGCAATAAAATTTTCTGTCAGAACAGGAGAACGCATCATGAGTAAGAAAAAGAAAAAAAGTGTTCCGGCATCCGCTCCTGAAAACGGCGAACATCAGAACACGGAAAACTGACAGCAAAAATCCCTGTGCCCTGCGGCACGGGGATTTTTGTCTTAAGGAAGAATAGGATAAAGTTCAGCGTATACGCTGTCAGTCGTTTAAGAAAGCAGAGCAAAGCGTTTCTGTTCGCCGACTGTGTCGGTAAACATGGATTTCGGCCGTGCCCAGATACTGCCGTCCTCATCATTCTGATAAATAACAAGTTCTTCCAGCGTTTCGCTGTGTGTGGCAATTTCCAGAACAGTATAAATACCGCCCTTGAAGTGTTTATATTTCTGACCCGGTTCGATTTCAGCAGGTGCTTCTACAGGAACAGGCTTCGGGTCGGGCTGGAGATTGACAATATCATCATGAACAATAATCATGGAAGAATGCGGCTCCAGATGAATTCTTGCATTGCCGTTTTCTACTGTAACCGGTTTTCCGTTAAGGACATCCACCAGTGCGCCGTACTGTGTGCCGAACTGCATATCATACGGATTGTCATCCAGATTCAGGGCGACATAAACGCTCTGACCGTCGAGTTCTTTGGCAAACAGCAGCTGTTTGTTGGTAATCTGGTAGCGGTTATAATTGCCGGTCCGCAGTGCCGGGTAAGCTCTGTAAATTCTGCCCAGTTTGACGATATGCTGATAGAGTGCCGTATTTTCATTTTTCATATCTTCAAGATTCAGGCACGGACGCATAGGAGAATCATCCCAGCCGTCACGCTTGGCACCCCTGATGCCGTATTCACTTCCGTAATAGATTGACGGAATGCCCGGCATAGCATACAGCAGTGTATAACAGGTATTCAGATATTCCGGCTTTTCCAGCTTGCTTGCCAGACGGTCGACATCATGATTATCTACAAAATTATAAAGCTTGATATTTCTGTAAATACCGCCGTTTGCGCCGGACTGTCTGTTGATGGAATAATCAATTTCAAAATAATTCTTGGAATTATGAGAAGACCAGATGCCCTTGAAACATTCGTAATTAGTAACAGAATCCAGCATTTCCGGGTTAGCCCAGCGGTTGTAATCGCCGTGGATGATTTCGCCCATCAGCCAGAATTCCGGGTTCCGGCTTTTGCAGAAAGTTCTGATTCTCTTAAAGAAATTAAAATCAATGCAGTCGGCAGCATCAAAGCGGATACCGTCAATTTTGAATTCGCTCATCCAGTAGCCTACGGCATCTAATAAATAATCACAGACTTCCGGGTTTTGCAGATTTAATTTTACTAAATTATAATGACCGTTCCAGCCTTCATACCAGAAAGGGTCGCCGCAGGGGGACTGTCCGCCGAAGTTCAGGTTCTGAAACCAGCCGCAGTATCTGGAATTCTGGCCTTTTTCCTGAATATCAGTAAACGCAAAGAATTTGCGGCCTACATGATTGAACACGCCGTCCAGAATGACATGAATGCCGTTTTCGTGCAGTGTTTCGCAGATCTGCTTGAACATTGCATTTGTGCCGAGTCTTCTGTCAATCATTTTGTAATCAATTGTATCATAGCCGTGTTCTACAGATTCAAAAATAGGGCTGAAATAAACAGCATCGACATTCATTTCCAGCAGATGGGGAATCCAGTCGAGGATTTTTTCCAGTCTGTTAACGGGTTCGCCGCCTTCGTTAAACTGCGGTGCGCCGCAGAATCCCAGCGGGTAAATATGATAGATAATCGCGTTTTCGTACCAATTCATGAATTCATAACTCCTTCTCTTCTCTGATGTGAATCATATATTATTTGGGATTGATACTGCCCTCTAAGAAATAGCTTGCTTCCATATCGGCAACATTCAGAGCGAGGGCAAGCGGGAACATCTCGAATGCTTTTCCGACGTTATTGATCTGTTCCGAATTAGCTGCATTGGAAAATCCCATATGATAACGGATGGCAAAAGCTTCTTCCCTGGAAAGGCGCATATAGCTTGAAATAATATAGACTGATTTTTCGCCGTGACCGTAAGGAAGAAAATCTTCTACTTTATAATAGGGCACTCTTTCCCATACACCCTGTGCATTTTTGGCATTTCGATAATCGACAGTATAGAAATTCAGCTTGCAGATATCATGCAGAAGCGAAACAAGTGCTACTGTTTCGTCAGAATAGTTCATATTGTAGAGTTCTTTTGTTCTGGGTCTTGACAGATAATCTTCCAGACAATGATAAACATTGACACTATGCTGAACCAGTCCGCCTTCGTAAGCACCATGAAAACGTGTGCTGGAAGGTGCAGTAAAGAAATCGCTTGCATCGCTGGAGAGATATTCCAGCAGCCGGGCAGCCCCGGGACGGGTGATTTTTTCCTGATAGATCTGTATAAATTCTTCTTTGGCATTCATGATTCTTCCCCCCTTGTAATAAGTTTATTATAGCATATCCTTTGAGTAATTGCAATAGTTTTGTAAAAAAATCATGATTTGGCACATAACCAACATGCATGATTTGTAAAAAATAAACAAATATCTGCCGGAAGCAGAAATGCTCTGAATTTTAACAAAAGCAGTCCGGAAATGTCATGGATTCTTGGTTGACTTCCGGCGCATTCCGTGTTATACTGTTAAAAAAAAGAGCAAAGGTGGTAATTTTCATGAAATATGCAAGAAAGTATTATCTGGACAACATGCGCTGGATGACTGTCATCTTAGTTGTCATCTATCATACGCTGATGATGTACAGCGGTCTGACAGGCATAGGCACTGTTGTTCCGCAGGGGACAATTCATCTCCGGGACAGCTATTCTTATTTTGTCTATCCCTGGTTTATGATGATTTTATTTATTATTTCAGGCATCAGCGCGAGAATCAGTCTGGAGCATAATCCCTCCGGAAAGGCTTTCCTGAAAAAAAGAACTGTGCGTTATCTTGTTCCCTCTACGCTGGGATTGTTTGTATTTCAATGGATTCAGGGATATATCAGCATGAAACTAAGCAATTCTTTCGAGACGATTCCGGAAACTACGCCGAAATTTGTATTGTTTTTTATCATGTCCTTATCCGGAACGGGCGTGCTCTGGTATTTACAGGTATTATGGCTGTATTCTCTGATTTTAGTCATCATCCGGAAATTTACCAAAAAACAGGAGAAATTATATCAGAAAACTGAAAATTTTCCGGTCTGGGGAATTTTACTGACAATTCTGCCTGCTGTACTGTCTGCACAGGTTCTGAATACTCCCGTAATTTTAACATATCGGCTGGGCATTTACGGCTTTGCGTTTTTCGCAGGATATTATATTTTTGCTCATGAAGAAGTAATTCATAAAATTTCGCAGTATAGTAATATTCTGCTGGTTCTGTCCGTATTGATGGGAATCGGCTGTACAGTTTATTTCTGGGGTCAGAATTATGCGGATTATTCTGTTGTCAATCATCCCATTTCTGTCGCTTATGGATGGCTGATGTGTCTGAGTCTTTCAGGCATTGCAAAAAAATATCTTGATTTTCAGAATTCTGTGACAGCATGGTTCTGTCAGAAAAGCTTTGGATTATATATCTTTCATTATCTTGGCATGTCGCTGTGTGCGTATCTGCTGAATACTGATACAGCTCTGCCGGAAATTCTCCGCATGATGCTGACTCTGCTTTTCTCGTTCCTGATTGGTTACGGATTATATGAAATCATATCCCGGATTCCCGTGCTCCGCTGGTGCGTACTGGGAATTTCCCGGAAGCAAACAGAAAGGAAGGATACTCATGTTCAAGGATAATCTGACTGCACTGCGAAAATTAAAAAAACTGTCACAGGAAACCCTCGCCGAACAGGCAGGCGTTTCCCGGCAGACTCTCTCGAAATGGGAAACAGGCGAATCACTGCCGGATATCGAAAAAGCCCGGATTCTGGCCGATGTGCTGGAAGTCTCACTGGATGACCTGCTGTCTTATAATCATAATGACAGCGGTATGCCGATTCCGCCGAGAGGAAAACACGCCTTCGGAATTGTAAAAGTCGGCGATAAAGGACAGATTGTCATTCCGGCACAGGCGCGGAAAGTTTTCAAAATCCGGCCGGGGGATAATTTATTCGTTCTGGGGGATGACAGTCAGGGACTGGCACTCATCAAAGAAGAGGATTTTCTGAATCTGCTGGAAATGATGAAATATCAGAAATAAAAATTTCCCTTCCGGAGCATCCGGAAGGGATTTTGTTCAGTCTGCGGAACGGATTCTGTCCGTCAGGGGAGTACTCTGCATGAATTTCAATGGAATCAGCGACGAGAAAAACGCAATTGCAAATGCGAATACCATCGCAAGCAGAAGCCGGGGAAGCGGTTCTGAATAGCTGACAATATTGTCCATCGAAACAAGAATGCTTCCGTCTCCGTCGGATACTTCAAACAGCTTGAGGAATCTTGCTGT
>DFJS01000053.1 GCA_002373165.1 Ruminococcus sp. UBA3665
AGGAGTGAATCTGCAACATCTGCTCCTGCTGATCAGCAAAAAGAAAAAAATTCAATTCAGCCGGATGAGGAATTAATCACAGGGGTGCCCTCTGAAACTTCACTCGCTAAAATTGAAAAAGCAAAAGAATATCTTCTCAATATCCTCGAAACAATGGGAATCAAGGCCGAATTGAAAGTCAATGCCGGAAAAGACAGTGCTATCATCGAAATTGTTACTCATAACAGCGGCGCAATTATCGGCAAAAGAGGCGAAACTCTCGATTCGCTCCAGTATCTTACTTTTATGACCGCTAACCGCACCGATAAAGAATATTACAGAATTATCCTCAATACTGCCAATTACCGCGAACGCCGCAGAAAAACTCTCGAAGAACTCGCCGCTAAAATTGCTAAAAATGTTCTCCACAGTCACCGCTCTACAACGCTCGAACCTATGAACCCCTATGAACGCCGTATTATTCATTCTGCTATTGCAGAAATCGAAGGCGTAAGCTCAAAAAGCATCGGCGAAGAACCTTACAGAAAAGTTGTGATTTCTTCTGACGAAAAACCGCCTAAGTCCGGCAAACGCAGAAATTATCACGATAAAAATGAAAAATCTGACCGCCCCGAAAAAGGCCGCGGCAGAAATCGCGGCAGACGTGATACCAGAAAAAATCCCGATGCACCCCCTACCAGAATCTCTATGGATTCTATGAAAACCAGTTTTGAAAAAGATTATAAACGCCCTAAGCCGGAAGATGATATCAATGCCGGTTTGTACGGAAAAATTGAATTTTAATATTTCAGGAGGCTGGACGGGATTTCGTTCAGCCTTCTTTTTTATGCTCTGTTTTCTACAGGAGGAGTGAAAATGCAACAATTTACTGATACTATTGCTGCCATTGCGACTCCGCTCGGTTCGGGCGGCGTGGCAGTCATCCGTATTTCCGGCTGTGATGCCATTTCCTGCACAGATGCGCTTTTTCAGCCCGTCAGAGGCTCCCGGCCTTCTGCTATGCAGGAATATACCTGCTCTTACGGCTATTTTATCAATCAGGAAAAAGAAATTTTAGACGACGTTGTTCTGACTGTGTTCCGGAATCCCCACAGCTACACAGGAGAAGATACTGTGGAAATTTCCTGCCACGGCGGAAGATTTCTCTCACAGAAAATTCTGCGAACTGTTCTTGCCAATCCTACAGTACGGCTCGCAGAGGCCGGAGAGTTCACAAAACGCGCTTTCCTCAATGGCAAACTATCCCTTACACAGGCCGAAGCTGTTGCAGATTTAATCTCTGCTTCCGGCGAAAATGCCGTCCGCTATGCCAGAACCCTCCGCGACGGCGCAACATTCCGGAAAATTTCAGAATTTTCTAACCTGATTCTGGAAATGCTCTCTGACCTTGCTGTCTGGGCTGATTATCCCGATGAAGATATCCCCGGCGTGGATTCCAAAACATTAGGAGCAAAAATGCAACAACTGCTCGATGACATGAAACAACTCATGTCCAGCTATGACTACGGCAGAATCCTCCGCGAAGGCCTGCATACTGTTATTGCCGGAAAACCTAATGTGGGAAAATCTACTCTCTTCAACGTCCTGAGCGGCTGTGAACGCAGCATCGTTACCGAAATTGCCGGTACTACCCGCGATGTTGTGGAAGAACAAATCCGCCTTGGAGATGTCATTCTCAGGCTCTCCGATACGGCCGGAGTACATCAGACTGCCGATAAAGTAGAACAAATCGGCGTGGAACGCAGTCTTTCCAGTCTGGAACAGGCTGACCTGGTGCTTGCTGTCTTCGATATGAGTGCTCCGCTTTCCGAAGAAGATCATATTCTTCTGGAAAAACTTCCGGCTGAAAAAACTATCGTTGTCTATAACAAGTCCGATCAGTCCAGTGCCGATTTCAGTCAGAATGCACTTTTCCACTTTTCCCCGGTGGAAACTGTGGAAATCTCGGCAAAACATCAGGATAATATCACTGCTCTGCAAAATGCTGTGGAACGATTCGCCGCCCGTCATGCTACTCCTGCCGAAGATGGCATGATTGCTAACGAACGTCAGCGTGTATGCCTGAAACTCGCTCTTGATGCCGTTCAGGAGGCTCTTGATGCTCTGACTATGGGTCTGGCATTCGATGCTGTCACGGTCAGCCTGGATGCCGCGGCAGATGCCCTCTTGCAGCTGACAGGCGAACGTGTTACTGATAAAGTCGTCGATACTGTCTTTCAGCGTTTTTGTGTCGGCAAATAATCAAAAGTAAGGTGTGTTATTTATGAACCAAAATTATGAAATGGGCGATTTTGATGTTATTATCATCGGTGCCGGTCATGCCGGGGTCGAAGCCGGCCTCGCTTCTGCAAGACTGGGATGCAAAACCCTTTTAATGACGATTTCTCTCGATCAGATTGCCAATATGCCGTGCAATCCTTCTATCGGCGGTACGGCCAAGGGCCATCTTGTCCGCGAAATTGATGCCCTCGGCGGCGAAATGGGCAGGGCCGCAGATGCCTGCTTTCTGCAATCCCGGATGCTTAACCGCGGAAAAGGCCCTGCTGTTCACAGCCTGCGCGTGCAGGCTGACCGTGTCAAATATCATCAGCATATGAAACATATCTGTGAACAACAGGAAAATCTATTTGTCAAACAGGGCGAAGCCGCTCAGATTCTGGTCGAAGATCAGCATATTACAGGCATTGTTACCCGGCTCGGCGCAGTCTATCATGCAAAGGCTGTCGTCATCGCGACAGGCACTTACCTGAAAGGCAAAATCCATATCGGACAAGTCGCTTTCGAGAGCGGCCCTGATTCCGCTCTTCCGGCAAATGCTCTCTCCGAATCCCTGCGGCAATACCTCCCCCTCAGACGATTCAAAACAGGTACGCCCTGCCGTGTTCACAAGAGAAGCATCAATTTCGATATTCTCGAAAAACAGGAAGGCGATTCCCAGATTGTTCCCTTCTCGTTTGAAAACCAGAATCAGGAAATGAAAAATCAAGTCTCCTGCTATATCAGCTATACGAACCTGAACACCCATGAAGTCATTAAAGCCAATCTGCACCGCTCGCCGCTCTATGCCGGACAAATCGAAGGCGTTGGCCCGCGCTACTGCCCCTCTATCGAAGACAAAGTCGTCCGCTTTGCCGATAAAGAACGCCATCAGCTTTTTATTGAACCTATGGGGCTCACGACAGAAGAATATTACCTCCAGGGCATGTCCTCTTCTCTTCCGGAAGACGTTCAGCTCGCATTTCTGCGAACGATCAAAGGCCTGGAACATGTCGAAATCCTCCGGCCAGCCTATGCTATCGAATATGACTGCATTGATCCTACTGCTCTCAAACCAACCCTTGAAACAAAAGCCGTTGCCGGCCTTTTCGGCGCAGGACAGTTCAACGGCAGCTCCGGCTATGAAGAGGCCGCTGCTCAGGGCCTCGTCGCCGGAATTAATGCTGCCCTCTCCGTTCAGAATAAAAATCAGCTTATCCTGCCGCGCTCCGGTTCTTATATCGGTACGCTGATTGATGACCTCGTCTGCAAAGGTTGCAGTGACCCCTACAGAATGATGACATCCCGGAGCGAATACAGACTCGTCTTAAGACAGGATAACGCTGATTTCCGCATGATGCCTATCGGACATCAGCTCGGCTTGATTTCTGACCAAAAATATCAAAATATGATCAATAAATATCAACTTGTCAATCAGGAAATCGACAGACTGAAACATTCCAACCTTGCGCCTTCTCCTGGACTTAACCAATTTCTGGAAAATTCCGGAACTGCGCCGCTTTCGACAGGCTGTAAAATTGCTGACTTAATCCGCCGGCCGCAGCTCGGTTATGATGTTCTTGCTCCGTTCGATTCCGAACGCCCTCAACTCTCCCCCGAAATCCGCGAACAGGTCGAAATTCAAATCAAATATGAAGGCTATATCAACAGACAATATGATATGATTCATAAAGCTGAATCTCTCGAACAAAAGAATCTGCCGCAGAATTTCGATTATCATCAGATTCACGGCCTGCGCCTGGAGGCCGTCGAAAAATTAAACAAGCATCAGCCCGTCAGCATCGGTCAGGCTTCCAGAATTTCCGGCGTTTCTCCGGCGGATATTTCCGTTCTTCTGATCTGGCTGACACAACATAAATAATGTTCCACGTGGAACATTTTTCAAAAGGTGAATTTTATGCAGGAAATTACTGTTCTGGATGGATTATTTAAAATTCTATTTGCTGTCCGTCAGGTTCCCGGAATGTTTCTTCGTAAAAAATCTGTTTTTTATCTGGAAAATTTTATCCGCGGTTTAAGCACAGGCTTCACGCTGGACGGACGACAGAATCATCAGCTGAAACAAGAACTGGATCTTCTTCATCAGTTCGATTTGTTTCTGCAACAGAAATATTTCTATGGCTCTGCTCTTAACGGCTATTCTGGTCTGTATTATCAATGTGATGAAAATGAAGAACGCGCTTTTGATTTATTCTTTCAGGAGCTTGAACTCTATCTAAATCAAAATGTTCCACGTGGAACATTTTTTCAAGAAGGTGTGAAACATGACAATTCCTGAATTTTTTCAAAATTATCGATTTAATCATCATTGCAGTTTCTATCATATGAGATATGACGAAAAAAATAAATTATTGACATTGTTCTGCTATTTCCGGGATTTGCGGAAATATACTGCTCCTGATTCCCGGCCTGCTGACTGTGAACTCGCTGTTACTTTCCGGAATGCGGAATTTTCCGGTTTGTTTTCTGAATGCTCTGTCTTGGGAGAAAAACTTCTGGATTCCCGTACTCTTTATTTTTATCTCGAACGGCAAAATACAAACGATTTTTTTGAATTTGTCATCTCTGCCGATTCTGCCGAAGTTCAGACTATCTATGATTTTTCAGAATTGATAAAAACTATCAGGCAAATGAATTGCATTCCGGATGTTTTAAGTGATAATCATCAGATAATTGATTTCGATATGAATGGATGCAGTCTGGTTTCCAAAGAAATTCTGATTGAAATTCTGGAATGCCTTCCGGCTATGAATAAACAGTTTCAGATTCTGCCGGATTTGCTGTATCATTTTTATCTTAACGGCGTGACAATTCATGCGCCGGATAAAATCGAACTCTGGTATGTTACTGATGAAGCAAATGCTCAGAATACACAAATTTTCTGTAAAATCAATCATAACTGGGTTCTTCAAATATCATAATGTTCCACGTGGAACATTTTTTGAAATTTTTATTCAGGAGGAATTTTTTATTATGCCTATTCTCCCCGATTATGAAACTGCTAATATTTTATTTGATTCCTATCAAATTAATGTTCCACGTGGAACATTCAATAAGCTTCAAGTCTATGCCGATTTTTTAACAGAATATAATCAGCATGTCAATCTTACGGCTATCACCGACGGACAGGAAATTCTGACAAAACATTTCCTCGACAGCTTTTTATTATATCACTTCGCTGAAACTTGTTTTCCTGATTCGGCAAAAATTCTCGATATCGGCAGCGGCGCAGGATTTCCGGGCGTGCCCCTCGCGCTGCTTCATCCCGATTTTGATATTACTCTGCTGGACAGCTTAAATAAAAGAATTACTTTCCTGGAACTGCTGAAAGAAAAACTGGGGTGCGCTTATACCCCCATCCACGGCAGAGCCGAAGAACTGGCAAAAACTTCTGATTACAGAGAAGCTTTCGATGTTGTTACTGCACGCGCTGTTGCCGCTCTTCCTATGCTGGCAGAATTCTCCCTGCCTTATGTCAAGCCCGGCGGCTTCTGGATTGCGATGAAGGGCAAAGAAGAAATTTCCCCTGCTCTGAATGCAATCAAGCTCCTGGGCGGAAAATTAGAACAGACTGTTTCCTATCAGCTGCCCGACGGCGATGAAAGAACTTTATACCTCATTAAAAAAATATCGCCTACGCCGACAAAATATCCCAGAAAATTCGCTCAGATTAAGCAAAAGCAACTGTAAAAAAACACGAATATGTTCGGAAATCCGTTATTTTCAAAAGAAATAACGGATTTTTTTTATGGCATTGCGCCCGGCTATCTGTTATAATTAAATTATAGAGAGATACAACAAAACATTTTCTAATCTGAACAATCGAAAGGAGCTTTTTTCTCATGTCACCTGCTTTTACTATCCCGAAAGGACAACCCCTTGCTGAACAAAAAGTGATGCATATCCGGATTGAGGAAATCCGGCCTAATCCCCATCAGCCGCGGATTGTCTTCCAGTCCGAAGAACTCCGTGCTCTCTCCGACAGTATCCGGCAAAACGGCATTCTTCAGCCGCTTACTGTCCGTCAGTGCGGCGATTTCTATGAACTCATCGCCGGAGAACGCCGCCTTCGTGCGGCTAAAATTGCCGGCCTGCGCTCTGTTCCGTGTATTGTCATGGAAATCAATGACCGCAATTCTGCAATTCTTGCTCTGGTGGAAAATATCCAGAGACAGGACCTCAATTATTTTGAAGAAGCCGCCGCTCTCGAAAAATTAATTACTTACTATGGCATGACTCAGGAAGATGCTGCTGTGCAGCTTGGCCGTGCACAGAGTACCGTCGCCAATAAACTCCGCCTGCTCAGGCTGACCGAAAAAGAACGCGATTATATCCTTGAAAATCAGCTTACGGAACGTCATGCCCGTGCTCTCCTGAAAATTGCAAGTCCGCAGGAACGTATGGCTGTTCTGGAAAAAATCACTAAGCTTGGCCTTAACGTCGAAAAAACCGAACAGTTCATAGAAGAAAAAATCAATCATGCCAAAGAACAGGAAAACTTCAAAAAAAGAAGCGTTCTGTTCCGGGATGTCAGACTGTTCACCAATACGATTCAGAAAGCTGTTGAAACGATGCAGGCCGCCGGAATTCCGGCAGAATCCCAGAAAATGCAGTTCTCTGATTATATCGAATACAGAATCCGCATTCCGCTGATCAAAAAAGAATAATTCCCCATTATGTTCCACGTGGAACATTTTCCCGGTTTTCCTCCTGCCGGGACTGTGTTCCGCACGGAACAATTTTTTTCCTGTAAATTCTCCAAAAAATCTTTACAAATTCAATCAAACATGCTATAATAAATAAGAAGTACAAAACTGAAAGGAGCGATTGCTCAATTATGGGTAAAGTGATTGCTGTTGCTAATCAGAAAGGCGGCGTGGGTAAATCTACTACAACTGTCAACCTGGCCGCTTATCTCGGATCAAGAGAGAAAAAAATCCTCTGCATTGATATCGATGCACAGGGCAATTTAACTACAGGATTCGGCATCCGCAAAAAAGGACTCGCCTGCTCTACTTATGAAGTTCTTACAGGAAAAGCCGGCATCAAAGAAGCTGTTATGCAGACAGAGTTTGCAAATGTTTCTATCATTCCGGCTACTGCCGATCTGGCCGGAGCCGAAATGGAACTCGTCAACATGGAACAGAGATTCAACCGCCTTAAAATGCAGGTCCTCACAATCAAAGAAGATTATGATTTTATCTTTATTGACTGCCCTCCGGCTCTCGGTCAGCTGACCCTAAACGGCATGACGGCCGCTGATGAAATCTTAATCCCGATGCTTGCGGAATATTATGCTCTGGAAGGACTGACTCAGCTTGTTAATACAATGAAACTTGTCAGAGCTAATTATAACCCTTCGCTTGATATTCTCGGCATCGTCTTCACTATGTATGACAACCGCCTGAATGTTTCAAGACAGGTTGTCGAAGAAGTGGAAAAATATTTCCCGGAAAAAATCTTTCAGACAAAAATTCCCAGAAATGTCCGCCTCTCCGAAGCGCCCAGCTACGGAAAACCCGTTATGTATTACGATAAACATTCCAAAGGCACTATCGCTTATGAATGCCTGGGAAAAGAAATCCTCGGCGAACCGCTCGGAAGTATCATGAAACTGCGCCTGAATATCGCTAAAGATTAAAATATAATTTCATCCTGATATACAGCTCTGATTGATTGCTGTTTTTAAAAATTTTTACAGAAAGTGGTGTGATGTTATGGCAAAAGGCGGTCTCGGCGGCGGCTTAGGCTCTCTTTTTGAAGATAATGCCGCTGAAATTCAGACTAAAAAAACAATTCGCTTGTCCGATATCGAACCAAACCGCAGTCAGCCCCGGAAATCTTTCGACGAATCGGCGATTTCTGCTCTTGCCGATTCTATCAAAGAACACGGCCTGTTACAGCCGATTCTTGTCCGCCCCCTTCCGCTGGGCAATTATCAGATCGTCGCCGGGGAACGCAGATGGCGTGCCGCCAGAATGGTCGGCCTTGACGAAATTCCCGTTATCGTCCGGGAACTCTCCGACGCGGAAACGGCACAGATTGCTCTGATTGAAAATCTTCAGCGTGAAGACCTCAACCCCGTCGAAGAAGCAAAGGCTTTTCAGCATCTTCAAGATGATTTCGGCATGAAACAGGAGGAAATCGCTAAAA
The DNA here is from genome assembly GCA_002373165.1 of Ruminococcus sp. UBA3665. GTDB lineage: Bacteria > Bacillota > Clostridia > Oscillospirales > Ruminococcaceae > UBA3855. The sequence goes on from DFJS01000053.1 coordinate 8,431, forward strand.
AAGTAGGCTGTTCCCGAAGCGTGATCTCCAATGCCCTGCGCCTGCTGAAACTCCCCGAAGAAGTGCTGGAAATGCTCGTGAAAGGCTCTATCAGTACAGGCCATGCCAAGGCTCTGCTTGCTTTTACCGATCAGAAACGCATGATTCAGGCTGCACAAAAAGCCGCCGAAGGCCTTCTTACTGTCCGGCAGCTCGAAAAACTGGCTGTCGAATCTGATTCCAAAGATCTTGATGATATTCCCATCTCACGGACAGTTTCTTATTTCGGCGAAATTGAACACGCTCTGAAAAACAGACTCGGCAGAAAAGTAAAAGTTCAGTTCAAGAAAAATAAAGGCACGCTTGTGCTGGAATTCTATGACGAGGAAGATCTTAAACTCCTCGCGGAACTGCTCTCGCCCGAAGAAGAATATGATTGATTTTTAAAATGTTCCACGTGGAACATTGCACCAGAAAGGATTTTTTATTATGTTAGATATGAAGTTTTTAAGAACTAACCCCGAAATCGTCAAGGAAAATATCAAGAAAAAATTCCAGGACGAAAAACTCCCCCTTGTCGATAAAGTCATCGAATTGGATAAAGAAAGCAGAGATGCCAAACAGAAAGGCGACCAGCTCCGCGCTCAGGTCAAAAAGAAAAGCAAGGCTACAGGTGCTATCATCGGTAAACTCAAAGCCCAGGGTCTGACAGACGAAGAAGCGCAGAAAGACCCTGCTGTTCAGGCTGCTGCTGCCGAAGTCGCTCCTATCAATGAAGAAATTGCCGCTCTCGAAGTAAAAGAGGCTGAACTGAATCAGGAAATTAAAAAAATCATGATGACTATCCCTAATATTATCGACCCTTCTGTGCCTATCGGCAAAGATGATTCTGAAAATGTCGAAATTGAACGCTTCGGCGAACCTTTCGTTCCCGATTTTGAAGTTCCTCATCATGAAGACATCATGAAAAAACTCAAGGGCATTGATAAAACTTCTGCCGGAAAAACCACAGGTGCAGGCTTCTATTACCTCTGCGGCGATATTGCAAGACTGCATTCTGCTGTGCTCTCCTATGCAAGAGATTTTATGATTGACAGAGGATTCACTTATTATATTCCTCCGTTTATGATTCGTTCCAATGTTGTGACAGGTGTTATGAGCTTCGCTGAAATGGAAAATATGATGTATAAAATCGAAGGCGAAGATCTGTATCTGATCGGCACCAGCGAACATTCTATGATCGGCAAATTTATTGATACGATTCTCCCCGAAGAAGAACTCCCTCAGACCCTTACCAGCTATTCCCCCTGCTTCCGGAAAGAAGTCGGCGCACACGGCATCGAAGAACGTGGCGTTTACAGAATTCATCAGTTTGAAAAACAGGAAATGATTGTTGTCTGCAATCCCGAAGACAGCATGAAATGGTATGACGTTCTCTGGAAAAATACTGTCGATTACTTCCGCTCGCTGGATATTCCCGTCAGAACGCTGGAATGCTGCTCCGGTGACCTGGCCGACCTGAAAGTCAAGTCCCTCGACGTGGAAGCATGGTCGCCCCGTCAGAAAAAATATTTTGAAGTCGGCAGCTGTTCCAATCTCGGCGATGCACAGGCAAGAAGACTTGGCATTCGTGTCAGAAAAGAAGACGGTTCCAAATATTTCGCCCATACTCTTAATAATACCGTCGTTGCGCCGCCGCGTATGCTGATTGCTTTCCTGGAGAATAACCTGAATGAGGATGGAACGGTCAATATTCCTGAGGTTCTTCGTCCTTATATGGGTGGGGCTGAGAAGCTGATTCCTAAAAAGTGATAAGACTTTTGAAGTGATTTACAGAATTATCCCATGACGGGATATGTATAAAAGAACAAAGAAAACCCGGAAATCTTTTAATATGGTGTGCATCCCGTCAAGTAGAC
>DFJS01000024.1:0-487 GCA_002373165.1 Ruminococcus sp. UBA3665
TCGGACCGATTGCTCCGGTTGCTCCAGTCGGACCAGTCGAACCAATTTCTCCGGTTGCTCCAGTCGGACCAGTCGGGCCGATTTCTCCAGTTGCTCCAGTCGAACCAGTCGGGCCGATTTCTCCAGTTGCTCCGGTCGGACCAGTCGGACCGATTTCCCCGGTTACTCCCGTCGGGCCAGTTGGACCGATTTCTCCAGTCGCTCCGGTCGGGCCAGTCGGGCCGATTTCTCCAGGTGCTCCCGTCGGACCAGTCGGGCCGATTTCTCCAGTCGCTCCGGTCGGACCAGTCGGACCGATTTCTCCGGGTGTTCCAGTTGGACCAGTCGGACCGATTTCTCCTGTAGCTCCAGTTGGACCAGTCGGACCGATTTCTCCGGGTGCTCCCGTCGGACCAGTCGGGCCGATTTCTCCAGTTGCTCCGGTCGGGCCAGTTGGGCCGGTTGCTCCAGTCGCTCCCGTCGGACCAGTCGGGCCGATTTCTCCAGT
>DFJS01000024.1:541-9595 GCA_002373165.1 Ruminococcus sp. UBA3665
CTCCAGTTGCTCCGGTCGGACCAGTTGGACCGATTTCTCCGGGTGCTCCCGTCGAGCCAGTTGGGCCAGTTGCTCCAGTCGCTCCTGTTGGACCAGGCGGGCCCACTTTTCCAGGACGGCCGGGGCGACCAGGCGGCCCAGTGGGACCCGTCGGACCCGTTATCACGATCGGCTGACACGGCGGCATCGGCGGACAGGGTACAAATTCCGGATTGCCGCATCCTGAGCAGGAATACATTGCCATTATCTGTCACACTCCTCATTCAGTTTCTGACGAAAATATTTCTGATTGAATAAAAATGCTGCATCTTTGGGCTTAATACGTCCTGCCCTGTCATTATATGCCTTTGCTCTGGAAAAGTTCCGGAGTTTGTCATAGCAGACACACAATTGCAGACAGGGGATATAATCATGACAATCGGGAACGGAAAATCCTCCGGCTTCGTCCGGGAACGGTGCATGAAGTGCAGTTTCGTACCAGAAGACAGCATCTTCCCAATTCTGCCGGAGCATCTGGATTTTGCCGATATCACAGCAGATTTCAGCGCGTGGCTGATCGTACAGAAAACTGTGGAACAGCCAGCTGAGAGCATTATCTTCCTGATGCAGAGAGAGATAACAGTTTGCAAGTTTCTGACAGGCATCAATCTGATTTTCGCGCCAGCCGTCGGGCTGTGAGAGAAAATCCAGATAGAATTTGACTGCTCTGTGGTACTGCTGATGATAATATAATTCATTGGCGAAATAAAATTTTTCTCTGGTACAGAGGGGAATGTTCTGTGCGAGGAGCTTTTCAAAAATGCGGAGATTCCGGTCAGGATCGTGCACAAGGAGTTTTCTGTGCTGTACAGCGATATCAGCATAGAGAACGGTTCCGGAAACTGCGATTGCCTCATGTACTGCTCCTTCCCAGCGGAAGTGCCGGGCACGTTTGAGAATGCGTTCCCGATAATAAGTATATGTGGGACGGTTTTCGGCATCGAATGCGACATGATAGGGCATCATGACGGCATCGGCAGAGAGATTCTGTTTAAGTTCCGAGAGTTTCTGCTGGTTCTCGCTGTCGAGGACATCATCGGCATCGAGCCACATGAGATAATCGCAGGAAGCTTTGGAAAAAGAGAAATTCCGGGCATCAGAAAAGTTATCATTCCAGGGGAAATCATAAATCTGATCTGTATACTTCCGGGCGATTTGTTTTGTGCAATCCTGCGAACCGGTATCGACGATGATGATTTCGTCTGCAATTTCTGCGATACAGTCAAGGCATCGGCCGAGAACGGCTTCCTCATCGCGGACGATCATGCACAGGCTGAGTGTAGCCATAGAAAAAGCTCCTTCCGTTTCCGATATAATAATTATTTTATGCGGAAAATGCTGTAATGTGACAAAAAACTCCTGTCAGAGCGTTCCTGACAGGAGAAATTTTTATAAATCCCAGTTTTTGGACTGAAAGCCTATGTGCTGATGTTTATAGTCCATCAGGACGACCTGTGATTCATATTTCTGCTGTTCGATAGCGAAACGGATGAATGCATCAATTCTGTCATCCTGCACAAAACCGCATTGCAGAAATTTTTCCAGATTGGCAGCATCATTCTGACGGATAAAATCCTGAATGATGATTTTTGTATGTTCCGGCTGCTCCGGCTGACAGAGCGCATCGATTGTGCGGCCGCGGTAAATAGAATCATACGGAATGCTGAACAGCTGGTTCTGGATATGAAAATGCAGAACAGTCATTTCCGGAAACGCACCGCCGCCGATATTCTGCATGGAATGCGGAATGATGACAAAATGCAGTTCCGCACAGCTGTAAAACGTTCCGGACTCCAGCCGGTGGATGCCCTCCGGAATCACGATGGAAGTCAGGCTCTGACAGCGTGAAAAGCTCTGTCTGCCGAAATAATTCATTGTTTCGGGCATTTTGATTTTTTTTAATTTTTCGCATCCGTAAAACGCGCGGTCGCCGAGTTTGTCGAGTTTCCGGGGCAGAACCGCACTGCGCAGATTGATGCAGTTCAGAAACGTGCCGTCATGCACGGACGGAACATTTTCCGGAATGGTAATTTCTCCGATTGAAGTGCATCCGGAAAAGACCTCTATGCTGATTCGCTCCAGACTCTGGGGAAGCCGGATAAACAGCAGATTTTCGCAGTTCTGGAATGCACCCTGTCCGATATTGGTCACCCCCTCCGGAATACGCACGGAATACAGATTCCGGCAGTTGATAAAGGCATATTTATCAATCATATGAATGCCTTCGGGGAGCGTAATTTCCGTTTCGCCTTCCTGCGGAATGTATTTTCTTAAAATCTCATGATCTATGATAAATGCCATATACGGCACTCCTTTCAGGGGTTTTGATTTTCGTCCATGACCCATCGCCAGGGTTTTTGTTTCCAGATTTCTCCGGCGTAATCGATGCCGACACGTGTTTCCGTATGCCAGGTGAAGAATCTGCCGTCATCTTCAATGCGGATTTCAGGATTTTTCACAATGCACTGTCCGTTGAGTGCTTTTGTGATTTGCAGATATTTAGTTAATCTGCCGGGGCCGTTGTGAACTGCTCCGGCACGGAACAGCACACCCTGCGGATGATCTTTTTCGCCCGTGACGATGTTCATCAGATAATTCACCCCGTAACAAAGATAAACATAAATCGTTCCGGATTCCCTGTAGAGCATTTCGGAACGCCCTGTCCGGCCTTTGGAAGCATGACAGGCTTTATCCTCCTCGCCGCGGTAGGCCTCTGTTTCTGTGATGCGTTCGCGCAGTTCGGTACCATCCGGGAGCGTATGCACCAGAATTTTCCCGATCAGGTCAGGCGCGACGACAAGGCAGTCCCTGTCAAAAAATTCAGCATCTAATATTCGATTCTGCATACTCTCACTCCTTGAAGCGCAGTGTTTCAGTCACAGCTTTATCCGGCGTAACGTACAGCGTCTGCTGATTGGTGAAAATCACCATGCCGGGCTTTGCGCCGCCGGGCTTTTTGACGAACCTGACTTTTGTAAAATCGACAGGCACCTGTGAAGATTCCCGTGCCTTGCTGTGATACGCCGCCAGCACTGCCGCCTGACGAATTGCTGTTTCAGAAGGCTCTTTTCCGTCCGTGACCAGAATCACATGCGAACCCGGAATGTTCTGGGTATGCAGCCAGATATCCTGCTTGGAAGCCTGTTTGAGTGTCAGCTGATCATTCTGCCGGTTGTTCCGGCCAACCAGAATTAAAAATCCGTCTTCGGACTGATACATCATAGGCGGAGCCTGCCGGACGGGCTTCTGTTTCTGGGATTTATTCCGGAGATAGCCCTGCTGTGCGAGTTCTTCCCGGAGCAGAAGCAGATCATTTTCTGTTTCGGCGCGGCTGAGAGTATCAAACACGCTTTCCAGATAGAGCAGTTCCTGTTCGCCCTGCTGAATCTGTTCGGAAAGCTTCTGTCTGGCGACGGCTGCCTTGCGGTAGAGCGTATAATATTTCTGAGCGTTCTGTGCCGGAGTCAGATTTACCTGTAAAGGAATCCGGATTTCGGGGCAGGCTTCGTCATAGAAATTCACAAGTACAGCAGAGGCATCGCCTTTTTGAAGCTGATACAAATTCGCCGAAAGCAGATCGCCGTATAATTTATTCTGATTCATTTTAGCAGTTTCGGCGAGTTCCTGTTTCTGATTCTGCAATTTCCGGGAAGCGCGTTCGATTCTTGTCATGATGAGTTTAAACAGATCATTGGCGCGCTGTTTCATCCGGGCTTTGAGATCGCGCTGAGAATAGAACGCATCCAGCGCGGCACTTGCCGAGGGCATCGGCCTGACGAGCATCAGATTTCCGTACTGTTCCGGACGGAAAAAACAGAAATCTTTCAGTGCGCCTTCCGGAGTCGTCAGAATATGAAACTGATATTGCTGTTCTTTCAGCATGGCGGCGGTTCTGTGAATGCTGTACAGCAGCCGCTCCTGCTGATTCTGATTCAGTGCATGACTTCTTAGATCAGTTTTGCAGGTATAATAAGCCCACTCCCGCGCCAGAAGCGGAGAAACACCCTCGAACACAGAAACCAGAGCTTTATCCAGATTCTGATCCGGCGACAGCAGCAGTGCATTCAGAATTGTGATATCATCCGTCTGCATCAGATTCAGCCGCCGGGGTCTGTGCGGCATTTCATACGAAAAACCTGAAAGCAGTACGCGTTCGCGCGTGATATCGGCATTGCGTTTCAGCGAATCGATAATTTTGCCGTCCTGATTGATTAAAATACAGTTGGAATATCTTCCCATGACTTCACAGGCCAGTGTCAGCCGAACGGAATCGCCCAGGTCGTTGATGCAGTCGAAATCCAGAAACAGAATCCGTTCCAGCCCGTCCTGCCGGACTGCCGCGAATTTTCCGCCGCCCAGATGCTTGCGCAGCAGCATACAGAACATCGGCGGCGCGGCAGGATTTTCAATATTAAGTTCCGTCAGATGAATCCGGGCACTGTCTCCCGATATATTAATTAAAATCTTGACAGCTCCCTGAAAACTCCGCAGGTGCAGAATGATTTCATCCCGGGACGGCTGATGAATTTTTTCCACTCTTGCGCCCAGAAACGCTTCCATTTCGTGACTGACTGCATGAAGATATGCGCCGTCGAATGCCATAATATCACGCTTCTTTCTGATAAATTAAAATTTCAAATTCCGTGCGGACTTCCAAATTCTGCAATGCTTGCAGACGTTCGCGCTCGTGCGCACTGGTGCGGTACGCATAAGGAGTCATGGCGAACAGATTCTGAATATCCTGATTAGTTTCCAGAAAAATTTTCTGATTGCAATTTATTTTTTCCAGAAAACGAAAATGTTCCAGGGCATAATCACGCACCTGATTTTCATAAGGCCTGTCATAGACGGCCTGTTTGAGTTCCCAGAGATGCCGCGCCGCCGGAATCACCATGACAAAGATTCCCTCCGGCTTCAGAACACGGAGAAATTCCGTTCCGCAGAATGGCGCAAACACGCTGGTCAGCATATCACAGGAAGCTCCGGCCACAGGCAGATGAAACACACTGCCTACAGCATAGCGTGTCTGCTTATCCTGCCGGGCGGCGAAATCGGCGGCCGTTTTGGAAATATCAATGCCGTAACAGGATGCCCCCGTGCCGAGTGTCCGGCTGATTTCTCCGGTATAATAGCCTTCGCCGCATCCGGCATCCAGCAGAACGCCCGGCTGATGCAGTTCCGCAGTACGGCAGAGAGCCGTCCGCAGAGGCTGATAATAATTCCTGTTCAGAAAATCCCGTCTTGCCCTGACCATGCCGGGATTATCGCCGGGGAGTCTGGCATGTTTCTGCCGGACAGGCAGCAGATGCACATAACCGCTCCGGGCTTTGTCGAAACTGTGATTTTTGGGGCATTTCAGCGTTTTGTCAAATTCTGTGAGAGACTGTCCGCAGACGGGACAAATCCAGATAGTCGTTTCAGGCATAGCACACAGGGTTCCCTTCTGCAAATTCGATAATATTCAATTCCGGAAAGGCCTCCCGGAGCAGGGCGGCAACATACGGAATCATGATGACTTCCGTGTGATAATGGCCGCAGTCCAGCAGAGCAATCCGGAGTTCCTCGGCTTTGTACCAGCGGTCATGCTTGACATCGCCTGTCAGGAAGCAGTTGCATCGTCCGGCGAGGTCTTCCAGCATGGACGCGCCCGAACCGGAGCAGACGGCGATTTTTTTAATTTTTTCCTGATATTTCGCCGAATACCGGACAACTTCACAGGCAAGAGCTTTTTTGGCAATTCCGGCAAATTCCGGCAGAGAACAGGCCTGTTTCAGTGTGACGATTCTGCCGAGGCCGTCGGCTTCGATAGGGAGCATTTCCTCTTCCAGAGCGATTTCTTCCCGGAGTTTCCGGATTATTAAATCATTGATGCCGCCGGGCGCGATATCCAGCGGCGTATGACAGCAGATGGCCGCAATCTGCTTCTGTGCCAGCTGATAGACAACAGAACCGGCATATAAATTCCTGATTGGCTGGAAAATCACGGGATGATGCGAAAAAATCAGGTTACAGCCGCATTCCCCGGCCTTTTGCAGAGCACTGACGGAAATATCCAGCGAAATCAGTACGCCGGAGACTTCCTGCGCGGCATCCCCGATTAAAAAACCGGAATTATCCCATTTTTCCTGTGTCCCGAACGGCGCAAACTGATTGATGTAATTATAAATATCTTTTACTGTAATCAAATTTTATCATACTCCTTTAAAGCATCTGCCATGCTGTCGATCACAGCATTCAGTTCCAGAGGGGGATTTTTTCCTTCGCGGAGATAACTCTGCATCCGTATCCGGCTAAGCCGGACAAATTCGTTTTTAGCGTAAGCAAGTGCATTTTCATCATACAGATTCATTTTTCCGAAATAGATATCCTTTCCATCCGGAATTATTATATTTCCGGTAAACTGCACCTGCATGACAGCATATAAAAATTTCTTATCCGGAATACAGGTTTCATTCCGGATTTCAAAACCATGTTCATAAAGCCATTTCCGGAGCAGTTCTGCTTTAGTCATCGGCTGAAATATCAGATTTATTTTCTCCAGAGAAAACGGGGCTGTTTCCAGAATATGCATGATTGTTTCGCCGCCCATGCCGGCAATGACGATATCGGTAATGCCCACCGGCGGAACGTTCTGCAAGCCGTCAGAAAGAATCATGTGAATATAATCTGACAAACCGGCTTTGGTGATATTCTGTTCCGCCGCCCGGAGAGGGCCTTCACGGATATCACAGGCAAGGGCTTTTTCTGCAAGCCGGTTCTGCACGGCATACACGGGCAGTAGCGCGTGATCGGTTCCGACATCGCACAGAAACGTTCCGTGCAGATACGCCGCACACGCAAGCAGTCGCTGATTGATCATAATTGCAAATACCTCATAAAAAAGGGCAGCGGATTTCGCCGCCGCCCACTGGATGTTTACTTGTTCTGGAAATATGCGTTAAGCTGGGAGACCAGTTCTTCAGGATCCGTGCCGTGTACGGCGCAGGCTTCCTCGATTGTTTCGCCTCTGGATGCCGGGCAGCCCAGGCAGTGCATACCCATCTCCAGAAAATACGGTGCAACGTCGAAATCTTCGTCCAGAATATCGCCGATGACTGTTTCTTTGGTGACTGTCATGACTACAAACTCCTTTCGCTGATTATTCGCTTTTCATTTTGCTGAAGCATTCGCTGCAATAAACGGGTCTGTCCTCACGGGGCTGGAAGGGCACACGGGCCTCTCCGCCGCATCCTGCACAGACAGCAGTGAACATTTCACGCGGAGCGCGGGAAGAACCTTTTCTGGCGGCGCGGCATTCCTTGCATCTCTGCGGCTCGTGTTCAAAGCCTTTTTCTGCATAAAATTCCTGTTCGCCGGCAGTAAAAGTAAATTCCTTTCCGCAATCCTTGCAAACTAAAGTCTTGTCTTCGTACATAATTCATTACCTCTCTTAAAAAGATTTGTTTTGTTTCGGACTACGGCAGTTAAGCAATAAGCCCTTTTTATCGAACCCCACAGGGGGACGAATTTAAAAAACAGATGATTCTTTCCTGTCAGGATGCTGACTTTGTACCGCACGCATTTTCCGGCGGATTCTCTGCATGGCATTATCCACGGACTTGACACTGATCTGCATGGCAGCCGCAGCCTGGGCATAAGAACAGCCGCTGAGAATATACTGCAAAATCTGCCATTCTTTGTCAGAGAGCAGTGCCATGACCTGCATACAGCAGTCGGCATAGCTTTCTTTTTCGATCAGAATGCTTTCCGGGGTATTTCTGTCTGTCAGACAGTCCTGTTCTTCCAGCATCCGGAACAGGTCTTCTTCGGGAACGGCAATATCCTGCTCCCGGCGCAGCAGACTGCGCATTCTGTTGACAATGCACACCTGTGCAAAAGAAGAAAATTTTGTATTCTGCGCAGGGTCGAACTGTTTCATTCCATGCAGCAGTGCAATCAGGCCTTCCTGCGTCAGATCTTCGGCATCGGCAGAACCTGCGGCATAACGTGCGGCATGGAAGCGCACAAGGCGGAAATATCTTGCCAGCAGTTCGGCTTCGGCTTCGGTAGAAGTCCGGGAGAGCACGGCAAGTTCTTCATCCGACAAGCCCTGCATGGCCTGTTTATCCGGCATAAGCGGAACGCCCCTGCGAGAAGAGATCGCCGCCCCGGGCATCGTTGCAGACGACAAGGGGGAAATCTTCCAGATACAGCCGCTTGACGGACTCACAGCCGAGGTCTTCAAAAGCGATGACCTGCAAGTCTTTGATACATCTTGCGGCGAGTGCGCCCGCGCCGCCGACGGCGCAGAGATACACGGCCTTATTCCGGACGATAGCATCCCGGACGGCCTGTGAGCGTTCCCCTTTGCCGATCATGGCGGCAAGCCCCAGATCGAGCAGCCGGGGAGCATAAGGATCCATTCTGCCGGAAGTAGTAGGGCCGCATGCGCCGACCGGTTTTCCGGGCGGAGACGGCGTAGGCCCGGCGTAATAGATTACAGCATCCTGAATGGGAAACGGCGCAGGTTCGCCGGAATCCAGCAGCGCGGCAATGCGCTTGTGCGCAGCATCCCTTGCAGTATAAACATACCCGGAAAGCAGAATTTTATCCCCGATATGCAAATTTTCCGCCGCCGATTTCAGTGACTGTACATTGAGTTTTATCAATTCCGGCATTGTATCACACCTCAAAAAATTTAATTATTTCTGGGTTTCTTTCTCTTGACGGCAGCATTATTTTCTGCCACGAGTTCATCCCAGCTGAAATCGCCGCCCTTTTTGCCTTTCTGCTGAGGCGGAGCACCTGCGGCTCTGGCACGGATGCCTGTATTGAACTGCATACCGGACTGCGAGAAGCTGTCGATATCCAGAATTTTTTCTTCTTCGGGCTGGAATGTATCCGCATCGGCCGGAGAATCATCCTGTAATGTAAACAGATCAATGCCGGGCTGTTCAGCCTTCTGGGGTTCATCCTGATCGATCACAGACTGTTCAGCTTCTTTGAGCAGATCTTCCATCGAAGGTGCCATAGAAG
>DFJS01000058.1 GCA_002373165.1 Ruminococcus sp. UBA3665
GAGGTGAATTTTTATGGGTTTATTCGATATTTTTAAAAAAAAGACATATTATTTCGACAGGAATATTGCCGCCTCGTGCAGTTACTGCCAGTTTGGCAAACGCACCAAGGACGGCGGCAGAATTCTGTGCGAAAAACAGGGTCTGATGGAAGAAAACCAGTCCTGCAAACAGTTTGTCTATGCACCGCTGAAACGCATTCCGAAAAAACAGCTTAATATAGAAGGCGCACTCACAGAAGAAGAAATGTATCTGGAACTGCCGCCTGAAATTATTGAAGAACTGGCTCTGCCGGAAATGCCGGAAGATATGCTCGCGCCGGAAGTGCCAGATGCTCTGAAAGCTCCGGAAGCTCCCAGAGAGATTAAAAATTCCGAAGTGCTGGATATCTTGCAGGAAACAGAAGCTAAAAATCAGGAACCGCTGCCGGAAGCTGTTCCGGCCGTGCCGGAAGTACCGCCTGTCCCGGATTTTCCGGATGTACCCGATGTGCCTGATATACCGCCCGTTCCCGAAGCTCCGGCCGTTTCAGATGCCCCGGAACTCCCCGATACAGGAGAATTTTAATCTATGCCGGCTTATTTTTCTCTTATACTGGAATTTTCCAGAAAAAATATCTGTCCCGGACTGATGCAGAATTTTCAGGAAGCCCTTGCTTCTGCCGGACTCGCTTTTCAGTCCGGCTACTGGGAATCTGAACAGGATAACCTGCAAAGCATTCTGAACTGGAATCAGAAACTGCTGGAACAGGATTTTGAACTCGGATATGACGAAAATGTCAGCCATGATTATAAACAGATGCTGTTCCGGCTGGACGGATTCCGGCATGTGCGCGGCTTCTGGATGAATCGTTATCCTGTCAGAGAAGAATTTTCTTTTGCACTTGTCATTCCGGAAGCCGAACTGTTCGGCGATGATGTCACAACCCTGAAAGAAAGCTATCTTCCGGAAAAAATGCAGATTCTCCGTGACCTTGCCTGCCAGCTGTGGGAAGTCTGTCCTGTGATGAGTATCCAGACAGAACTGGAACTGACAGGCAGCTGTGCCTGCTATCAGGATATTGTGTATGGCAAGGAACGGCCTTCGGCGCATCCGTTTGCGATTCTGCCCCGGAATGCTGCCAAAACCAAGGATTTTATGCAGTTCCAGAAAACCAGCCTGCACCGCGGCGGAATGCTTCTGGAACTGTCCGGCAATCTTTAATCAGGAGGTTTTATTATGACAGAACCACAATATTTCTTTTCAATTATTCTGGAATTCCAGAATCGTTATTCTGATCTGGCAAGCCAGCGCGATTTTGTCAAAAGATTCCGGAGCCATCTGGGCGATGAAAATTTCTTTTTTATGTCTATGATCAAAGCAATCCGGGATGTCAACTCAGGCCGGGATACCTGCATTCTGGTACCGAACCAGATTGTTACGCCGTTCTGTCCGAAAACACAGATTTCCGTCAGGAAGCCAATGCATTTTTCAGACACGTTCCTGATTGAACTGCTGATTCCGTCCGAACAGCTGCTGACTGCTCCTGTTACCCGGCGCACCCGGAAAAAAGTCTGGATGCCTTCCAGAAAAAAACAGCTTCTTGCATTTCTGCGCCATTTATGGAAACTGGAAGGAATTATCAGCATCCGGACGGCATTCCGGAAGAATTTCAGATCCGGAAATCTGCTTTCGATACAAGACCTGAAAGCTCTGGATGGTATTCCGTCGGCGCATCCGTTTGCTGTGGTTCGCCGAAAAGATGCCAGCTCTGCCGTGTTCCGGCCGGATTTGTTCCGCATCAGCAATATCGGCAGAGACGGTCTTCTGCTGGAATACCGCAGAAAATAAACTGTTCCCGTCAGGAGGAATTATCATGAAACGAGAAAATTATATTCACTGGGATGCCTATTTCATGGGAATCGCGATGCTTTCCGCGCAGAGAAGCAAGGATAATAATACACAGGTCGGCGCATGTATCGTCAATGAAGATAATAAGATTGTCTCCGTTGGCTATAACGGAATGCCTACCGGCTGTCCCGATGATGCTATGCCCTGGGAACGTGAAGGCGATTTTTTAAATACAAAATATCCGTTTGTGTGTCATGCGGAACTCAATGCGATTCTGAACAGTGCCGCCGTCAGCCTGAAAGGCTGTACTTTATATGTCACACTGTTTCCGTGCAATGAATGTGCAAAAGCAATTATTCAGTCCGGGATTAAAAAAATCATCTATGCAGAAAACAAGTACGCCGATTCTGATGCTACAAAAGCCTCTGAACTGATGTTCCGCATGACGGGAGTCGAACTTGAACAGTATCAGAAAACCGGACAGGAAATTCCTCTGCATCTATGACACTCAAAAAACGGCGGAAATTAAACAGAAAACGGCTCCGCAAAAAGCAGAAAGAAATTCTGCATCAGAAAACTGCCGTTCTGGAAACTGAACGGAAAAAAGCACGGAGAAAGCAAATCACAGACTCTCTCGCTTTAATAATTTTCGGAACGATTATTCTGGCAGAACCTGTTCTGGAGCTTGTACAGCTTATTTTGATTATTTTGAAGATTATAAAATTATCATGAAAGGATAACGGGATTTATGCGAATCAGATGCAAACCATGGGCAAGACCGGAACTCGAAGCAACAGAATTTTTTGTTCCGGAACCCAAAAATTATAAAAATCATTGGAACGAAATTTTTCAGAATCAAAAGCCGGTTTATCTCGAACTGGGCTGCGGAAAAGGCGGCTTCGCAAGTCAGGCTGTCCTGCACTGGCGCGATGTCAATTTTATCGCGATTGATATCAAAAACGAAATGCTTGTCCTCGCCAAACGCAAAATTGAACAGGCTCTTCAGGCTGAAAATCTGAATTCTGAACAGGTCAGAATCATGATTCTGAATATCATGCAGATTTCAGAAGTCTTCGGCGAACAGGATAATATCCAGCGTATTTTTATCAACTTCTGCAACCCCTGGAACAAGCCCAAACATAAAAAACGCCGCCTGACACACCCCCGTCAGCTGGTGCAGTATCAGCAATTCCTGAAAGGCGAAATCTGGTTCAAAACCGATGACGATCAGCTTTTTGAAGAAAGTCTGCAATATTTTCAGGAATCCGGCTTTGCAGTCACCTACCTGACAAGAGATCTGCACAGCTCCGGCTTTGCCGAAAATCTGGAAACCGAACACGAACACATGTTTACAGAAGAAGGAAAAAATATCAAATTTCTGATTGCAGTACAGGAGGAGAAGATTCATGGCGAAAGAAATCATCATTGACGGCTCTCAGACCAGTGAACGCGATATCTTCCGGGGACTGGGCTGTGTGACAGCAAACGGTTCTTCCCGGCTTCTGATTGATTATAAGCGGAAACATCCGGAAGTCTATCAGGAAATAATCAAATTATTATTCCAGCCGGATTACGGCGCAGGACTGTCGCATCTCAAAATTGAACTGGGCGCAGATGTGAATTCTTCTTCCGGCACAGAACCGTGTGTCAAGCGTTTCCCGGAAGAAAAGGCAGATGTCACAAGAGGCGCAGGCTTTCAGCTTGCCGCCGATGCCAAAAAAATCAATCCGGATCTTACACTGGATCTGCTCCGCTGGGGGGAACCTCACTGGGTGACGGCCGCATTTCAGGAAAGCCGGAAAGCCGGGTTCGATGCCCGTTACTGCTGGTATGTTGAAACGCTGCGTTCGGCTTATGAGATTTATCATCTGAAATTTGATTTCATCAGTGCCGATGCCAACGAACCGGAAACACCTGATGCCGACTGGCTGATTTATTTTTCGCGGAAATTAAAATCCGAACGCCGTGCGCCTTATGATTTTTCCAAAATCAAAATTGTCGCTTCGGATGAAACCGGAACCCGGACTATCGCCGCTATGATGCGCGAAAATGAAACACTCCGCAATGCTGTGGATGTCATCGGTCTGCATTATATGGCACAGGGGGATGAAAATACAAAATATCTGCATGATTTCTATGAAAAAGAAATCTGGTACAGTGAGGGCATTGCACCCTGCAATGTGCCGGCACTTTCCCGCCGGACGGACGGTTCCGGCCTGACCGGGTCGAACGGCGTAATCAATACAGCTGTCCGGATTATCAATGCTTATGCCAACGGCCGGATGAATCTCTATGAATTTCAGCCGCCTGTTTCGGCATATTATGACGGCTCGTGCTATTCGCCGAAACAGCTGATTACTGCCCGGACTCCGTGGTCAGGTTTTTATACCGTCGATGCCGGATTATGGCTTTCGGCGCATTTCATGCGGTTTGCCGCGGCCGACTGGCAGTATGTCCCCGGCGCATGTTTCGGCGACGGCGAGGAAAATCAGACCATCCGCAATACAACTGATAATTATATGACTCTCATTTCTCCGGACAAAACACAGTTCACCCTGCATTTTGCCAATGATACAGATACTGCACGGTCATATGAAATTAAAATTTCCAATATGGCAGAACTGCCTCAGAATGCGGCTCTGCTCCAGACAGCCGGAACGCCGTTTCCGGAACCTGTCGATCAGAACTGGTTCCGGGTGGTGAAGCAGATTCCGATTCATGTTTCAGAAGAAAATGCTTCTCTGCATGTGACAGTTCAGCCGTATTCGATTCTGACTGTTACCACGCTGAAAACAGATGATATTATCGGCACGGAACAGCTGAAACCTGTTCCGGAAGCTAAAAGACTTGCACTTCCGTTTGTTCTGCCTTTGCAGTCCGAAGAGGAACGCAACGGCTATATGCCGCTGTATACAACCGATCAGGGCGGCGCATTTGAACTGTTCCGGGCGGAAAATAATACCGTCTATCTGGAACAGAAAATCACAAAAGAAATTCTGCCGACAAACTGGCGTTTCCGCGGCACACCAGAACCTGTCACCAGTTTCGGCGATGATACCTGGATGAATTATCAGGCAAGTGCCATGGCTTATTTCGCCTCTCCGGAGCCGGATAACTATGTCGGCGTGGGACTGCATTACAATTCTGCCGTGACTTGTCCGGAAACATCGGCCTGCGGACTTCAGCTGCGCCTGTATGCGGACGGAACATGGCAGCTCCGCTACATGGACGAACTGCTCCACGAAGGCAAAACCGAACAATATCTTTATGCCATCGGCCATAAAATCAGCATTGCCGCTATGGGAATTCTGGTATTCTGTTTTATTGACGGGCATTCCGTGTATGAAACAAAGCTTGACAGCCGTCCTGTTGTGCATTCCGGCAGAATGGCTCTGTACAGTGCCTATTATCAGAACCGTTTCTGTGAAATCAAAGCCGAAAAACTGAATTTTCCGATTGCACCCTATGTCTACAGGGAAGACTGTCTTTCTCCGTCTGTGAAATATCTGCGCAACGAGGAAAGCCAATGGACTCTCAGCGGCATGACGAACTATCAGTTCTATCACAGAACCTGCGCCGCCGGAAAAGAAAATTCTGAAATGAAAATCCGGTTCTACGGCAGCAATATTGCACTGCTCGGCCGTGTGAAAACGGCTGAACTGATGTTCTGGATTGATAAAAAACTCTATACAGAAAACTATTCTGTCAGTAGCAGCAATTTCCGGGAAGCCTTCTTTGCACTGGAACATCTGCACACGGGCTGGCATACGCTCAGAATGCTGATTACAAAAGGCAATGTCGAATTTGATGCATTTGAAATCGCTACCGAAGACGAAACGGCTATTTATCGGACAGAAAATTTTCCGGAAGATCTTCTGAAAAAATCCGGAAAGCAAAAAAAATCATCCCGTAAGTCCGATCTTGCAAAAGCCGCTGTTCCGGCTGCCGGAGCCGCCGCAGGTGCCGCGGCGGTCTTCACAGTCGGGAAAATTCTGCGCCGCAAAAAACGCCGCGAAGATGAAGATGACTAATTCCCAAAAAAACTGCCGTATCTGCAAAAATACGGCAGTTTATTTTTATTTTGCTTCTCTCAGCATCATATAAGTAAAGAAAATACTGGGAATCAGAACAATGATTGTATTCCGGATGATAGCGCGTTTCAGGCGTTTCCATTGTTTTTCGTTAATCTGGCCGATTTTCGGGATTTTCAGCACATCCAGAATCACGACCGCTGATACAAAAATAAAATAACAGTTTACAATAAACAGATATGCCGCGCCTGAAAGCATTTCCCATTTTGCATTGGCAATCGAGTAGCCGCAGGTGCAGACCGGCGGCATCAGTGCCGTTGCAATCGCCACGCCCGGAATGATATTATTCGCCTTGTCACTTCTGGTACTGCCGATGATTCCGGCAAATCCGCCGGCAGTGGCAATGATGACATCATAGAAACTCGGCTGAGTTCTGGCGATGATTTCGCTGGTGGGGTGCTTGATCGGCGACAGTGCAAAATAGATAGTCGCTACCAGTACGCTGATAATCAATTGCAGTATAAAGCCGTAAAAATTCCGCAGGAGCTGTGACTTGTCCGCCGATGCCACACCAAAGGCCATCGCGAGAATACTGCCCATCAGCGGAGAAACAAGCATCGCGCCGATAATAACTGCCGTCGAACCAGTGTTTAAGCCTACCGAAGCAATCAGAATTGCACAGATCAGAATGCACATATTTGTACCTGTCACCTGACCGCCGCTGATAATGCGTTTTCTGATTTCTTCATGAGAAGCCGTATCTGCTTCCAGTGAGAACACACGGCTGAGAATATATTTTAATTCATTCAATGCAGCAGGCCTCCTCTGTTCTCAAAATCCGGAACGAATAGCCGGGGATCTGCAAAGTTTCTGTACAGCGTGCATCTGTTACAAGATCTGTGTACGCCTGATCCAGCCGGATTTCTGCATCTGTTCCGGCGTAATTCTGGACGAAAATAATTTTTCTGCCCTTGGCATCTTCGCGCCACGTCAGCGAACAGCCGTCCGGAATATTAGTTTCCATAGCGCGTTCCAGATTCAGCTGAGGAACAAGTTCTGCAAAGAAATCGTCATAGAATTTTTCTTCTGCCGAAGCCGCCAGATGATAGGCCAGTCCTCTGCCGAAGGCATTGAGTGTCAGTGCCGGCTGATTCTGATAATAATCCTGCTGATACGTTCCCAGAATTTTGCAGGTAGTCGGATGCAGAATTTCACAGAGTTCGGATAACTGGTAATTCATA
The DNA here is from genome assembly GCA_002373165.1 of Ruminococcus sp. UBA3665. GTDB lineage: Bacteria > Bacillota > Clostridia > Oscillospirales > Ruminococcaceae > UBA3855. The sequence continues at coordinate 7,101 of DFJS01000058.1, forward strand.
TCCCTGTAATTCAGATAATTATATTCCTGATCATAAAGCGCATCAATTTCTTCAATCCAGAAGCCCATGACATCACTTAATTTTTCTTCCGAAGCTTCTCCCAAAAAACAGAGATCTGTTTCGTTCACAATGCCGGAAAAGACTGTTGTCACGAGTGTACCGCCATCGGCGACGAATTTTCTTAATTTTTCCTGAATGCCGTCCCGGAACAGATACAGCATCGGTGCAATGACAAGTTCATAGCCGGAAAAATCTGCTGTCTGGTCGACAATATCTGTATTGATTCCGTTTTTCCAGAAATAACGATAGCATTTCTGAATCGCGCCGAAATAATCAAGCCCGGCATTACGGGGGCCTTGAATTACATCCAGTGCCCATTTATTTTCCGTATCGAACAGAATGGCCGTTTTTGCAGGGGTGGATGTACCGCAGACAGCGGCATCGATTTTTTGCAGGAGTTTGCCTGTTTCGGCGACTTCCCGGAATGTTCTGGTATGTTCCGTGCCTGTGTGCGAAATCACGGCAGAATGAAATTTTTCACAGCTTCCGCGGCTCTGCCGGATCTGGAAATACATGCCGGAATCCGCGCCGTGTGCCACGGCATTGATGACGGAAAGCAGATGCATTCCGGGTTTTTTCAGTTTGCTGATGCTTCTCCAGTTAGTCGTATTGGGAGTGCATTCCATCAGAAGAAATGGCTTTTTCTTGAAAGCTCTTGCCATATCATGGGAGAGACTTTCAACCAGTGCAACATTATGATTTCCCCACGGAGCGTGCCATTCCGGATAGCAGTCCCAGGAAATGACATCCAGTTTCCGGCTCATAGCAGTATAATCCAGGCCATACGCATACATGCCCATATAATTCGTTGTGACGGGAAGCTCCGGATTCACTGCCTTGACGGCATCGATTTCGGCGTTCATGAAGTCCGTGCTCTGGTATGTGACAAAGCGTTTCCAGTCCAGACTAAGCCCATGTACGGACGTTTCCCCGATTGGCGAAGGGCTGTGAATCTGATTCCAGTCCGTGTAAGTATGCGACCAGAAATGTGACCACCATGCATGATTTAAATTTTCCAGCGTATGATATTTTTCTTTCAGCCAGTTCCGGAACGCCTGCTGACAGAGTTCACAATGGCATTCTCCGTTGAATTCGTTCGAGATATGCCAAAGAATCACACCCGGATGCGAAGCATAGCGTTCGGCGAGTTTAGTATCAATTTTTCTGACTTTCTCCCGGTACACGGGCGAAGTATAGCAATGATTCTCTCTTTGTCCGAACAGAGCTTTCCGGCCTGTTTCGTCCGTGCGGAGCACTTCCGGATATGCTTCGGCCAGCCAGTGCGGCCGTGCGCCGGAAGGAGTTGCCAGAACTGTATAAATCTGATTCTGATATAAATTTTCTATTATCTGATCCAGGAATTCAAATTCAAACCGGTTTTCTTCCGGCTCGATCTGCGCCCATGCAAAAATGCCGAGACTGACGCAGTTGATATTTGCTTTCTTCATAAGCAAGATATCCTGATGCAGAATTTCCGGGTAAGCTTTCCACTGTTCGGGATTATAATCGCCGCCGTGGAGCATGTGCGGGAATTTTGGTGCTGCATAATTCTGAAACATGTTGTATGACCTCCGTTTCGTCTTTTTGAACATTTTAACATAGATTTATGTTTAAAAGCAATTGACAGAATCAACAAAATTTCAGGCATATTTTAGTGATTCTGCCATTGCATCCTGATTTGACATTTTTATCATAATCTGTTATAATATAAGAATACACAATCTGAAAGGACTGCTGCCTATGAAGGAACAAATTATGAAATATCTGGGGATAGACAGAAAATCCCCTTATGTGCGCGATCATTTCTATGCTGCCAATATGCGGGCAAGCATTTATATGTCTGCCATTGTGGTTGTACTGGAAATCTGGATGATTCTGCGCATGACAAGGACAATTCTGGAACTGCCGCCCGGCACGGCCAAGCCGTTTGAATATTATTTTCAGAAATATTATCTGAATTATCTGATTCTGCTTGCCGCCGGAGCAGCGATGCTGATTTTCGCTCTGCGGTTTGTCAAAGGCAGAAAAGATAATCCTGTAATCGGGACAGCTATCAAATGGGTTTTCTCGTTTATCTGCATTTATTTCGGCCTGACGATTTCTTATAACGACTATGCCAAAGGCGAACAGATTCTGACGTTTCTCACAATGGAATTATTTGTCGTCTGCCTGCTGACATGGCGGCCGCTGACATCGTTCCTGATTCTGTCCAGTTCGTACCTGATTTTCTATTTCCGGATTGATGCCATTCCGCCCCCGAACAGCACGGAAGCCGGCACAACGCTTGCCACACAGATCAATATGTTTACCATGTATCTTTCTACCCTGCTGTTCAGCTTTGCGAATTATAACAGGACGATTCAGCAGGCCAAAAAAGATGAAAATCTGGAAGAACTCAACCATCATCTCAGCCGGATTTCAGTTCAGGACGAGCTGACAGGCATTCACAATATGGTATACTTCCGGAACGAAGCCGAAAAGCTTCTCAGTTATGTCACAACTGACAGGGATAATATTGTCTTTTTATTTTTCGATATTGAAAATTTCAAATCTTATAACGAAAAATACGGATTTCACGAAGGCAATGAACTGCTGAAAAAAATCGCCCAGATGACAGACCAGGCTTTTGCAGGTTCGCTTGTTTCCCGTTTTTCGGATGATCATTTTGTTGTGCTGACACGGTTTGACGGCTGCCGGGAAAAAATAGAACAGCTTTCACACGAAATCAAATGCTGTCAGGGTGAAGTGCATCTGGAGCTGAAATGCGGAGCCTACCGTCCGGATGAACACGAAACAGACCCCAGCCTTGCCTGTGACCGTGCCCGGCTCGCCTGCAACAGCATTAAAAAACATTATGACTGCTATTATCAGTTATATGACAAATCGCTGGAAGACAGATTCCAGATGAAGCAATATATTGTCAATCATATTGATACAGCAATCGAAAACGGCTATATTAAAGTATTTTATCAGCCTGTTGTTTCTGCCACGGACGGAAGCATCTGCGGTCTGGAAGCCCTTGCCAGATGGAAAGACCCGAATTATGGTCTTCTGCCGCCGGGCGCATTTATCGAAATTCTGGAAGAATACAGGCAGATTTATAAGCTGGATCAGTACATTATCCGTCAGGTCTGCCGCGATTACCGCGAATCCGCCGATCAGCATCTGCCGTTTGTGCCTGTATCGCTGAATTTTTCCAGGCTGGATTTTGAATTATGTGATATCGTCAGCTTTATCAGCGAAACAGCAGAAGAATTTCAGGTGCCGCATGAATTTCTGGATATTGAAATTACAGAAAGTGCTCTGACTGATCAGCAGAATTTCCTGCAAACTGCTGTCAGGACTCTCCGGAACTCCGGTTTTAAAGTATGGCTGGATGATTTCGGCAGCGGTTATTCTTCCCTGAATGTTCTGAAAGACTATCAGTTTGATGTACTGAAAATTGATATGAAATTTCTCTCCGGATTTCCGGATAATGCCAAAACTCAGCCGATTTTAATCAGCATTGTCAATCTGGCAAAACAGCTTTCCATGCTGTCTTTGACCGAAGGCGTAGAGACAAAAGAACAGTTTGAGTTTCTGTGTTCCATCGGGTGCGACCGGGCACAGGGCTATCTGTTCAGCAAGCCTGTACCGCTGGCACAGCTGAGAGAAAAAATCGCCGGCGGAGAGCTTCAGATTTCCGCCAAATATCAGCAAATGATGTAATTCTATCAGAAAAATCCCCTGCCGGAGCAGGGGGTTTTTTTATGATTCCTGCGGCGGAAGCTCCGGGCTGAAGAATGTAAACGTATCCTTGCCCTTATGTTTGGAAAAATACAGAGCCGTATCTGCATTGGAATATAATTCTGAAAAAGAAGCTCCATGATCCGGGAAAAATGCTACGCCTAAACTTGCCGAAATTTTATATTTTCCGTCATCGCCCGTATAATGATTCCGGAACCCTTCGCAGAGTTCTTCGCATTTGATTCTGACATAGCCCTGATAATTCACTGCAATTTCGGTAGGAGGCATGGAATTTACAAAGACAGCAAATTCATCTCCGCCGACTCTGCCGAGGTAATCGGCATTCGGGAACGTCCGGCGCATCAGTGCGCCGATTTCGGCAAGCACCTTATCGCCGTAAGCATGGCCGAGCGTATCGTTCACGCCTTTAAAATTATCCACATCGATGAGAATCAGCGCGTGATTTTCGATCGTCAGCGAATTTGCCAGCCTGCCGGCTGTATATTCTTCAAACGAAAGCTTGTTGAGAATGCCTGTCAGCTGGTCGATATGGGCTTTGGTATCCAGATTGGTGACAATATCCGCAACGGGTTCGGACAGTTTTACGGAGAGTACCGCTCCCATGATGACTGCCAGTACTGCCGCAAACAGGGCAATGAGATAAATATAAATCTGCATTTCGTTTTTTTCACTCAGAATGATTTCTGTCGGCACAGCACAGATGACACTCCACTCATCGCCGCACGGATTAACAGAAACAACATACTGATCATCGATTACAGTAGCCGAATTCTGATTACGGACTCTTTGCAGGAATTCTTCCGGCAGAGGCTGGCCGACTTCCCCGCTCTCGGAAGAATAGATAATATCCTGATTTTTATTTGTCAGCAGAACTTTCAGGCCGCTGATTGTTTCCGGGTTATCGAAAACGCTTTCCAGCTCTGTGGCATAGAATGAAATTACCAGCAGTGCATTTTCATGAATCTGCTTGACATAATAAATTCTGCTGAAATTTTCTTCAAATCCGGCTGCCCAGCCGTCCTTGGTTCTTTGCCGGGAAACGACCTTGCTTAATTCCTCAAACATTCTGTCGCCTAGCAGATCTACTGTACCATTGGAAATTTTTCCGACAGTATGATTATTCCTGTAAATAATGCCATAGTCGACAAAATTTTCCATAATACACAGAGCATATAATTTATCAGAAATTTCTTTTTCTGTATTCAGGGCAGTATATTCATCATTATTGGAATCTGTGGCATCGTATAGATAAGTTTCTTCCGAAGCGAATGCCAGTGTGCCGATTGTTTCCATTCTGGAAAGATAGCTTGTCATATTCATACTCATCTGCACATCCAGAGAAGAAACCATTGCACTGACTTTATGTTTCAAAACAGAATCTGTTTTTCTCACGGCCAGAATCGAGACAAAGATCACTGCTACTATGACAATGACTGCATAGCCCACGATTAAAGAAATTTTTAGCCGGGAGACGTTCTGCATATCCGGTTTTTGTTTTTCACTTGCTGCCATAGAAGCACCTCTTTTTATGATTCATATTAATCATTATAGCATATTTGTCTAGAAAAATCAAGAATTATTTTGTGAATATTTGCTGATTTTTAAAATGTCTTTTTCCGGGCTGTGCAGACAGCAGAAAGCCGTTCCGGTCTGAAGCCGGAACGGACTTTGATTTAATCATCAAAATATAAAATTCTGCTGCCGAGTTCCTGAAACGATTCCAGAAAAAATTCCTGAGAAATCGTCCGGGAAGAGCCTGTATTCGGGTCACGGTACGTCAGTGTAGCGGCATCATGGCCGCAGATGACAACAGCATGTTCGCCGCCCGGCCACTGAATGAACTCGCCTGTTTCGTAATCATACCAGCTCCGGCGGTAGAAAATGCCTGTTTCGGGGTTAATGCAGTACCATGCCATGACGGGCGTGCCCTGATTCAGCAGTGAGATAATTTCCTGCAAAGAAGCTCCTGTCTTGGTATGTACGCCGCTGCGGAAGGCAACCGCCGTCTGCGCCATAGGGCGGTTGAACACGCCGTAAGAATTGGAATTTTTGGGATTGCCGACAAATTCCCGTTCAGGATTTGCTCCATAAAGCTTATCGCCGGACTGATACGGCGCAGGGCCTTTCGGCAGAACCGAAACAATCTGTTCCATCGACACATTGACATCGTAATAATGCAGCAGCATGTACAAAGCTGCGCTTTCGCATCCTGTCGGCCAGTCCGGATGCTGATTGTAAGTCATTACCTGAAGCATGACTTCTTCCGGCTGATGCATAATTTTCTGTTTCAGCAGACAAAGATCAAAAATATTTACCTGATTATCATGATTTAAATCTGCTGTCTGGAACTGTTCCTGTGTGAATTCTTGTCTTCCGTGAAGATAATTCTGTAACAGAGCGGCATCCGATGCTGTGACAGAGCCATCCGCATTGAGGTCGCCCCAGATTTCAGCTCCGGCATGAATCGGATGATACAGACAGACCAGTGACAGCAAACATGCAATAATTTTCTGTTTCATAGCAAAACCTCCTTTATAATTCATATCGTTTTTTCTTTCACAAACGTGACAGCATTTCATATAATTTCTGATAATAATGCAGCATATTTTCTGTCTGCGCAAGTCCGGAAACGCCGCCGTCTCCGGATTCCAGAATCTTCCAGGAATTATCTTCAAGTTCGGCAAAATCGAGCGTATAATAACAGCTTGGCAGATTTTTATATTTCTGAACCAGTTCTTCCGGAGGTGCCGGAGCAGTTTCCGGCTGACCGGAATTCCGGCAGACAGAAAGCACACCGCCGCCGGCATAGAAAGCTCTGTATTCGTTTGTATGTGCCTGATATTGTTTCAGATGCAGATATTCTTTTACACAGATGCCTCCGGTCAGCAGATCGCCCCGGAACTGATAGAATTTCTGCATATAATCATCCAGTTCTTCCTGACTTGTCTGCTGTGTAAAATCATTCCGGAAACGGGGGTCTTTCAGCGATTTGACATAATCTTTAATAATAAAACGCTGAAATTTAATTTTCTGAATTTCCAGTTTTTCATAGAGAGGATACAGCAGAATTTCCGCTGTATCTTCCTGAATTTTATCATAAATTTCCGGAAACAGATGCAGATTCTGGTACTGTTCCGGCGAATTGATGAACCTGATGCCGGCTCTGCCTGATGTCTGATAAAATTCTTCATACTGTTCCGGCTTCATCATCCAGCCGCGATAAACGGCAGAATCCGGTTTTTCCGGCTGTTCTGACAGAATCAGTCTGGATTCATGAAAAAACTTCTCATAATCAAATAAAATAATCTGATATAGGCCTGTCTGCCGTGCAGCTTGAAACTCTTCCTGCAAATCGGCATCTACATGATTTTTATCAAAATAATCCGACGGGAATAATAAAATCATGCAGATTCCTCCGTTTTTTCCCTGTTGCTTTTCATCATGCCCATGAATTGCAGTCCCAGAATAATCACCCCGCCAATGATGAAAAATACAATACTGAAAGTCGAACCGCTCAACGGAGCAAGCCCCAGCGGATTTTTATCGGCATCTGTCAGTGTTGTCGCGCCCATTACGACAGGATACAGAGAGCCAATCATCATCCCGATGATAAAAAAGACTGTTGCACTTCTCCATTTTTCCAGAGCCGTCCGGATCAGGCGCACGATTGATACAATGCCGATAATCACGCCAATCCCGAATGTGAACAGAATCGGAATATATTGCAGATTCAGGTGTAATGTTTCTTTAATGGCACTGACAATCGGAATATATAACCCGAAGATCAGCAGCAGTGTAGAACCGGAAATGCCCGGCAATACCATCGCGCAGATAGCAACGGCTCCGGCAATGAAAACATAAAGATACGTTCCTGCTCCGGCATGTTCCAGCGATACTGCATTATTTTCGCCGCCGGTTGTGAAATAAGTCAGTGCGAAAACTCCGGCCGCGCCTAACAGTACCATGAACATTGTCCAGAGTTTTTGTTTCAGACATTCGCGTTCCTCGTAAATTACCACAGGAATCGCAAAAATAATAAACCCGATAAACAATGACGAAATCTGATAGATATGCTTTTCAAATACTGCTGTCAGCACCAGCACGGATGACAGAAATCCGATTACCCAGCCTGCTCCGAGCTTCACCAGATAAAGCAATGCTTTTTTCTTAGCCTCCAGATTTCCTGTCAGCAAGTCGTTCAGCGAACCGATGAAATTATCATAAAATCCCATCAGAAACGCCACGGTTCCGCCGGATACGCCCGGCACACTGTCTGCCAGTGCCATGCAGAAACCGTCAATCATTGTCATGATAAGCTGTTTTGCTTTCATGTTGTTCTCCTCTCTTACTATAATATAATAATATAATTACGGAAAATAATCTGCTGCGAATTCTATAAACCGCTCCATTGCATACAGCAGCAGCACGGATAACGGCAGTCCCGTCACAACGCCGATTATACCATGAATATCAAACAAAAGCCGCAGCTTGTTCCATTTTTTCTGATGAACAGTCCGCTGTTTTCCGGCCGGATACATCCATCCGGCTGTGATGAGTGCCGGAAATGTACAGAATTCTTCCTGACCGTTCACGAGATAGACTGCACGGGTTTCGCGTTTTCTGTACTGCTCCAGACGCAGAAATTCGCCTGTTGTCTTCCGGGTCATCAGCAGAAAAATCAGCTGTACTGCGAAATATATCACTGTCAGCACAAGTGCCAGCCAAAGAATTCCAATAATCAGCAGGAACAGAACAGAAACTATGATTTCCGGATTTACGCCGATAATCAAAAGCATTACGCTGATGACTGCAATTACAAGTATTAATTCTATAATCACTGCATTACGCTCCACATGGTAAGCAGGCCAAACAGGCCGAAGCCTGCCATCAGACTGAATACGGGCAGTCCGACAGCAATGACAATTACGCTGTACCAGTCCAGCAGAAGATAGCGTTCCGGATTTTTTTTGCTTTTCCAGATTCTGACCTGATAGATCTGATCTTTGTGATAAATTTTATCAATAAACATGATTTCTGCCGGAAAAGAATTATCATATTCTCTGTTATCCATCCAGTAGACAGCATGTGTTCCCACGCCTTCGTTCGGGTCAATCCGGAGATATTTTGCTTTTGTGGGTTTTGTCATCAGGAGCAGAATCAGACTGACAATGAAAAATAATACCATCAGAATCAGAAACAATTCCACCAGTGCAAACGCACCCATTGCAATCATCATAGGCGGAACGCCAAGAATCAGCAGAAGCAGAACAATCACTGCCGCACCGATGATGAATTCCATCATTAATCACCCCTGATTCAGATACCAGCTTGCCAGATACAGCGATCCGCAGATTACAACTGCTCCGTGAGAACCTTTTGCCCATTTCAGCGCATACGGCAGAGCCTCTTCCAGATCAGCCTCCGATGCCATCGCATGTTGCCGGATGAACGCATGTTTCAGCTGTTCTTTCGGGAGCGCGTTCGGCGTAAAGCCGTCCACACAGAGCACCTTGCTTAATACAAGAGCTAACTGGAACGCAGCGGCATCGGCATCTTTTGTATTGGTCATGCCACAGATGCCAATCCAGGATTCTATGCCTGATTCGCTGAGTAAATCCGTCAGAACGCCGACTCCGTCAGCATTATGACCGCCGTCGAGAATCACAAGCGGATTTTCCTGCAAAATCTGGATTCTGCCGGGAACGACAGTTTCCGCAAGACCGGATTTCACAGCTTCTTCCGGAATCTGAAAGCCTTGTTTCTGTAATGCTCTGATTGTTTCGAGCACAGTCAGGGCATTGTCAATCTGATGACTGCCGCCCATTCTGGTTTGATACACTTCCTGTCCGTAAGCGAACCGGCAGCCTTTTATGCCGGATTCTTTTCTGTCGCACAGTGACTCATCCGGAAGGAATATTTCACAATGCTTTTCCGCGGCCGTCTGCCGGAAGATTTTTTCCGCCTTGTTATTCGGCGAAATCACGACGGGACAGCCCGGCTTGATGATTCCGGCTTTCTGGAAAGCGATTTCTTCTATTGTATTTCCCAGAATTTCCATATGGTCTTTAGAAACTGACGTTAATACCGATACAAGCGGTTTTTCGATAATATTCGTCGCATCGAGCAGTCCGCCGATTCCGGTTTCCAGAACGACAATATCCGTATTCTTGCGGACAAAATACAGAAACGCTATCGTCATAGTAATTTCAAACTGTGAATAGCCCGTTCCGGTGACAGTCGCCTGCAAGCCCTCGCAGAGTTCACAGAGTATCTTTTCCGGAATGTCCTGCCCGTTGAACCGGATTCTGTCCTGATAGTGCCGGATATACGGAGAAGTCAGCGTTCCGGTTCTGTAACCGGACTGGATTAAAATATTCGTCAGATATTCCGCGGCAGAGCCTTTGCCGTTTGTTCCGGCAATATGAATAAATTTTAATTTTTTCTGCGGATTGCCCACCTGATTCAGCAGTCCGGCAATCCGGTCAAGATTTTTGACCGGTTCGCCGCTTTTGGTAAAACTGCCGATAAATTCCATTGCTTTCTCAAATGTCATGATAGATACCCCTCTTATCAGAAAAGAGAACTGATTTCATTTATCAAATCTTTGGTGGTATATACAAAGATAATAAACATGCCTGCGCATTCCATTGTTTTCAGAATTAATTTTCCGAACGCTTTCATCAGTTCTTTTTCAGCAAGCCGCAATTCTTCTTTTTCCGTCTGATTCATAACGATCACCTGCTTTCTGCTGTCAGCTGTAAGCCTTGATAGACTGCATAATCTTATCCATTTTTTCCTGTGCCTTGGCGAGCTTTGCCTTTTCGGCTTCAATCAGTTTTTCCGGAGCTTTTGCCAGGAATCCCTGATTGTTCAGCTTGCCGCTTAAGAAATCAATATCTTTCTGCGCTTTTTCGCGTTCTTTGCTGAGTCTGGCGAGTTCTTTTTCTTTATCAACAAGCTCGTCCATCGGGATGAAGATTCTTGCAGCGGCTGTAACAGCTCCGGCAGAATCGGGAATTTCAAATTTTTCGCCGATTTCAATTTCTGATGCCGAGGCCAGCTTCTCAAAGAAAAGCTTTGCGCCGGAGAATAAATCAAGATCTTTTGTTTCGATATAGAGCTTTGCCCTGACGGACGGCGGCACATTGAGTTCGGTTCTGGTATTTCTGACAGCCTTGATGGCAGCAATGATTTTTTCAAAATCCGTTTCTTCTTCGGAGAAGTTCAGCGTTTCGTCATAAACCGGGTAATCCTGAAGCATAATCATAGAACCGTCATTGACAAGTGTCTGCCAGATTTCTTCTGTGATGAACGGCATGAACGGATGCAGTAATTTCAGCATACCCTGCATTGTCCAGACAAGTACGGCCTGTGCCGATTCTTTGGCCTGACCGCCTGCCTGAATGCGCGGCTTGGTGAGTTCGATATACCAGTCGCAGAACACATCCCAGATAAAATCATAGAGCTTCGAGCAGGCAACGCCGAGTTCAAAAGCTTCGAGATTTTGGTTGACTTCCTTTGCAAGCTGATTGAATTTGGAAACTACCCATTTATCTTCCATTGTGAGATGTTCGGGCAGTCCGGTGAATCTGAAATCTTCGGGCAGATTCATCATGATAAATCTGGAGGCATTCCAGAGTTTGTTGGCGAAATTCCGGGCAGCTTTGACTTTGTCATCGATATAGCGCATATCATTGCCGGGCGCATTGCCTGTTGCCAGCATAAAGCGGAGAGCATCCGCGCCGTACTGTGCAATGACTTCCAGCGGATCGATGCCGTTTCCGAGTGATTTTGACATTTTCTGACCTTTGGCATCGCGGACAAGCCCGTGAATCAGAACAGTATCAAACGGCACTTCGCCCATATTTTCCAGTGCCGAGAACATCATTCTGATCACCCAGAAAAAGATAATATCATAGCCTGTGACAAGCGTATTTGTCGGATAGAAATATTTAAGTTCTTCGGTCTGTTCCGGCCAGCCCAGAGTGGAGAACGGCCACAGTGCCGAACTGAACCAGGTATCCAGCGTATCGGGATCCTGATGCATCGCTTTGCCGCATTTCGGGCAGGTGCAGGAAGTTTCTTTTGTGACGGTCATTTCGCCGCAGTCGTCGCAGTAGAATGCCGGAATCTGATGTCCCCACCAGATCTGACGGGAAATGCACCAGTCTTTGATATTTTCCAGCCAGTGATAATAAATTTTATCGAAACGTTCCGGAACAAATTTTGTTTTCTTATTCTTGACGGCATCGATGGCCGGCTGTGCGAGGGGCTTCATCTTGACGAACCACTGTGTAGAAACTTTCGGTTCTACTGTAGTGCCGCAGCGGTAGCATGTGCCGACATTGTGGTTATAATCTTCCGTATAGACAAGTGCGCCTTCTTCTTCGAGATCTTTGACAATAGCTTTTCTGGCTTCGTATCTGTCCATGCCGGCATATTTGGGATAATCGGCAGTAATTCTGGCATCATCGGTCATGACGTTGATGACTTCCAGATTATGGCGTTTGCCGACTTCAAAGTCATTAGGGTCATGTGCCGGCGTGATTTTCACAACGCCGGTACCGAAATCTGTTTCCACATAATCATCTGCAATGACGGGAATTTCTCTGTGCACCAGCGGAAGAATCAGCATTTTGCCGACAAGATGCCTGTATCTCTCATCATTGGGATTGACAGCAACTGCCGTATCGCCGAGGAGTGTTTCGGGTCTTGTGGTAGCAAGTTCCAGATATTCGTCAGAATCTTTGAACTGATATCTCAAATGCCAGAAATGGCCTGCCTGGTCTTCGTAATTGACTTCGGCATCAGAGAGGGAAGTCAGGCATTTAGGGCACCAGTTAATAATTCTTTCTCCGCGGTAGATAAGTCCTTTTTCATAATATTTAATAAAAACTTCCTTAACGGCTTTGGAACAGCCCTCATCCATTGTGAAGCGTTCTCTGTCCCAGTCGCAGGAAGAGCCGAGTTTTTTAAGCTGTTCGACAATACGGCCGCCGAACTTTTCTTTCCATGCCCAGGCGCGTTCCATGAATTTTTCACGGCCGATTTCTTCTTTGGTGATGCCTTCTTCGCGCATAGCGGCGACAATTTTTGCCTCGGTTGCAATAGCGGCATGATCTGTGCCGGGCAGCCAGAGTGTACAGTAACCGGACATTCTTTTCCAGCGGATGAGAATATCCTGCAATGTTTCATCCAGAGCGTGACCCATATGGAGCTGACCTGTGATATTCGGGGGCGGAATTACGATAGTATAGGGCTTTTTTTCTCTGTCGATTTCGGCATGGAAGCAGCCTTTCTGCATCCAGTTCTGATAGATTCTGTCCTCGAACTGTTCGGGGGCATAAGTTTTTGCTAATTCTTTCATAAAACAGCATTCTCCTTTTTAATTAAATTTCATTTCCGGACAATAGAAAACGCCCTGAAAAAACTTTTCAGGGCGAACAGAAACTGTCCGTGTTACCACCTGAATTCAGACAGAACAAGCCTGTCTGCACTCAAAACTGTACGATAACGGGTACACCCGTCCGGGACTAATAATTCTAAACAGAATGTTCATTCCGGAAGCTCCGGGGCTACCTTGGACAGGTCTGAATGTGTCCTTGCACCAGACGGACACTCTCTGCAAAACAGAACACTGCTTACTCCTCCCCATCACAGCTGCTGATGATATATTTTATTATATCGCATCAGGCGGCATTTGTCAAGAGAAAAAATAAATAAATTCTTGACAGGCATTTCAAACCCTGTTATAATAAAATTATAGAAAATTTTCCGGAACGGAGTGATTTTTTCCATGAAACAGACAAAACCTAAAACGCTCTTGATTTTATGCGGCATTATATTCCTGTTAATTTTTCTGATTCTTCTGATTTACCATGCCGTCGCCAACAGTGCGCCACTGACTGTGCCGCCGCTGCCGGTCAGAACGGATTCTGCTACAGTTATCAAAGGCGATAAGCGAACAGATACATTCCTGTGCTATCAGCGGCCGGGGGAAGGAAAATCTGTCGTCAGTCTTTCCTACCGCAGTTCAGAATACTGGCTGGATGAATTTCCGGCCGATCTGTTTGAATCCGGCGACGAAGAACATGATATCCGGCCGGGCGATTTTGCTGAAATCTGCTATCAGGCAGAGTATTCCATCGGCGGCGAAGACGGCCATCATGCTGTGATTCTGGGCTGGGAAAGCGGTTCGCAGATTTCCCCGAAGCAGGGACTTGCCAGCAGAACCGTGCAGTCTTATCAGGATGCTTTTGCCTTTGCCCGGACAGCATCAGAATATCCTATTCAGATTTATCATCAGGACTACTCTGATTTTGTCATGATTCCGGCTGGAGAAGAATATAATTTATTTCTCCCGGATTCTGATCAGAAACAGGTATTCCGGAATTATAAAAAAATCACAAAAGAACTGAATATCGGCGGAGAAACAAAATATCTTCAGGTCTGGGTGCTGTGCAATGACAATCTGTCTGACGAACAGATTTTGCAGGCTCTGTATGAAGGAACTATTTCCGAAAATCCGGATTTGTTCTTTGTCGGCTACGGCTCGCCCTATCCGTATTCTTTCACAGCAAACGGCTATGAACAGCCGTATTTATATAAAATGCAGAAAATTTTTCTCCAGAAAGATTCTCCGGAGATATATCACCAGCATTTCATGGCGCAGGAACTGGAAAATCCGGAAGTCTTTACCTCTCTGCCGGTTGAAATCCAGCAGGAATTAATCACAACCTGGAATCATGCCGATGATGTGCTTCTGTTCGGCGGCAGTTATGACGAATCTGCTGAACTGACATTCAATGATGACAATCGGCTTTGTCTGCTGCCGGGGAACGGCGGTTCTGAGGGTTATGTGATGATTTATCTGGAATCCGGCTTTTTTGACTATATCTGCGCTGAAATTGCAGAATAATTTGTTACTATTTTCCCCATAAAATTACAGTTCTGAAAGCGTATCATGAGTAACAGCAATCTGAAAGGGGAAATTCTCATGAAAAAAAGAAAAATCATCATTCCGGTGATATGCGGAATCTTAGCAGTTTCGGCAGTGCTCGGCGTGAATGCCTATGCCCGGAGAAAATTTTTTCCGGGTACTCCCTATGTTTCCGAAAATACGTTCGAGAATATGACCGCCACAATCGCCCTGTGTTCCGAACAGAATGACAAGTTTCTGCTCATTCTGACGGATGACAATTTTGCCGGCAGACCTTACACCTATTCTCTGGATAAAAATGCCGGAAAACAGCTCGAAGATTCCGGCATTCAGGCCGGAGACTTCGCCGAAATTACGTTTTCCGGCTGTGCGGTTATCGGGTGTGAGGGGACTTCCGTGACAGTCAATGAAATATCCTCCTGTCAGGAACTCGCTCCGACAGAAGCTCTTTCAAGACGAACACATGAAATCATTCCGTCAAATCCGGTTTTCTTGGATAAAATCCAAATTCAGATTTATCAGAATCAGAATGCCGATTTTCTCATGATGCCTGTCGGAAATCAGATTTACGCCTACACGCCCGATTCTGATGAAGCTCTGATTTTTGAAGATGTTCCCGAAACTCTGCATTATTTCAACATCGGCATTCCCGAACCCACTGACCCGGAGCTGACCTGTCCTTATACGATAGAGGCACACTATTTCAAGTCCGAACATAAACAGAACATGAAACAGCGTTATTCTTCTTTGCTGAATCCGGAAGAATATGCCAGAGATAAAGAATATATGCCGGAAGAATTACAGAATTTTATCGAATCGACATGGAACGGCTCGGACGGCATGTTCATCATGGAACGCCGGGACGATTTTGACCTCACTGACGAGGCGACTATCTATTTTCCGCACGATTACAGCGGATTGTTCAATTCATGGGCAGGTCATGGAAATCCTGTCGATTATGCTGTTCTGTACATTCCGGAAGATGAATTCAAAATCATGGAGGACAGATTTTTCGGCAGAGATTAAGGCTTGACAATCTGTGACGAATATAGTATAATAGTAACATATCCCGTCACATGCCGGTGCCGGGAAATCTAAGAAAGAAGTGATTCAAACATGCTGAAGAACAGCGAAAAAAACATGGATAAGATTGTCAATCTCTGTAAAGGCAGAGGTTTCGTCTATGCAGGTTCTGAAATTTACGGCGGTCTTGCCAATACATGGGATTACGGCCCTCTTGGTGTGGAACTCAAGAATAATATCAAGAACGCATGGAGAAAGAAATTCATTCAGGAATGCCCTTATAACGTAGGCCTTGACAGTGCCATTCTCATGAATCCCGAAACATGGGTAGCCTCCGGTCATCTGGGCGGCTTTTCTGACCCGCTGATGGACTGCAAAGCCTGCAAGACCCGTCACAGAGCTGATAATCTGATTGAAGACTTCGACGGTACCAATCCGGCAGGCTGGACAAATCAGCAGCTGATGGATTATATCCGCGAAAAACAAATTCCCTGCCCCAAATGCGGCAAACATGATTTTACAGATATCCGTCAGTTCAATCTGATGTTCAAGACCTTCCAGGG
>DFJS01000090.1 GCA_002373165.1 Ruminococcus sp. UBA3665
TCCTGAAACGTCTCTTCGGATTCAGACTCTTCCTTCGGCTGGACGGGTTCATCCTGAAAGGATTCTTCGGATTCAGGCTCTTCCTCCGGCTGAACTGGTTCTTCCTGAAACGTCTCTTCGGATTCAGACTCTTCCTTCGGCTGGACGGGTTCATCCTGAAAGGATTCTTCGGATTCAGGCTCTTCCTCCGGCTGAACTGGTTCTTCCTGAAACGTCTCTTCGGGTTCAGGCTCTTCTTCCGGCTGAACTGGTTCTTCCTGAAAAGATTCTTCGGGTTCAGGCTCTTCCTCCGGCTGAACTGGTTCTTCCTGAAAAGATTCTTCAGGTTCAGGCTCTTCCTCCGGCTGAACTGGTTCTTCCTGAAAAGATTCTTCGGATTCAGGCTCTTCCTCCGGCTGAACTGGTTCTTCCTGAAATGTCTCTTCGGATTCAGGCTCTTTTTCCGGCTGTGTGGATTCTTCAGGGAAATTTTCTTCCGTAAAATCGAAAACGGTATCATCCGGATAGCGATAATATATTCCGGAAGCATAATTCAGATAGAGAAACTGTCCTTTCTGCACCTGTTCCGGGAACTGTCCGGCGAGCCACTCGGCCAGAGCGCGAGCATGTGTTCTGGTCATACCGATGACGATTACTGTTTCTGCCGGATGTACATGCAGTTCTTCCAGAAACTTTTCATATTGTTCGGGGTTATTGCCGCTGATATTAAGGAACATGATATTTTTATCTTTTCCGTAAAAATCATGAAATACCTGTACCGAACTGTCATAATTAAGCCGGCTGGAATTGGTACAGATTTCATATTCCGGCTTGATTTTTTTGACAAGAGCAAATGTTTGCAGTCTGACAATTCTGGTAAGTGCGGAATCGGCTGTATCTTCAATCGATTCGCCGAAATCTTCCAGTGACTTGACTTTTTGCGCTTTCAGATAAGAAGCAGAATCCTTATGCATAAATATCTGCTGTCCTTTGACATCGGATAAGACATAGAATTTTCCGTAATCTTCTATTTCGTAAGAATTGAAATAGCCGAGACTTTCGAGCTTGCTGCACATAAATTCTGTAATAGACTCTTCTTTATTCAGAACTGCGGAAAGCATCTGCACACTAACGCCGTTGAAAGTTTTGCAGGCAGCTAAAGAAACATTCAAACTGTTTTTAAATTTCAGCATATCACTGCGGAATTCCTTCACGCCGAATTTTTTGCTTTTGGAAGATTCGTATTTAATCAGCCGGTCATTTTCCAGGTGGAAAAACAGAGATTCTTTGATGGGCTGTTTTTGCAGTTCCGGCGTACCTGTTTCCGGAAGAATTGTTTCTTTGATTTTGATTACTCTTTCTTCCGGAACCGGATTTTCGGATTCCGGCTGGGGTTCGGGCTGAGGTTCCGGTTCCGGTTCTGGTTCGGGTTCAGATTCAAGTTCAGGTTCAGGCTGTTTCTGTTCTGTATCTGTGCAGAACAGATATTTTTCCCGAAGCAGACCGAACTGTACTAAATCGGAATAATAATTTGCAATTTCCTGAATCATAGTAATACTTTCCGGATTGTCCAGATCAGGAATTTCCAGAATCTGCAAAAACAGCGATATTTCCTCGAAAGAATCTACTGTTTCGGGCAGTTCCGGCAAATTGTTTTCAATTTCCTGAATTTTTATCAGGGAAGCTCTGGCTTTTTCCTGATAAGGCAGAAGAGCATCTGCATAAATTTTTACAGCAGACTTTACCTGCATGAACCGATTAAGCAGTTCCTTTGCAGCATACAGCTGTTCTGTGATGATACGGCAGCGGCTTTGCTGATAAGCATCCACATAATCATCAATTTTGCTGCCGTCCGAAGGCAGTTCTGTTTCCGGAACAGACTGTCTGACCCAAGAGACAATGCTTTCATAGCATTGATTTAAAAAGGCGATTTTTCTTTCGTAATCCTGTGCCATTTCCTGCGGAATGCTTTTTCCTTCCCTGATTGCAGAAAGCATTTCGCCCAGCGATGCTTCTGCCTGACCGGAAGCGGCACGATAGTCTTCTGTTAAACTGATTAATTCCTGTTTGTACATAATAACCTCCTGTTTCTTGATAAAATGATAAAATCTGACAATAGTTTTCCGGAAAAATAAAACTATAATTTTATTATACCGGATTTTGTCAGGTTTTTCAATTTAATTTAAAAAATTCGTGTGAATATCTATTTTACAGCCCCCTTTTTTGTGCACTATAACTAAAAACTCACACAGATACAGCATCTGTGTGAGTTTTGCAGATTGTTATTTAGTAATAAGTTCCAGCAGTTTTTTGTAACTGTCCACTACTTCATATTTTACCTGACTGCTGCTGACTGCCTCGAAATGTTTTTTGGCACAGGCAATTTTAGCTTTTTCCACGCCTCTCTGATCCATAGAGGAATCAGAGCCTTTTGTTTCGGCAATGAAATAAATATGCTTGACCTCACCTTCATAGAAAGCAATTGCCCAGTCCGGATTATATTTGCCTACAGGAGTAGAAATATAAAAGCCATCCGGCAATTTGACATAGACTGCCACAGAGCGGTTAGTATCCAGATCTTCTACAAATTTGCGTTCGTTTGCAGAATCATAAATAATATAATCATACAGATGTTTTTGTACCCTGACAGCATTGACATCCAGCTTGCCTTTCATGCAGGGTTCCGTAAAGACCGCTGTACTGTATTTATCATCAAGAACGCGGTATGTAATATGTTCGATTACTGTAGCCGCTTTCTGTTCGTTGATAATCTGTGCCGCCTTAAGAATAAACGTCTCCGGATTATACTGGTATTGCTGAAAGACCTCCGGCTTGATGCCGGTCATAATACGGACAATATCTTTCCGGGTCAGTTTAGTTTCGGCAACCAGTTTACCGATCAGGTCATATTTGACAGTCTGATTTGCAGCAATCATTCTTTTTTCAGTACCGGATTCTTTTTTCTTCATAGCTTCGCCTTTTTCCAGTTCTTCTTTAGAGCTGATCTTTTCCAGCGTTCCTGTTTCGATCCGGTAGAAAATCTGCTGCACATGCAGTTTGTCATCAAGTTCCCGGATAGCATTCTGAATCAGATCTTCTGCATTGAAATTCACTCTATAAGTCGATTTGGAATTAATTTTTTCCCATAAAGCTTTGAATTCCGGCATAGCGAGTTTTCTGTCATCGACTTTGAGTTCTACATTATTTTTGCGGGCATTTGCCGGCGCGATTGTTTTTGCATCGTAAATGCTGTCGATAATTTTTGTCACAGCCGCAATAAAGCCGTCGACTTCTTCGGGCATTTTCAGCACGCCGTTTTTCTTGTCTTCATCATACTGTTCTGTAAGCTGTCCGCGGCGGATATAATGATTTTCAATCATATCTTCATAAATTGCCTGAGCAGTTTCGGCATCGATAATCATAGAATCGCCGTTCTGATTGAAAATCTGTTTATCCTGGAACAAATCGACAGTAATTTTTACAGGTCTGTCGGCAACGGCCTCTGCAATTTCATTCTGGAGTCCCTTGGCGAAATCCTCATAGCTTTCGCTTGCAATGACTGTCAGAACGTTAATATCATGAACTGCATTTCCGACGGAATTCAAATCCATTCTCCGGCCGTTTTCATTGACACAAAGCCGCAGGCCTCTGCCGACCTCCTGTCTTTTGCGAACCTCACTGGAGGACTGCTTCAAAGTACAGATCTGAAAGACATTAGGATTATCCCAGCCTTCGCGGAGGGCGGAATGTGAAAACAGAAACCGTACAGGAGAGCGTTCCGGGTTACGGTCAAGAAGCAGTTCTTTATCTTTCATAATCAGGTCATATGCGGAAACGTCGTCCGATGTTTTTTCTTTTTTATCTGCAATTTTGCCGTCTGTAAGCCTGCCTGCCTTATCGACTGAAAAATAGCCTGCATGTGTACTTGCAGCCGGAATTGCCTGAAGATACTGAATATATTCCTCATCTCCGCCTTCCTGCTGATAAGCTTCAATTGCTGCCTGATATTCTTCCTCGAACATTCTGGCATAGATGCCGTTGCCGGGCTGACCGTCTTCATCATATTGTTTATATTTTGCTACTTTGTCTATAAAAAACAGCGACAGAACTTTAATTCCCTTATGGAACAGCTGTTTTTCGCGTTCGATATGGGATACAATTGTTTCATGAATCTGAATGCGGTGAATCTGTTCTTCATCGACACTGCCTGCAATCTCTCCGAGAAAGAGCTTCTGACCGTTCAGGAATTCGATATGATCATCTCTTGCATCAATCCGCGAAACAGTATAGCCGTTTTTATATTCTTCCAGATATCCGGACTGTTCATAGAGATTAAAGCCTTCGCTTACCGTGCGGCTTACCTGACGGATTTCTTTTTTGCCCTTGACATCAAAACGAATGGCTGCTGTAGGATTGGATCTGGATATATTAATTTTTTCCAGAAATACAAAGCCTTCTGTACCGGTTGTACCGCTTACGCTGATGCCTTTGACTTCGATTTTCTTTACAAGTTTTTTATTATATGCTT
Organism: Ruminococcus sp. UBA3665; assembly: GCA_002373165.1. Taxonomy (GTDB): domain Bacteria; phylum Bacillota; class Clostridia; order Oscillospirales; family Ruminococcaceae; genus UBA3855. Next base: position 4,508 of record DFJS01000090.1, read on the forward strand.
CCAGCGCATCCAGACGGAATATCATATTATAGATACTATCTGATTTATGTGTTGCAGAATAGCGCAGAGTCAGCAAGGGATTAAATTCTTTCAGGCGTTTTTTGGTTTGTGTTCCCTCGACAGACTGCGGCTCATCGATAATCAGCACGGGATTGGTTTTGGCAATCATATCAATAGGTCTGCGGGAGCGGAATTCATCCAGTTTCATATAAATTTTTCTGGCATCTTTACCAGTGGCATTGAACGCCTGCGAATTGATAATCATGACATTGATATTGCTATCCGAAGCAAACCGGTCGATTTCCGTCAGCCTTTTGGAATTATAAATAAAAAACCGGATTTTTTTATTATATTCTTCCGCAAAATGTTTCTGTGTTACCTGGAAGGATTTATACACGCCCTCACGGACTGCAACGCTCGGCACAACTACGATAAATTTACTCCAGCCGTAAGCCTTGTTCAGCTCGTACATGGTTTTGATATACGTATAAGTCTTGCCGACTCCGGTTTCCATTTCGATTGTAAGATTATATCTGCCCTCTAATTTTTCCGAAGGCTTAATCTGATGATCGCGCTGTATTTTACGGATATGTTCCAGAATGACATCATCCTGCAATGCCGGAATCAGCTTATGATTTGCCCAGCCCGTAAAATCCTGGTCAGTATCTGTCAGCTGCATGTCCGTGCCTCTGTCCATCATATATGTCGTTGTGAGTTTCGGCTGTCCTGCGAATACATCCACAACTGCCCTTGCGGCCTCTTCCTGAAATTTCTGTTTTTCAAAATGCAGTTCCATTGTATAGCATCCTTTCTCAGCATTCAAATTACTTCTACCTGTGTACCGGGAGAGATGTTTTTAAAAATCTCATTCACGTTGATTTTGGACGGACTGTCTGCAAAGCTGTCATCACGGAACACGGCTCTGAGAGGCTGGCGTTCTGCAATGGCAGTTATGACATCTTCGGAAATATCCGGACTAAAGCAGGCAATCAGATCGTTATCATGATAGCTGTGAATCATTACATCGCCGATCTGTTCGGACTGATAAGGCATAGAAATCGGCAGACCCCAGTCCAGCAGACAGCCGAACAGAAGATCCAGATCTGTTCTGTCAGGCTTGATATTATTTTCCAGACCGCTGAGCAAATCCTGAGATGTTTCGGCCGGACTGTAGTACACATCTTTCATATTGGAGTCATCCAGTTTAAACACGCGGAATCCATAATCGATTTCTGCATTTGTATCAGCTTTGATTTTTTCAGCTGCTTTGCGAATGCGTTCTTTGCCGATCTGACAGATATCTGTCCAGCCATTTTTTCTTGCCTGACTTTTTTCGGCGCACAGTTCCGGAAGCTGAATCAAGATAAATTTGCGGCGGCCGTTTGTTTCGGCATTATAGTTCATGACAGCATGTGCCGTAGTGGAAGAGCCTGCAAAGAAATCCATTACAATGGCATCGGCATCATCAACTGTCATCATGCGGAGCATTTTATCAATTAATTGCAGAGGTTTGGGCGTATCAAAAGTTGCTTCGCCCATCAGTTCTTTTAATTTGGAAGTGGCAGTGGAAGTCAGACTGACATCATCCCACCAGGTTGTGGCAGTTCTTCTTGTATGTTCGGCAGTTGTTCTGTAATATTTCTGATACAGACTGTTTCCTTTTTTGACAACAGTACCCTCATCATATTTTTTCTGCATTTTTTCTTTGGAAAACCGCCAGTATCCGGTTATGCCCATGAATTCATAATACGGATTTCCCTTTTTTTCTCCGCCGGGGCCGTCCACAGGCACAAGACGATAACTGCCTTTGCCGTCATGATCATCACAGTCAAAGTCTTTCAGAATCGGATCAAGACCTATCCGTTTTCTGTTTTTCTCCAGTACCTGAATATCTTTTGCATAAAATAAAATTATATTATGATTCGGCGATATGATTTTATCATTGGAGACGGATGCTCTGGATTTATGGCAGATCAGCGCGATTCTGTTTGCAGAGCCAAATATTTCATCACAGATTTTAGTCAGATTTGTACTCTCGTTATCATCGATTGAGATAAAAATTGCGCCGTTCTCTGCCAGAAGATTTCTTGCCAGCAGAATTCTAGGATAAATCATACTGCACCAGTCGGAATGAAATCTGCCGTTGACATCATTATTTTTGAAAAGCCGGCCGCCTTCCTGGTTGAACTGACCGCTTTCTTCGGCATATTCTTCAGCAGACTGCGCAAAATGATCCCGATAGATAAAATCATTGCCGGTATTGTACGGCGGATCGATATAAATCATTTTGACTTTGCCGAGATAGCTTTCCTGCAAGAGTTTCAGCACTTCCAGATTATCGCCTTCCAGGTAGAGATTCTGTGTCGTATCCCAGCTGACGCTTTCTTCCTTGCAGGGACGGAGCGTTTTCCGGATTGGCCTGTTGGCTTCTGCGATACATGCCTTTTTGCCCGGCCATGTGAATTCATAATTTTCATTGCCTTCGGCGATTTCTCCCGACAGCATCACACGGAGCAGATCAAAATTGACAGCTTTTTTGATTTTGCCGTTTTCCCCGGCAGTTTCTGTGATACAGTTCGGAAACAGTGTTTCCAGTTTACTGATATTCTGTTCCGTCAGATCTGCGGACTGCATTTTCATTTTTTCCATGATGACTCCTTTACTCTCAGGGCTTTCAGATTACTTTTACATCTGTATCGGGCGAAATTGTTTTAAAAATTTCGTCCACATTGATTTTGCACTGGCTGTCCGGGAAACTGTCATCCCGGAACACAGCACGGAGCGGATGCCGTTTCGCGATATTCTCAATAACTTCTTCGGGAATTTCCTGATCGAAACAGGCAATCAGATCGCCGTCATTGCAGGTATGCACAGTCACGCCGCCGATCTGTTCGGAGCGATACGGCACAGAAATCGGCAGACCCCAGTCCAGCAGGCAGCCGAACAGCAAGTCGAGTGCAGTTCTGTCGGGTTTGATATTGCTTTCCAGATTTGCGAGCATCTGCTGAGTTGTTTCGGCAGGAGTATAATAAACATCTTTCATGTTAGTTTCGTCCAGTTTGAAGACACGGAAGCCGTTATCCAGATCGGCGGCTGTAAGAGGGTTTTCCTCTTTGATTTTTGCGCCGGCGCGGCGGATGCGTTCCTTGCCGACCTCGCAGATATTCTGATAGCCTGCTTTTGCGGCTTCTGACTTAGAATCTGTCGGTTCGGGGAGCTGTACCATGATGAATTTACGTTTTCCGCCGTCTTCGGCATTCAGCTGCATGACAGCATGGGCAGTTGTAGCGGAACCGGAGAAGAAATCCAAAACCAGTGAATCTTTTTCTGCATTTGCTACTTTCAGGCTGTCTATTACAGCAAAAAGCGATTTCGGATAGCTGAATACTCCATTTCCCATCATATCCGCCAATAAATTAGCTCCGAATGTAGAAGAAGAATATTCAGGTTTATCCCATATTGTATACGGGGTCATTCCATCGTTTTTCATTCTTCCTTTATAATAAACTGCGGGCTGGCCGCTTCTGTCTTTTCTTACACCCATTTCCTGTTTTTTATTTTCGGCAACGGTTGAGATTGCCCATTTCCATGTTCTGGTGCGGCCGGTTTCGTCGACGGGCAATGTAATAATTTCATCCGAAGCAGGCTGTTCCAGCAGGTCATATTTCTGGGTCTGTTCATTCCATTTCATATTGGGAATTCTGAAATCCGTGCAGTCTTTTTTTACAAAAATCGGGTATACCATTTTAGGAGACTCTGAACTATACTGTGCCCTGAAATTACGCCATTCAAACGCACCGTTTTCATCAGATTCGCTGTATCTTGCAAGCTGATTCTGATTTCTTGGCAGACGGCCTATTTTTGCACTGCCGCCGCCATAAAACAAAGCATATTCATGAGAAATCTGAAAACCGGTTACGCTGGAACGCCCCTGAGGATTATTTTTTATAATTACTACACCCAAACGGTTTTCTTCTCCGAAAATTTCATCCATAATTGATGTGATATTATTTATTTCATTATCATCGATAGTTAACACAATAATGCCTTTTTCGGAAAGAAGATTTCTGGCCAGCAGCAGTCTTTCATAAATCATGCTGCACCAGTCGCTGTGGAAACGGCCGTTGGAACGTGAATTGACTACCAACCGGTTTCCGATTTCATCAATTTCGCCGCTTTCAGCCGCGTATTCTGTTTCTGACTGATAAAAATTATTTTTATAAATCAGATTTGTTCCTGTATTATACGGCGGATCAATATAAATCACATCCACCTGTCCGAGATAGCTTTCCTGCAAGAGTTTCAGCACTTCCAGATTATCGCCTTCAATATAGAGGTTTTGTGTCGTATCCCAGCTGACGCTTTCTTCCCTGCACGGACGGAGCGTTTTCCGGATTGGCCTGTTGGCATCTGCAATAGCGGCCTTTTTGCCAACCCATGTAAATTCATAAGACTCATCGCCCTGCATGACAGCATCTGAAAACATAGCGCGAAGTTTTTCAAAATCGACTGCTTTTTTGATTCTGCCGTTTTCTCCGGCAGTTTCTGTGATGCAGTTGGGAAACAGTGTTTCCAGTTTTCTGAGATTCTGTTCCGCAAGATCTGCGGACTGCATTTTCATTTTTTCCATTTATCACGCCTCCGGTAGTTTGATATATTATAAATTATATCAGATCTTTTCTGACCTGTCAACTGATGCAAGAATTTTTTATTTCGATATTATCATCATTTTAAACAATATTTGAAAAAAATATGCATCAGATTTTTATCTGATGCACAATTTTTTTATCCCTGTTCGGGATGAATTTTCCGGTTCAGCAGTGTTGTGAGTGCTTCGGCATTGATTCCGTGTACTTCGGCGGCCTGACGAACAGTTTCGGCTCCGGATGCCGGACATCCCAGGCAATGCATACCGATTTCGTATAAAATATCAGCCGTTTCGGGATGGAACAATACCAGATCGCCGATGTTGGTATCCGGCGTAACGACGGAAACTCTGTCAATATCAATTTTCATGCTCCGGTCACTCCCATCAGATTGCATACTGATCTTCCAGACCGTCGAGCAGTCCGTATTCTACCAGAATTTCTTCCAGGCGTTCCTGTGTCAGGGGCTTCGGAATCACAAAAGAAGTATTTTCTTCAATTTTACGGGCGAGTTCGCGGTATTCATCCGCCTGATGTGCCTGAGGATTATATTCAATCACAGTTTTCTTTCTGATTTCGGCGCGCTGGACTTCGTTATCACGAGGAACAAAATGAATCAGCTGTGTGCCGAGTTCTTTTGCGAATGCGGCGACGAGTTCGCGTTCGCGGTCTACCTTGCGGCTGTTGCAGATAATACCGCCCAGACGAACGCCGCCCTGTTTGGCATAGCGTGCGATGCCTTTGGAGATATTATTTGCGGCATAGAGTGCCATCATTTCGCCGCTGGCGACGATATAAATTTCTTTTGCCTTGCCTTCGCGGATAGGCATTGCAAAGCCGCCGCAGACAACGTCGCCGAGCACGTCATAGAACACATAGTCCAGATCTTCTGTATATGCGCCGAGCCGTTCCAGCAGACCGATAGAAGTAATAATACCTCGGCCGGCGCAGCCGACTCCGGGTTCAGGGCCGCCGGATTCCACGCATCTAGTACCGTGAAAACCTTCTTTGAGGATATCTTCCAGTTCGATATCTTCTCCGGCATCGCGGAGAGTATCCAGTACAGTTTTCTGCGCGAGTCCGCCCAGCAGCAGACGGGTAGAATCGGCTTTAGGGTCACAGCCTACGACCATGACTTTACTGCCGCGTTCGACCAGACCGGCAGTCAGATTCTGTGTTGTAGTGGATTTGCCGATACCGCCTTTTCCATAGATTGCAATCTGTCTGATTTCTTTTGCCATAAATCATACTTCCTTTCAGGATTATTAAAATATTTCTTGGAGGTTCTGCACCGCTTATGAGCAGGCGGTGCAGACCATTGCAGGATAAAGCTCCTGCGGGCATGGAGACTTTGTAATTTTTCATCCGTGCGAAAACGTATCTTTCCGGGCGATTCTGGAAACCCAGATCTGATCGCCGAAATCTTTTTCGCCGGGAATGCCGATTGCATCGGCGCGGCATCGCTGACAATGCCGGAATACATCGATATATTTCTGTGCCCGGAGCCGTGCGCCGTCAATCTGTGCACAGGTAGGGGCAGGATAATCTTTCAGCTCGTGCTGCGGAATCAGCGGAATGATATTATAAATAGAAGCTCCGGCTTCTTTGACGGTTTTAGCAATTTCTTCGATATGCTGGTCATTGATGCCGATTACCAGAACCGTATTGACTTTGATGGTAATTCCGGCGGCACTGACTTTCCGGATGCCTTCCAGCTGATTTTGAATTAAAATTTCAGCCGCTTCTGTGCCGGTATAATGCTTGCCGTGCCAGAGAATCCCTCTGTTGAGTTTTGCTTCGATTTCCGGGTCAACGGCATTGACTGTCACGGTAAGAGAATCGATATCGGCATCGATGACTTCCTGTGCCTTTTCGGATAATAACAATCCGTTTGTACTCATGCATTTGACCAGATCCGGAAACTGTTCTTTAATCAGCCGGAATGTTTGCAGTGCATCATCAGAAGCAAGCGTATCGCCGGGGCCTGCAATTCCCGCGACTTTAATTGCCGGGCACAGCTCCAGGGATTTTTGAATCACATCAATTGCTTCTTCCGGTTTGATTACAGTAGATGCTACACCGGGACGCTGTTCAAAATCGTTGATTCTTCTGTCGCAGAAACGGCATTCTATATTACATACCGGACTGATCGGAAGATGGATTCTGCCGGTCTGATTTCGTTTTCCTCTGGCATAACAGGGATGTTTGTCTGTCAGTTCTTCGTATGAGATTGCCATGCATCCACCTCCCAGATTTTATCTTTCAGAATTTTTTCAATCACTGCATTAATCAGGAACGGCGATTCGTAAACCAGCATTCCGTGCTGTTCGAGATAATCAGAAGCTCCCTGGCCTATTTTGGCGACAAGAATTGCCTGCACATCGCTGAGTGTTTCCAGAACGGCATCAAAACTGTGTTCGCTGTGTTCATGTCCCTGACATACCCGCTGTACATTTCTGGATTCCAGATACTGATATGTCAGAGTATCCGTATCCAGTTCGGCGATATGAAATTTTTCCGCGTGGCCGAAATGCTGATTGATGACAATACCGTCTGTCGATGCCACTGCAACCCGAAATTTCATAAGAAAATCACCTCTTATTCAAAAGTATCGAAATGTGTTTTCATATCCTGATAAATACTTTCTTCCGGATACGCTTCCAGAATCTGCGACAGTGCAGTCTGATAAATTTCTGTATTATAATGCGGTTCGATGTCATAATCTTCAATCAGACCGAGCGAGACAACGTCTTCTTTCAGGCGGACGGTTGCCTGTTTGTCCGGGTCGGGATGAGAACTGCTGAATCCGCCGTAGACTTCAATATCAATCAGATCGGGAGCAATATCAATATATTTTGCAACATCTTCAATTGTTTCTTCATGATTGCTTTGTGTAAACTGATACGCACGGATCATAGCGCGTTCAAAGGCAATATAAGTATTCGGGGATTCTGCCAGCTGTGCGCCGGTTGTGACCTGACGGCAGCACGGCTGATTCTCGAACTGTGCAAAATCTTTATCATAATAAACAACTTCATAGCCCTGACTCTTCGCCAGCGAGGCATAGGGAGAATAAACCGAGCAGGCATCAATTTCGTCATTGGAGAGTGCCGCATAGGCATTGCTCTGGCTGTCGAAATATACAAGATTGACTTCGTCTTCTCCTTCGCCGAGTGCGATTCCGGCATCACGGAGCAGCAGCTGCAATTCCAGATCATCCATTGTATTTTTGGCAACGGCGACATTTTTTCCTTTCAGGATAGTATAATCCCAGCTGTCAAGGCCTTCGGTATATTCTGATTTAATCACATAGCCGTGACCGTTTGTCATGGCACCGCCGAAAATAGTCAGATCATGATCGGCGGCCTGCATGGTAATCGACGGAACCGAACCGATCAGAGCGGCATCCAGTTTTCCGGATTCCAGACCGGAAGCAAGCTCCGTGCCATTGGAAAGCTGTGTCAGAGTCACATCCAGCCCCTCTTCTGCGAACAGTCCCTCTTCTTTGGCGACAAATGCCAGCAGATGCGCCGTAGAATTCAGATGTCCTACGTTGAGGGTTGTTTTTTCCGGCGAAGTGTATTCCGGAAGAGCTTCCGTTTCCGGCTGTGTATCGGCCGGAGCGGCTGGATTTTCTGCCTGTGCCTGTGTTTCTGCCGGAGCGGGATTTTGTTCCGCGCCGGATTGTCCGCAGGCGGTCAGAAATACGGATAATAATACAAACGGTGCAAAAATATTTCTCTTTCTCATAAACCTGCATCCTTTCTGTCATTTGCTTTGATTAATTTCCGGCAACAGATGCTGTATAAATATCTTCCAGCAGCTGGAGTGCACCCCTGTAGCCGATATAGCTTCCGTTGATGACTACTTTTTCCGAGGCCGGAGCTGCAATTTCAATCAGCAGTGCATTCTTGCGCTTTGCAACATCGCCTTCCCAGGTAGAACCCAGAATCAAAGGAACACTCTGTCCGAATTCCGCCTTATCCAGCGACTGTTCTACAAGATAGCCGTCTTCGATAAATTCCGGCTCGATAGAAACACCTTCGGAAATATTCCGGAACTGTTCGGCAATGGCTTCCCGGAAACGTTCCGGCGGATTATCTGTAATAATCTGCTTGACCGGAACAAGACCGATCTGATCAGCTAAAAATTTCGAGTAGGCCAGATTTGTGGCACTGTCGCCGACAACGGCAAATCTGGATGGCAGGCCGAACCAGTATTCTGAGAAGAAATCGGCAAACGAATCCAGAAAATAATAATACAGCTCTTCTTCTTCCTGAATAAATTTTTCTGATTTTTTCGGATCAATTCCGGCGAATTCCACTACCTGACGGATAAATGCCGTAGTGGCTTCTTCTCCGACAGGAATCACGGGAATATGCAGATAAGGCTGATGATATTTTTCTTTCAGATGCTCTGCAATGCCGACTCCTACCCACGGAGAAACGACAAGATTGAACTGTGCTTTCGGAATTTTTTTCCATTCTTTTGCGCCGCCGCTCTGGGGGCCGAACAGAACATTCACCTGAAAACCGCTTGCTTTGAGAATCCGGACAAGTTCCAGATAATCGCCGCGCCAGTTCGTGTTGAAATACGGCGTTTCAAACCAGAGGTTAAGCAAACCTTTTTTCTTTTCGCAGCCTGTATATTCGCCGACATACTGATCAATAATTGCTTTCACAACGATTTCATGCCCGTTCAGATTTGTTCCCTTGAAGCCGCCGGTTTCGGCAGCAACGACAGGATAGCCTGCTTCCTGATATTTCCGGACAACGGAACCGACATCATCGCCGACCAGTTCACCGGAACAGCCTGTCAGCACTACATACAGATCGCCGTTATACAAAGCAAGCGTGGATTGCAGCAGGGCATCCAGCTTTTTTGCGCCGCCGAAAACGATATCGTTTTCGCCCACATTGGCACTGGGAATATTGCCGCCTCCGGCTCCTGTGGCACCCTGAAAGCCGTTCAGAAAGCTAAGATGAAAATACTGTTTATACATACATCCGGGGCCGCAGTTGGAAATCGGCACAGCTCCTTTGATTGCCGTAACGGAATATGCTCCGCCGATGGTGCACCCAAAATGCGGATGTGTAATTGCACTGAGTTTTTTTGTCTTTGCCATGAATTATTTCCCCTTTCTTTTCTGTTTCAGATTCACACGTTCGTCCAGAATTTCCGGCTGATGCGCCAGTAAAAACGGATCTGTCTGTGAAAGCCACCAGTCATTATAGGGACTTCTTGCATGGCGTGATAATACCTGATTGAATTTTTTCCGGCTTAAAATATCCAGCAGTGTTTCTCCTGTGCGGATAATGCCGTCATAGCCGACGGGATAATGTTCATCGCCCATTGCCAGGGACGGAATTCCCAGTTTAGCGGCTTCCGGAGCAAGCCCCTGATGCCGGATGATGACAAAATCCGTATGCACTCGTTTGAACAGTGCGTTCAGCTGATAGGGCTGTGTCTTGCTGACTGTAAAATGAGGAATATCCCCGTAAGAATCTACCAGCGTTTTCAGAGTATTGGAATTTTCATGTCCGCCATCGTAAACAGGGTCATGATGAAATACAACAGAGCCGTCCACTTCGATTTCCAGCTCTCTCAATACAGAAATCAGACTGTGTGCATAGGAAGAACCGGTCATGACAAAGCCCTTCACGCCGCGGAGCTTTTCGCGGAGTTCCTGCAATTTCGGGAAGATTCTTTCATGTTCGCGCTGAATATAGGCTTCTGTTTCCTCTTCTTTGCCGACAATTTTTCCGATGGCTCTCAGCCAGGCATCTGTTCCGGCAACGCCGTAAGGCTGAGGAGCATCTACCTGAGGCACGCCGAAATGCTCTTCCAGAGCAGTTGCCATGTAGGAGCCGAGCGTATGGCAGAACGTTGCCGTAGCCGCGGCTTCGCTTGCCTGTGCCAGTTCGTCATAGCTTGCAGTATCGATCATATAATTCACGCGCAGGCCGAGCGGCTTTAAAATTTCTGTAAAATAATCCGTTCCCCACAGCGCGATGATATTAATCAAATCCGGCTGTTTATGAATATTTTCCCGTTTGACAATCTGCCGCAGTACGCCGTGCTGTGCAATATCGAATCCTGTGCTCCAGTGTTTGGAGCGGAATCCCTCGCAGTGCAGCGGAATGACAGGCACTCCTACTTCCGGCTCCAGTTCGTCGCAGATACTGTCGATATCCTCGCCGATGATTGCCGTGGCACATGCCATAGAAACAAAAATTGCTCTGGGATGATGCCGTTCCATGACTTCCCGGATTGTCCGGCGGAGTTTGTCACTTGCGCCAAATACCATGTCATTTTCCAGCAGATTGGTATTATAAATCTGAAGATTCTGCACAGGTTTGTGACGTTTTTTCAGGCCTTTCTTGAAAGCAAGATTAAAATGCGCATTATCTGCGGAACAGCCGATGGGAGAATGCTGAATCAGAATGCAGTCAGTCAGATTGCCGGCCTGACATTCTACAATCGCATTGGTGCACATTGTCTGCTGATTCATCGGAGAATTCAGTTCGCACAATTTGCAGGCTTTGCTGCCGTTTCCGGGACATCCGCTGCCTTTGCGCTGACTGCGGGATTCATAGCCGGACTGTTCAATTAATTCCGAAGCACTGCCGTCCCATGCAATAATTGTACCCAGGCGCATTTCACGGTTTTCGCATTCGGACATATCCAGATTGATTGTTCTTTTGCCCATAAATCCTATCGTTCCTTTCACGATATAATTTCTACTAATTTGATATATTTAGTATGATATTAGTATAGCACAGAATTTATTATTTGTCCAATGGTTCTTTTTGAGAATCAGCTATAAAAAAATATAATATTAGTAAGCATCTGCTTACTGATATTTCAAAAAAAACAGTGCCCTGCCAAGCGGACACTAGTTTTCATCGGGATTAATTTGTTCTGTCAGATAATGAATTTCAATTCTGTCATCGCGAAATATCACTTTACTGATAAACAGCCTGCAAACAGCCTTTTTGCGTTCCATCGGCAGAGTATTCCATGTATTAAAATACTGCTGCAATTTCTGTTCCGGGTGCTGTATTGTCTGCGACAGCTGTAACTGTGTGCACTGATCTTTCAGCTGATTTTGCTGTATATGGAGCTGTTTCAGCTGAGTATTAAGTACCTGCATGATTTCGGCAAACTCACTGCCGGAGGCTGTCAGAAGCTTTTCTGTCAGATTTTTTTCTTCCTGTTCCAGGCGTTCCAGCTCTGCTTTCAGGTGATGCATTTCTTTTTCTTTATTTTTCCGTGGAGAAATCCGTGCAAAGTGATAATTTTTCAAATAGCGCAGCAATTCGCTTTCCACGATATGTTCAAGTTCTGTGAATGTGATATGTGATTTGCGTTCATAACAGATTTTCTGTTTCCGGCCGCCGCAGTTGATATATTGTCTGCCGTTTTTCTGATTTCCTGCTGCTGTGAGGGCATATCCGCAGTAACCGCATTTTACAATGCCGGAAAGCCAGCTGTAAGAGCCTTTTCCTGTATTTTTCAGCTGTTTGTTGCGATCAAGTTTCTGCTGTACCCGAATCCATTGTTCTGCCGGGATGATTCCTTCATGCCAGCCTAATTTCACATAATCTCCTGTCAGGTCAGTAAATTTGCTGGTTGTCTTGGAATGTCTGTCAGCATACACAGAACATCCGCGTGTGCCGTCAAACTCTGTGACAGCATCTATCATTTCTGCACCTTTGTTTTTTAAATAATGATAAACATCCACATTTGCGCGGACATAAACGGGATTCCGCAGAATTCTGCTCAGGCGCACGTTGGAAATCGGCGCAGAAAGTCCGAATTTCTGATAATTCTGATTAACAGTTTTCAGAATACTGCCAATACTGGAAACTGGTTCATCATACTGCTGATAGATATATCTGACAAAAGGCACCAGTTCCGGGTCAGCTTCTAATTTTTTTGTCTGAATGCCGCCAATTTCATGCGGTACTTTGACAAATCCGATCGGTGCAACGCCGGAAACAAAAAAGCCCTGTTTCATTCTTGCATAGAACGCATCTTTGACACGTTTCTGTGTTGTTTCGCGTTCAAGCTGTGCAAATATCATGACGATATTATACATAGCTCTGCCCATAGCACTGGTTGTATCGAATTCTTCATTGATGCTGGTGAAAGTAACGCTGTATGTTTCAAATTTTTTTGTAATTTCTGCAAAATCGCTGAGTGAACGGCTGATTCTGTCCAGCTTATAGACAATGACTCTCTGAATCAGGCCGTTTTCCACATCCTGCATCAGTGCCTGAAACGCCGGACGATCTGTATTTGCTCCGCTGTAGCCCTCATCCCTGTAGATTCTGACCGTATTATCCGGGGGATTTATTCGCATTTTACAGCATTCTATCTGCGTATCAATACTGATGGAGCCTTCTTTTTCGACGGACTGTCTTGCATAAATTGCAGTCATAGTTAAATATCTTCCTCTATGATTTGCAGGAGCAGTCCTGTTATCCTGATACGGCCGGACACTTTTTCTTCTTCTGTGAGTGACGGAAATACTGACACGACAGCGATTTTCTGGTTATCAATCTGTTTTGTTTTCTGATCTGATATTGCAGACGGTTCTGCTGTGTGATGCGTTTCATTCTGTATGATATCCATATTAAAAACGCCTCCTCATTCTTGCTATGAAAAATTTTATGCAACAGTCTGCTGATTTCATGCAGAAAATTTAAAATTTTAATATACAAGCATACTGTTTTTCTGTCTGAAAAGCCCTTCCGGTTCAGATAAAACAAGGAAGGGCTTTGAATATATATATTAAAATAACGGCGATATATTTTATTTTCTTTTATATCATTCCGTTCAAGGAGCGTCTGCATAAACCAATCCAGATTCAGGCGCATCATTTCTTTCATGCGTTTTTCCGTGCCGGATTCTCCGGGCAGCAGAGCGGTTCTTTGCAGAGTTGCCTGATATTCATGATCGATATCATGATTTTTTTCTAAAATCTGCGCAATTTCGGGTTTTGCAAACGTAAGCCGGTACGCCGTGCTCTGCGACCAGGGGAAACCATATGCGGCACGGATTTCCGGATCGCGGTACCACGGATAGCCGCCGAACAGTTCGTCAGCGCATTCGCCGGAGAGCGCAACTGTCACATGCTGTTTTATTTCTTTGCAGAATAATAATAAAGAAGCATCTACATCGACCATACCGGGCAGATCGCGTGCCTGAACTGCATCATATAAAGCTCCGGCAAGCTGAGGAGTATCAATCACTGTCCAGTGATGTTCGGCATTGAGATAGCTCTGCATATGCCGGATAAATTCCGGATCGCTGTTAGGCTGAAATTTGCTTTTCTTGAAATATTTATCATTATCCCGGTAATCGACCGAGAAAGTATGCAAAGTTCTGCCCTGCTTTGCGAATTCGCGGGCGGCAACGGAAGAAATCAGACTGGAATCCAGTCCGCCGGACAAAAACGTTCCGATTGGAACATCAGAGACAAGCTGTCTTTGAATGGCATCTGTCAGCAGAAAGCGGACGTGTTCGGCAGTCTGTGCAAAATTTTCCTTATGTTCCTGTGCTTCGAGCTGCCAGTAGCAGGAAATTTGCAGGCCATATTCTCTGGTATAATACGCGCAGTGTGCCGGAAGGATTTCTTTCATATTCCGGAACACGCCGCATCCGGGCGTTCTGCCGGGGCCGAACAGCAGAAGCTGACTGATGCCGTTCATATCAATTTCATGCGGAACGGCAGGATGTGCCAGAACGGCCTTTAATTCCGAACCGAAAATCAGCCCGGCATCCGTCTGATAATAAAACAATGGCTTTACGCCGATTCTGTCTCTGGCAAGGAACAGCCTTTGTTTTTTCTCTTCCCAGACAGCAAAAGCAAAAATTCCGTTGAACAGCTTCACACACTCCGCGCCGTACTGCATATAGGCTTTCAGGAGCACTTCTGTATCGGCATGGGTAATAAAATCAATCTGTTCCTGTTTCAGTTTATTTCTGATTTCCTCTGTATTATAGAGTTCGCCGTTATAGACCACAGTATAGTTTTCCTGTCCGTCTGTAAACTGCATAGGCTGTTTTCCGTTTTCGGGGTCGATTACAGCAAGGCGGGTATGTACCATAGCCGCATGTTCGGTCAGGAAAATGCCGTTCTGGTCGGGGCCTCTCCGGCCGAGCACTTTCTGCATGGTTTCAAACACCTGTGCCTGCTGACGCAGATCCTGCTGAAAATCAATCATGCCTGCAATACCGCACATAATACAACGCATCCTTTCGCAAATTGAAAACTGATGATACTGCACTATATGAAATAATTGGGAAAATGTGTCTGAAATTTAAACTTTTTATATATAATATAAGAAAATACTTGACAAACTTTAAAAAATTGTGTAAAATAATTATATAACTCAATATAATAATATAAGAAGGAGAATTATACCTATGTTAGACTTCAGAATTGCTACTTTTTTACAGTTATGTGAGACAAAAAGCTACACCAAAACAGCCCGTCTGCTGGATATTACACAACCCTCTGTGACTCAGCACATCAAATATCTGCAAAGAAGATATCAGTGCAAATTATTCAGCTATGAGGGCAAAACCCTTCGCCTGACCCCGGAAGGCGAATATCTCCGCCGCCAGGCAGAAGCCATGACAAAAATGAGTGCCAAAATCGTTGCCGATCTCCAGCGCATGGGCGATGCCCGTCAGGCTTTGCGCTTCGGCTATCCGGAAGAATTCGGTGAAACTGCTGCGGCAAAAATAATTGCTGATATTCTCAAGCAGGACAATGCGCCGGAAATCAGTCTGTTTGTCAAGAAAACAGAAGATCTGATCACCATGCTGGAAAACGGCCAGCTGGATTTTATTCTTGCCGACAGCATCAGCGAATGTACCCATTTTACAAGCAGACCGGTAGGAGAAATTGACTTTTGCTGTTATGCCGCAAAGAATCATACCAAAAATCTGGAAGCAATTTCAGAGCTTCTTCCGGAACGTCTGCTGATGAGCGAAAAAGGCTCTGCCGACCGTGCCGTTCTGGAATCTGTACTGGAACAGCACAAGCTTCTGCCGGACGAATTCCAGCACACCATGACCGCCGGAACATCTGTTTCGCTCCGCGAGCTGACCGCCGCCGGAGTTGGCATCCAGTTTGCTTATGCCTCCAGTATGCAGGGCATGGAAGACCGTGTCAAGAAACTGGATATTTCCAGTTTTTCTGAAAAGCGTTCGCTGGTGTTCCTGTTCCTGAAAGAAAACCCGGATATTGCTTCTTTTGAAAGTTTTCTGGAAGATTTCAGCAACCGCTGGAACAAAGCATTCTAATCTATTTATAAAATCATCCGGCAGAGTCTGCACAGACTCTGCCGGAATTTTTATGACAGTCTTTTAGAAATAATTTTTTGTGCGGCCTGATTTCCGGTTCTTTTTTTCAGAAGCCGCAGTCTTCTGATTCCTGTGCGTTTATCGGCGGCTTTCAGGATATTGGCCAGCCCCCACAGATCATGTTCAAAATGCGCGGAAAAAACAAGCTCTTTGGGAGTATTGAGATATTCTTCCAGAAAATCAGAAATCGCAGAAATATCGCATTCATACGGATAATAGTATTCTGTTCCGGCAAGATTCTGCACCAAGCCTTTCCGGTTCATGAAACCGGCAGGATAATCGAAAATAATTTCTTTTCCCAGCGTAATCCAGTATCTTGGCAGATCGACAGAACCGCGCCAGGTGTTCATTCTGTAAACAGTCAGGTGAATCTGAATTTCCAGATCCGGGTCAAGAATTTCATAAATTTTTTTCTGCAATTTACTCCAGCGTTTCATTTTTTCCATACACCCCATTTCATGACATTCTGATCAGTACAGCAGTACAGCACACAAAGCAGGACAAAAGCGGCCAGTACGCCGCAGCATCCGCCGCATGTATCCAGAATTACATCTGAAATCTGTCCGGAACGTCCTGCCACGAACTTCTGATGCAGTTCGTCACTTGCGGCATAAAAAGCGGTTGCTCCCACAGAAAGCAGAAGATTCAGCCTCTTTTTTCTCAGCAGAAGATACCATAGAAAACCCATGAGGGCATATTCTGTAAAATGCGCTGCTTTGCGTACAATATGCGTCAGGCCTTCCACAATCTGTTTCTGCAATGCACTGTCATAGGACTGGTAATTGCTGAACATCAGCCTTGCCGCCAGCCGACAGAACCGGGAGCTTGTCAGAGTACTTTCATCTGCCGGCTGTGCCGAAAGACAGAAAATGCCAATCATCAGCAGAATCAACAGAATCAGGCTGACAGAAATATGTTTTTTCTTCATAAGTCACTCCTTACCGTTCGGGTTCGGCCTCGTAGAACATACGTTTTTTTCGCACATTGTGACATCTTGTACTGTTGACAATGCCAATTGCCGTATACATGCATACTACCGCAGTACCGCCGGCACTCATAAACGGAAGCGGAATGCCGATTACAGGCATTACTTTCAGTACCATGCCGATATTCATAAAACAATGCGAAAAAATCATGCCGAATGTGCCGATGCAGATAAATTTTCCCTGATAATTCTTGGCATGAAGGCTGTCTGTCAGCACTTTCAGGCAGATATACGTCAGCAGAAACAGCACCAGCAAAGAGCCTACCAGACCCCATGTCTGTCCAAGATAGGCATAAATAAAATCGTTATGCATTTCCGGAACGCGGACATAGCCGTTTTCGCTCTGCAAGCCCGTACCGAAAATTTTTCCGTTTGCCAGCGCGGCAATGCCCAGATCCTGCTGATATTCCAGATTTTCAGGGTCTGTGCCCGGATGAATGATGACAAGAATTCTGTTTTTATGCATATCTGAAAGCAGAAAGTTCCACGCGAACAGACAGGCCGCCGGAATGGAAACTGCTGCCGCCAGGATATACCTGACTGCAATTTTGGCACTGAAAATTTCGGCCAGAAAAATAATGACAAATACAATTGCAGTGCCATAGTCGCCCTGTTTGGCAACCAGTCCGATGGGCACAGCCGCATGAAGGCATAACAGCAGCATATTTCCCAGCTGATTCATAGTTTCCTCCACTTTGGCAAGATGAAACGAAAATGTCAGGATAAATGCAAGTTTCAGCAGTTCAGAAGGCTGAAGATAAAAATTGCCGATGGCAATCCAGGCCTGATCGTCCGCGCCGCCGCGGCGATATCCCAGACTTGTAAAAGTCAGTCCTACCAATCCGATGGCAAGCGGCGCGTAAATCCACCAAAGCCGGATGATTTTATTATAGTCTATTACACTCAGGACGGCAATCATTCCAAGTCCCAGAACACTTGCCGTCAGCTGTGTCCGGAATGTACTGAAATCGCACCGGTCGAGCAGTTCATTTTGCGCAATGCTCCACAGCATCACACAGCTGACCGCAGAGCAGAAAATACATGCCAGAATCAGACTGTTATCCGATGCTTTGATATAGCCTTTGATTTTACTCCAAAAATGTTTCATGAAATTTGTTCTCTCTTTTCTGTTTGTTTTCTGTAAGATATTTATTTCAGATATTTGCTGTCGAATCCCCGGAACTGTACGGCCATAGAAATATCTTCGCACTGAATTTTTTCACTGCCGTGCAGATCGGCCGCAGAACGCGCTACTTTCTTGACACGCATTCCTGTACGGGCACTCATATGATAATATGTGTACATTTTGCCGAACATAATTTCGGCATCGTGTTCCATCTGACAAAATTCATTCAGCAGATGATCCGGAATCGCTGCATTGCTGTAGAATCCCAGCCCGGCATAACGGCGCGCCTGTCTTTTTCTGGCGGCTTCGACACGTTCCCGGATTACAGCTGAACTTTCCGGCTTTTCCTGAGCGGCAAGTTCTTCATAAGGCACGGGATCCACATCTACATGCAGATCGAACCGGTCCAGCATAGGCCCCGAAATTCTGGAAATATAATTATGAATCTGTTTTTGTGTACAGGTACATTTTTTCAGCGGCGAACCGCTGTAGCCACAGGGACATGGATTCATGGCCGCCGCCAGCATAAAACTGCACGGATATTCTGCGGTTCCGGAAACACGGGAAATCACCACTTTTCTTGCTTCCAGCGGCTGACGGAGCACCTCCAGCGTATTTCTCTTGAATTCTGCCAGTTCATCCAGAAACAGCACGCCGTTGTGCGCCAGAGAAATTTCTCCCGGAGTCGGGATGCTTCCGCCGCCTGCCAGCCCGGAAGTAGAAATCGTATGATGCGGCGAACGGAACGGCCGCTGAGTAATCAAAGGCCGCTCCGGTGTCAGCAGGCCTGCCACGGAATAAACATTGGAGGTTTCCAGAATTTCTTCTTTTGTCATCTGGGGCAGAATAGTCGGCAGCCGATTGGCAAGCATACTTTTTCCGCTGCCGGGACTGCCGATCAGCAGAATATTATGTCCTCCGGCAGCAGCAAGCTCCATTCCGCTCCGGGCCTTGAACTGGCCGCGCACATCGCTGAAATCCAGCATACTGGCAGGAGAAACTGATGCATCCGGCTGACAATACGGTTCCGGAGAAAGCAGTTCCTGTCCTACCAGATGCAGCATCAGTTCTTCTACAGAAGAAATTCCGTATACCCGAATGCCTTCGATGACAGCGGCTTCCCTGACATTTTCTTTCGGAACATAAATTTCCCGGCAGCCGTTTTTTCTGGCAAGCATTGTCATCGTCATCACGCCGCGCACACTGCGCACTGTGCCGTGCAGACCGAGTTCGCCGATAAAAATCCGCTCCGGCATCCGCAAAGGCAGAATATCCATTGCCTGCATCAGAGAAACAAAAATTGCCAGATCGAACGACGAACCGGATTTTTTCACATCAGCCGGCGCAAGATTAATCAGAATTCTCCCTTTCGGAAACTGAATTCCCACGGAAGAAGCGGCACTTCTGACACGGTCGCGGCTTTCTTTGATGCCGATATCCGGCAGGCCGCTGAGATCAAACTGGGGATGCCCTTTGAATACCTCTGCCTCTACTGTAACAGGGAACGCATTCATGCCGAACATTCCCACACTGTTTGTAACTGCAAACATAAATTTTCTTCACATTCCTTTCTGATTTAAAAATCTGTTACATTAAGTATAGCATACTTCCGAAAATCCGTCAAGTATGCACGGAAGCTCCGGCAAAAAAATACCGCTTTGAGAAAGCGGCATTTGATAAATAAATTATTTTTTTTCATCCGGCATGGAAAACACAACAATTTCGCTGCGGCTTCCCGGTCTTTGATACACAGGGTCATTGATATACTGGGATTTGGCAATTTTGACATCCACCTGACGCTGGTAGCGTTCGTTGAAGTACGGATAGCCCTGCTGTTTCTGAATCCAGCGCATTTTCATGCATTCCGGAAGCTGTGACAGAAAGATAATTCCCAGCGCAATCCCGGCATAGGGGTGCAGAAAGCCAATCACAGAGCCAAGAATAATCAGCACCAGAAGCAGATATACCAGCTTGAGTTTTTCGGCTGATGCACAGAATGCTGTGACAAAAATCACCAGATTGATGACAAACGCGAACATGCCCCACAACAGTGCCGTAGCTCTGTCCAGATCGGCATAATGCAGAATCGGCAGTGTAATGACATGAAAATAGCAGTTTGCAAACAGAATCACACAAGTCAGAAAGAATCTGATTCTGTGCATATTCTTATAACGGAGCATGAGTGTGCGGCATCTGGCATAATGCGAAGTTTTAGTTCTGTAAGCATTTTTCATAAAAATTCTCCTTTTCGTATAATCTAAACGATCTATTCACATTTTATTCATATAGTTAAATCAGCATATTATATATACATCCAGTAATATATTCTATCATTTCAGGCAGATTTTTCTGCCGCTGAAAGATTTTTATTTTCTGTATTTTATAAAATTCATGGGATAATCGCTGATTTTTGTGATTTTCTTTCATTACATTTAGTATACCATGTTATTCATAATTTGTCAATACTTTTTTCATATTTTTATTATTTTTTAAATTTCGCATAATCCAGATAGTAAAAATATCCTGATTGTTATGATTTTTGCACAAACAAGAATAAAAATTATCCTGATTGTAAATTTTTGCAAAAAAATTCCCCTGTCCGTGACGGGGCACGAACAGGGAAAATATTTATTATCTGATATAAAAAATATAAAATCTTGTTTTTTCATCAATTCCGGGCTTTTCATTCTGTTGATGCCCTATAATTTTTTCCAGTAACCCAATTGCTTTTGTGGGAGTATTTTTTCCTGCGGATAAGCAGACTGTTTTTCCCTCGATCTGGTACCGGTTATCATACTCCATCACAAGCTGTAACTTATCCCACTTATCTTCAAGAGCCTGTTCAAGCCGGTTATACCATGTAAAATTTTTTACCCACGGATAATCATCTGTTTTTATACGTTCTTTTCTTTGTTTTCTTTCATTTTTATCCAGATCTTTTCCGGTAATATAATATCCTGTTTTAAAATCCTCTACGATCACTTCGCTATCTGCACGATGTTTTCCGAGCAGTCGCACTTCTCCGTCAGCAAAAATCATAGGCAGTCCTAATCTGATAATGCCCATTCTTAATTGTTCAATATCTGTCCGGTCAAGAATAAAATTCATAATATCATTCAGCTGGTCATGCAGAATCACACTTTCAAAATTTTCAGGCAAAATCAAATTCTGCGGTTTTTTGGGATTGACATAATATTTTGAATGCCATTGCAGACTATTTTCGGGATTTTTAAAAATACAGGAATCAGAAAATAAATCTTCCATGCAAAGTGTTACTGTAGGATTCTCTTGCGTACTGACAGCAAACTGATATGTTTTCATCCATGCATTTTTATCAGCAGTGATATTTTTTGAAATTTTCAGTTCTTCCTGTTTCATTTGTGAAGCAGGTTTTACATAAATAACAATTATTTTTTCCAATTTATAAAAATTCCTTTCAGATTTAAAATTATTCAGCCTTATAGTTATAAACAGTCGGAGCAGTCGGGAGTGCATAGCCTGTTCCCAGGAAGTAGTCCGTATGCGGCGGCTGATTATAGCCGTTGTTCTGTGCCGCTACCTGAACTCTGTACTGCGGATTGTGCATCAGACTGTAGATATTATATTCTGTCGAATAGGTTGTTGTGAAGACTCTCAGACCGCCGTCAGACTTGCGGAAAATCATTTCTTC
>DFJS01000044.1 GCA_002373165.1 Ruminococcus sp. UBA3665
GGGCCGCACCAGGATGCCCAGAAATCCACCAGAATAGGAGTACTGCTCTGGATTGCTGTTTCAAAATTATTCTGTGTTAAAGTCTGAATCATACTAAAAAATCCTTTCTGTTATCTGAAATTTATTTTTACAAAACAGAGGCCAGTGCACTGACCTCTGTATAGTATCGGCATATTTTTGAATTCTATCCTTCTTCAGCGGAGTTCTCTCCAGCAGAAGGCTTTTCCTTGCCTGTTCCGGAAATAGTGAAAGCGACTTCGATTTTCTGCCAGGATTCAAAATTTTCTTCACTGACAATCCGGGAAGAATACTGTTTATATGCACCTGTGGGGTCGCCGTCCTCATCGTAAAGTGCGCCGTCAGGCGTACGGGCATCCACGGGCGGGGCAGAACTCCAGGAAAGATATAAATTCGCACGGGTATCGCCGTTTTCTTCTGCGATAGTATAATTTTTGGCATCCACGTCAATTTCTTCGCCGTCCACTTTGACCGTATCCACACTGATGACAGCTCCGGGGTAGAGTTTTTCGCCGTTGGGGATGATAACAGCCAGCATTCCCAGTCCTGTGACAGCATAATCCTGATTGACATCGCCGGTTTTGGCATAGCGGAAGCCCTTGGTATCGGCATTGACACTGACAATATAATAGCCGTCGCCCTGAATATCGGCAATACCGGCATCATAAGCGAGTTCGTAGCCGTCTCCCTGATTCTTACCCCAGTACTGCACCCACCATTCCGCATCGGCAACGGCCAGATAAGCCTGACCAGGTTCGGCACTGTAGGCATTTTCGAGGCCGAGTTCTGCTTCAACGGGAATTTCGGCTGTTTCTGGGATTTTTTTTGCAGTTTCTTCCGGAGCGGAAGACTCTGTTTCAGGAACGGGCTGTGTTTCGGCAGGCTGCTGTACAGCATCTGCACTGCATCCGGCAAAGCTGAGACTACAGAGCAGGACGGCAGCCATCAGGCGGGTGTATTTCATGAGTTTATTCTGCATCAGAAACTGCGCCCTCGTCTGAACCGGCATCTGCATTCTCATCCGAACCGGCATCTTCGGCAGCTGCGCCGCCTTCGCCGATACCGGAAACAGTAAAGTTGACTTCTACGGTTTTCCAGGTTGTGAAATCATCCGGGTTGACAATAATCGGCGAATAATCGGCAGCCAGATCGGTACCATAGAGGTCACCCTCTGTCGAGCGGGCATCTTCGGGCAGTTCGCCGACCCACTGGTTATAAATATTGGAACGTGTTTCTACGCCGTCATCGGAAGAAGTATAATTCTTAGCCGTCAGTTCCAGTTCCTTGCCGTCTACGATAATGCTGTCGATGGTGATGACCATACCGGGGAAAAGCTCTTCGCCGTCTCTTACCATGACAGAAGCGAACATCAGACCCTGCGGAACGACAGAATCATCATCAGGATCCTTGGTAGTATCATAGCGATAGCCTTTGGTATCTGTAGTAACGCTGACAGTATAGGAACCGTTGCCTGTGATATCTGCCACGCCGGCATTATAAGTCAGCATAGTATGTTCGATATCGTCATTTTTGCCCCAGTACTGAATCCAGCCCTGACCTTCGTTGATTGCCAGGTATGCCTGACCGGATTCGGCAGCAATGCTGGGTTCAAAATCGATATCTTCCACAGCAGGAACTTCCTTTGCACCTGCGGAATCTTCATCATCAGCAGCAGCAGAATCCTCATCGGCGGCACTGGCATCGCCGTTAGCGGCAACGGGAGAAGTTTCGGGAGCTTCCTGTACGACTTCGGAGCTGGTATTTTCTGCCGGAGCAGGAGAAGATGTATCAGAACTATTGCCGCAGGCGGTAAAAGCTGTACCGAGCATCAGAGCGGCTGAGAGACATGCAAGATAATGTTTTATTTTCATAGCAAAAAAATCCTCTTTTCTTAGATTTAGATTAATAATTCAGCATAATTTAATCATACACGATTTTTTTAAAAAGTGCAATATACGAAATACCTGAATTTTCTGATCGCTTTTCGCCGAAAACTGTAGCATTCGACAAGATCGTGAAAGATCAGGACTGTTCTTCCAGTTCGCAGAGTTCGGCGAAACAAGTTTCCGAGAGGTTTTTCTGTTCTTCCAGAGCCTGACACACTTCCTGCATTTTCTGATAATCTGTACAGATTTCAGGAAGGGTCAGCTGTTCTTCCAGCCGGGCGATACAGATTTCTGTATCTTCAATTTGTTTTTCCAGTTCTTTGATGCGGCTGCGTCTGGCAGCATCGGCACTTCTTTGCGCTTTGGATCTGTGGGAAGAAGCCGCGGCCTGTTGTCTGGCCTGCCGTGCTTTTTCAATCTGTTCCGCCTGTGCCTGCGCCTGCGCTTCGGCCTTCTGACGGGCTTTTTCTTCCAGATAGGCTTCAAACCCATAAGGATGCAGAACAGCTCCGTCCGGCGTGAGTTCCAGCAGCTGTGTTGCCAGCCGCCGGAGAAAATACCTGTCATGCGAGACAAACAGCAGTGTTCCGGTATAGGCATCCAGCGCATCTTCCAGAACTTCTTTCATAGGCAAATCCAGATGATTGGTCGGTTCGTCCAGCAGCATGACGTTGGCATGTTCCAGCATCAGCAGAGCAAAGCAGACTCTGGCGCGTTCGCCGCCGCTGAGTGCGGAAATCGGCTTGAATACGTCTTCTCCGGTAATGCGCACCTGACCCAGAAGATTCCGGATTTCGCCGTCGAGCATAGCGGGGAATCTGTCATGCAGTTCATCAATGACAGTATTTTCCGGGTTCAGATTAGTACTTTCCTGATCGAAATAAGCTGTTTTGATATTTTTATTAAATTTCATTATGCCTTCATGCGGCAGAAGATTCAGAATTTCTTTCAGCAGTGTGGATTTGCCGATGCCGTTTGCGCCGATAATGCCTAATTTTTCGCCGCGGCGGACGAGAAAATTCAAATTATTCAAAAGTGTTTTTCTGTTTCTGCCCTCGCCGACAGAGATATCCGCATTTTTGACTTCCAGCACTTCCTGAGGGGGTTCTGTTTCATAAGTGAAGCTTAATCCGGCGCGTTTCTGAGCCGTAACGGGTTTTTCGACGCGTTCCATTTTATCAAGCTGTTTCTGACGGCTTTTCGCGCTTTTCGATGTCGATGCCCTTGCCATGTTCCGGGCGACATAGTCTTCCAGTTTGGCGATTTCTTTTTGCTGGAGCGCGTATTCTTTGGCCTGACGTTCGACAGCGGCGGCTTTCAGAATCAGATAATCTGAATAATTGCCTTTGAACCGGGTAAGTCTGCCGCGTTCGATTTCGCAGATACTTGTGCAGAGCTTATCCAGAAAATACCTGTCATGCGAAACAATCAGCAGTGCACTCCGGCAGGTTTGCAGATATTCTTCCAGCCACTGGATTGTTTCAAAATCCAGATGATTGGTCGGTTCGTCCAGAATCAGAAGATTAGGCGATTCCAGCAGTAATTTGCACAGTGCAAGCCTTGTTTTTTCGCCGCCGCTGAATCCGGAAACAGTCCGATGAAAATCTTCCTGTGCAAAGCCCATGCCGAACAGGACAGTTTTAATTTTCACATCGATTTCATAGCCGCCGTTATTCAGGAACCATGCGGAAAGACGGTCATATTCTTCCAGAACGGCTTCTTCATGCTGATCCAGCTGCTGTTCCAGAATCTTGAGTTTTTCCTGTGTTTGCAGCAGCTGTGCGAAAACGCTCTGCATTTCTTCCCAGACGGTCAGGGAAGAATCCAGCGCGGCCGACTGCGCCAGATAGCCGACGGAAGTTTTTGCTGCCCGGACGATCTGGCCGTCGCCTTCCTGTTCGTGATCGGGCAGAATCTGTCCCAGCAGAATTTTCAGCAGCGTGGATTTGCCGCATCCGTTTGCGCCGATCAGGCCGATTCTGTCATGATCTTCTATTTGCAGATCGATATCTGACAGCAATGCTGCGCCGTTATAAATTTTATTGATCTTGACTGCTTTCAGCAGCATAGTATCCTCCTGTTCCTGAATTATTCTTCATCCTCATAGCCGGCATCATAATCTTCGGGATATTCTTCATCAAAATCAGAATCTTCCTCTTCTTCCTCATCCTGTTCCGGTTTGCCGTATTTGATTTGATATACAAAGCTTGTGATTTTATCCAGCAGAATCGGAAGCAGCAGCAGACTGCCGATGAGGGCAGCAAGACTGCCCAGAAAATAAAACAGAGAAAATTTCTTTTTTGCTTTTGCAGCATGTTTTTTCATAGCGATGTTCCTTTCTTGATTACAGCGAAATTTCCAGTCCGACAGGGCAGTGATCGCTGCCCATGATTTCCGGATAGATTTCGGCTTTGGTGATTTGTCCGGCGATTCTGTCCGAGACCAGAAAATAATCAATCCGCCAGCCGACATTCCGGCTTCTGGCCTGCCGCATGTACGACCACCAGGTATAGGCATCTTTCTGCTCCGGATGCAGGTACCGGAAAGAATCCGTAAAGCCGGCCTGCAATAATTCCGAGAATTTACCGCGCTCCTCGTCCGTGAATCCGGCGTTGCCGATATTCGCACGGGGATGTTTCAGATCTATTTCCTGATGGGCAACGTTCATATCGCCGCAGATAATCAAAGGCTTTTTTCTGTCCAGTTCCCTGACCAGATTCCGGAAGTCGTCCTCCCACTGCATTCGATAACCCAGCCGGGTGAGTTCGCGCTGTACGTTCGGAACATAGATATTAATTAATATAAAATTTTCATATTCGGCGATGATTGTTCTGCCTTCGTCAGTATGAATTCCGTAATTGAACGTTACCTGCAAAGGCGTTTGTTTTGCAAACAGTGCTGTTCCGGAATAGCCTTTTTTGACAGCACTGTTGAAATACTGTTCATACCCGTCGAATTTTGTTGTCACCTGTTCGGGCTGCATTTTTGTCTCCTGAATGCAGAACAGGTCTGCATCAAGGGCTTTGAACTGTGTTTCAAAGCCCTTGGTCAGATTTGCCCGGAATCCGTTGACATTCCATGAAATCAATTTCATTTTTTAAAAACCCTTTCTGAATTATCCGGCCAGATAAGAAGTATCTGATTCAATAATAACCGTATTGGCACATACAGAAATCAGCATCAGCAGATTTTCGTCCTGATCCAGAATGCGGATATAATTTTCGGCTTCCTGTACGGAAACATTTTCAAAATGCCGGAAAAACCGCCGGTTCATATCGCCGTCATAAAAGCTGACTGTATAATTTCCCATGCTTGTTTCTCCTGTCAGGATTCCAGAAAGACTTTGAACGCTCTGTAAGCCGCCCATACGTCTGTTTTGGCAACGAGTTCATAAGGCGCGTGCATGGACAGAACCGGAACGCCGATATCAATCGTATCGATATCCAGATTGGCAATATAGGCCGCAACCGTACCGCCGCCGCCGAGGTCAACACGGCCGAGTTCCCCTGTCTGCCAGATGACACCGCCGTCATCCAGAATTTTTCTGACTTCGCCCATAAATTCGGCAGAAGCATCGGAAGTTCCGGATTTTCCTCTTGCGCCGGTGAATTTTGTCACGCATACGCCGTGATTCAGATAGGCGCAGTTATTTTTTTCCAGCACTTCCGGGAAAGTCGGGTCAAATCCGGCATTGACATCGGCAGAAAGGCATTTGGATGCCCGCATGACAGCGCGGCCGTTTGCGCCGAAGCATTCGGCCAGGTCGCAGAGAAAATATTTCAGATATGCCGATTTCAATCCGGTATTGCCGTCGCTTCCGGTTTCTTCCTTGTCTGTCAGGATAACTACGCTGGTATGTACCGGCGCAGGCACATCCAGAGAAGCACGGAAAGCCGGATAGGAGCATACTTTGTCATCATGGCCGTATGCGCCGATCATGCTTCTGTCGAAGCCGACTTCCCTTGCCTTGTAGGCCGGAACAGCTTCCAGTTCGGCAGACATGAAATCATCTTCTGTGATGCCGTATTTTTCGTTCAGCAGCTTCAGAAGTGCCAGCTTGACCAGTTCACTGCCCTTATCAGCCGGATACGGCATAGAACCGATGACGATATTCAATTCTTCGCCCTTGATAATCTGAGGTGCAGTTCTTCTCATCTGTTCATCGGCCAGATGCGGAAGCAGATCTGTAATATAAAATACCGGGTCGCTGTCATCTTCGCCGATACGGACAGTGATTTTCTCGCCGTCCTTCTTCACGATAACGCCGTGCAGAGACAGCGGAACGGTCGGCCACTGATATTTCTTGATGCCGCCGTAATAATGCGTTTTGAAATAGCCGATTTCCTGATTTTCATACAGCGGATGCTGTTTCAGATCCAGGCGGGGCGAATCGATATGCGCCGCACAGAGTCTTACGCCCTCGCGGATATCGGCTGTTCCGATGGTTGCCATAATGACAGCTTTTCCTCTGTTATCGAGATAAATTTTGTCTCCCGGCCGGAGTTCCATGCCGGGCCGGAATTCCTGATAGCCCTGCTGTTTGAGTTCTGCAATGACAAACGCATTGATTTCGCGTTCTGTTTTGGCAGTGTTCATAAAATCCATATAGTCACGGCAGAACTGAACGCAGTCTTTCTGTTCTGTTTTGCCGATGCGATGGGCAGCATGCTGTTTCTGTGAGAACAGCTGTTCTTTCATAGTCTGGATTTCATCTTTTGTTTTTCTTGGCATAACAAACACTTCTTTCTGAAAAATATAAATTTATTTTGATAAATATAATTTGGCTTTTTCGGCGACTTCTCCGGAAAGTTCGGCAAGCTGTTCCAGATTGCCGTTATTATGAATTACATAATCCGAATGCTGAATAAAAAACGCTTCGTCAAGCTGAGAATCCATGCGTTCCCGTGCGGCCTGTTCGGTCATAGCATCGCGTGTCATGATTCTGGCGCAGCGGATTTCCGGACTGGCTACGACAGAAATAATCATATCGCAGAAATCCGATGCCCGGCTTTCAAACAATGTAGGCGCATCCAGCAGAATATAACGCTTTCCCTGTGCCGCAAAGTCATTGATCTGCCGGAAGATTTCTTCCGTAATAAACGGATAGCAAATACTGTTCAGACTTTCGAGTCTGCGCTTGTCTGTAAAAACAATCTTTGCCAAAACTTTCCTGTTCAGCGTACCGTCCGGATTTCTGACACATTCGCCGAAATAATCAAAAATTTCGTTCAGGCAGGGCATTCCGGGCTGAACGACTTCGCGCGAAACCTGATCGGCATCAATAGGCATGAAATCATGTTCTGTAAAAATCCGGGAAACAGTAGTTTTTCCTGCGCCGGTCTGACCGGTCAGGCCGACGACGATAGTATGCAGATCGCTGTTCATAGCCGGATCACCTCAAAACCGGCCGCGCGCATCAGTCTGTTATAGACTGACAGTCCGGCTCCGGACTGCGACGGCATACGGACATAAACCAGAGCTGCGCCCAGTTCATCCAGTTCCCGGAAACGGAAAAACAGATCATGTGCCTGCCGGATGCCGCTGTCGCCGTAATGCAGGCAGGGAATGCCGTCCGGTTCCGGGTCGGAATCAAATAACAGACAATAAGTATGTTCTTTCCAATGCTGTCTGACATATCTGACAAATGCATCAAAATCCGGCGCATCGACGGGAAGAATTTTTGCTTTCGGCGAATAATGCTTATATTTCATCCCTGGAGAAGCCACTTTTGTCTCCGGAGCGATCTGTTCAAAAACGGCATGATCGACATAAACCCGGCCGGCATACGGCGCAAGATCTTCCTGCGAAATCAGCCCCGGCCGCAGAATGTGAATCGTCTGTGTATCGTCAAAACAGATAACAGTAGATTCCACGCCGCCCTCACACTGTCCGCCGTCGAGGACTGCGGCAATCCGGCCGTTCATATCATCCATGACATGTTTTGCCGTGGTCGGGCTGGGAAGTCCGGAACGATTGGCCGAAGGCGCGGCAATCGGACATCCGGAAAGAGAAATCAAAGCCCTTGCCGCCGGATGTGACGGCATACGGATGCCGACCGTATCCAGGCCGCCGGAGGTGACACTGGGAATTTCCGGCCGTTTTGGAAAAATCATTGTCAGTGCACCCGGCCAGAAATGTCCGGCGAGTGTCAGTGCCAGCGGCGGTACTTCCGCGGCAATCATGCCGAGCATATCCAGCCCGGCAATATGGACGATCAGCGGATTGTCTGCCGGGCGGCCTTTGGCGGCGAAAATTGCCCGTACCGCCTTTTCCTTCCGGGCATCTGCGCCCAGTCCGTAAACAGTTTCTGTCGGAAATGCGACAAGTTCGCCGTGCCGGATCAGTTCCGCGGCGATAGAAAGATCTTCCTGTGTATCGTGTAATAATCTGGTATTCATGCATTTTGCCCCGCTAATTTTGCCGCCTGATCAGCCGTGGCGAGTGCATCGAATACTTCATCGAGATCGCCGTTGAGAATGCTTTCCAGCCGGTAGAGTGTAAGATTAATTCTATGATCGGTCATGCGTCCCTGCGGAAAATTATAAGTCCGTATGCGTTCGGAACGGTCGCCTGTGCCCACCTGCAATTTCCGTTCGGAAGCAATGCGGTCATTCTGTTCCTGCCTCATGATTTCAAACAATCTGGCGCGGAGGACTTTCATGGCCTTGTCTTTGTTTTTATGCTGACTGCGTTCATCCTGGCATTCCACCACCATGCCGGAAGGCAGATGGGTAATTCTGACGGCAGATTCTGTCTTGTTGATATGCTGACCGCCTGCGCCGCTGGAACGGAATACATCGATTTTTAAATCAGCCGGATTGAGTTCCAGCTCGACTTCATCGGCTTCGGGCAGAACCGCGACTGTCACAGTGGAAGTATGAATTCTGCCCTGTGATTCTGTTTCCGGCACACGCTGGACACGGTGAACGCCGCTTTCGTATTTCAGCCGGGAATACGCGGCTGTGCCGTCGATGGAAAAGCTGATTTCTTTATAGCCGCCCAGTTCAGTCGGATTTGCCCCCAGCAGTTCCAGTTTCCAGTGATGGGCTTCGGCGTACATGCTGTACATCCGGAACAGTGAGGCCGCAAACAGAGAAGCCTCTTCGCCGCCTGCGCCGCCCCGGATTTCGATAATGACATTTTTTTCATCATT
>DFJS01000085.1 GCA_002373165.1 Ruminococcus sp. UBA3665
GTCAAGCTATTAAATTCTGATTTATCGCAGGAACACTTTTCTTAAATGGGAGTCTTATAAAAAGGAGCAGAATCATGAGAATTGCAGTCAGATATTACTCTAAAACCGGAAATGCCAAGAAACTCGCAGAGGCAATTGCTGATGAAACAAGTGCAAAGGCTTTGCCTGTTTCAGAACCACTCACAGAATATACTGATATTCTGTTTTTATGCAATTCTGTATACTGGGTAGGCGTGGACGGAAATGTGAAGAAATTTATTGCTGAAAATAAAGAAAAAATCGGAAAAATTGTGAATGTCAGCACTGCCGCTTTGATAGAATCTTCTTATGCACAGATTAAGAAACTCTGCGAACAGTCCGGCATTTCTGTTTCTGCTGATGAGTTCCACTGCAAAGGCAGTTTTCAGATGATGCACAAAGGAAAGCCGGATAATCATGATATTCAGGCTGTAAAAACATTTGCCAAAAAAATCATGGGGTGATATTGATGAATGAAAATTTCGATTTGCAGAATTATCTTTCAAAAGGCATCGAACGTGTTGTCTCCGAAGCTGTGAAAGCAACACTCAAAAATCCGAAAGAAAGCGCATTTATGCTGAAATTTGCTGCTGCAAGCAGAACAGCATCCAAAAAACGCAGAATTGCCGAAAATAACGGCGAACATATTCCTTCGTTTCTGATTGCAAGCATTACAAGTCAGTGCAATCTGCATTGTGCAGGATGCTATTCCCGATGCAGTCATGCAACAACAGATTCTGAACCGGTCAGACAGCTGACAAGTGAGGATTGGCTGAATATATTCGATGAAGCCGATGCACTCGGCATCAGCTTTATTCTTCTGGCAGGCGGTGAACCTATGCTGAGACGGGATATTATCGAAGCAGCAGGACAAAAACAGAATATCCTGTTTCCCATATTTACAAACGGTACATACATGAATGACCGCTATTTTGCATTGTTTGACAAATGCCGGAATCTTGTGCCTATCATGAGTATTGAGGGAAATCAGGAAATGACTGATGCAAGACGCGGCAAAGGCATTTATGAAAAACTGATCGCCAATATGAACGAATTCAAGAAAAAAGGACTCGTCTTTGGTGCATCGGTTACAGTCACAAAACAGAATTATAAAGAAGTCTGTTCTGATGCATTTCTGAATGAACTGTCAGAAAGAGGATGCAAAGCAGTAATTTTCGTGGAATATGTGCCCGTGACAGATGACAGCAAAGAACTTGCTCCGGAAGATGCCCAGCGGAAATTTCTGCAAGGTGAAATTCTGAGACTCCGGCAGGAACGCCCCGAAATGGTATATATTTCTTTTCCCGGTGATGAGAAAAGCTCCGGCGGCTGTGTTGCGGCCGGCCGAGGATTTTTCCATATCAATTCACACGGCGGTGCGGAACCTTGTCCGTTTTCGCCGTATTCTGATATTAACGTGAAAAACACCTCTTTGCGTGCGGCTTTGCAGTCCCCTTTGTTTACGGCCCTCAGGAGCGGTGATATTCTGCTCGATGACCATGAGGGAGGATGTGTGCTTTATGAAAAGCGTGATTTGGTCGAGTCTTTGCTTGCACAGGCACAGCATTGAAAATTCAGTCTGTTATATTCAATCAATATATGCCAGAAAGTTTTCAAATGCGCACTGCGTTCTTCTGAACAATACAGAAGTGCGGGCAGCTGCGTATTTTTTATCCCCGGAATCTGTTTCAGCGAATGTATCAAAAAAAACAATTTGACAATTACAGCTAAGTATGGTATAATCTAAATGTTCATAAAAACATGCTGCCACAGGAAAAGAGACAATGCTATGAAACGATATATCTACAAAGGAACAAAAAAACTGCGCTGCGGCTATACGACAGGTTCCTGTGCCGCTGCCGCCTCAAAAGCTGCTGCGGAACTGCTTCTGACCGGAACTGCCGTCAGTCATGCTGAAATTCTGCTCCCCGGCGGAGAAAGAATTTCTGTCCCGGTCAGTGAAAGCCATCTGACAGAGCATTCCGCAATCTGTTCTGTCATCAAGGACAGCGGCGATGACCCCGATATTACTAACGGCATCCTGATTTTTTCAGAAGTATCTCTGATTCCGGAAACTATCGAAATTTCAGGCGGAACAGGCATCGGCATCGTCACAAAGCCCGGTCTTGACCAGCCTGTCGGAGAATATGCTATCAATTCCGTTCCAAGGCGCATGATAAAAAATGCCTTGCAGGAAATCGCTGAACTGCATGACTATCACGGCGGATTCAGAATTATTATTTCCGTCCCGGACGGCGAGAAAATCGCTAAGAAAACTTATAATCCCCGTATGGGAATTCAAGGCGGCATTTCCATCATCGGCACAACAGGAATCGTAGAGCCGATGAGTAATTCTGCTCTGATTGAAACCATCCGGACAGAAGCCAATATCCGCCGTAAAGAAGGCTTTGAAACTCTGCTCCTGACACTCGGAAACTACAGCGAACAGTTTTTGAAAATGCATCTTCCCATACCGGAAGGAACTTCTGTCAGCTGTTCCAATTTTATCGGAGAAGCAATTGATATCGGCGTTTCTCTGGAATTCTCAAGCATTCTTCTGATTGGACATATCGGCAAAATGATAAAGCTCGGCGCAGGCATCATGAATACGCATTCCCATATTGCTGACGGCAGAATGGAAACACTTGTCACATGCGGCGTTCTGGCTGATGTGCCGCTTCCGGTTTTGCAGAAGCTTCCGGAATGTGTCACCGTTGATGCGGCACTTGATATTCTGAAATCTGCCGGATATCTGGAACAGACTCTTGAAATCCTCATACAAAGAACAGAATCTCATCTGAAAGCAAGAGCCGACGATTCTGTTCAGATCGGAGCTGTGATATTTTCCTATCAGCATGATGTGATTCTGAAAACTTCGCAGGCAGATGATTTAATACAGCGTATCAGAAAGGAATCCTGCTTATGATACATTTTGTAGGTGCCGGATGCGGCGCGGCTGACCTCATCACAGTCAGAGGACAAAAATTAATAGAATCGGCAGATGTGATAATCTATGCCGGTTCTCTCGTCAATCCGGAACTGCTGGAATCTGCAAAATCCGGATGCGAAATTCATAACAGCGCCTATATGACTCTTGAAGAAGTGATTTCTGTCATGAAATCAGCAGAAGAACAAAATAAAATTACTGTCCGTCTGCATACAGGTGACCCCTCTGTTTATGGAGCCATCCGGGAACAGAGGGATGCTCTGGATGTTCTGCATATTGATTATGATATCTGCCCCGGAGTCAGTTCATTCTGCGGAGCGGCGGCGGCTCTGAAAGCAGAATATACCCTTCCGGATGTTTCACAGACCGTCATTCTCACCCGAATGGCCGGAAGAACTCCCGTTCCGGAACGGGAAAGTATTGCTTCTCTGGCATCGCACCACGCCACAATGATTATTTTTCTCAGCACTGGAATGCTGAAAGAACTTTCTTCACAGCTGATTCAGGGCGGCTATTCTCCCGATACTCCGGCGGCAATCGTCTATAAAGCAAGCTGGAAAGATGAAAAAATCTGCCGATGTAAGATTTCCGAACTCGCCGAAACTGCTGATAAAAATCATATCACAAAAACGGCTCTGATTACTGTCGGTGATTTTCTGGGGGATGATTATGCACTCTCGAAATTATATGATTCCCATTTTGAAACCGAATTCCGGAAGGCGGTCAAAGCATGAAAATCGCTCTGCTGTCAGTAACCGAACAAGGCCGGATTTTATCTCAGAAAATCGCAAATCAGCTTACAGAACATGAAGTTCAGCGTTTCTGTTATTATCGTCATACGGACGAAACAGCAGTATCATTTCAGAATATCGCAAAGCAGACGGAAATTCTGTTTCCGGAATTCGGCGCACTGATTTTTATTTGTGCCTGCGGAATCGCCGTCAGAAGCATCGCGCCTTATCTCAAATCCAAAGCAAGCGACCCGGCTGTTCTGGTTCTGGATGATAACGGAAAATTTGTGATTTCTCTGTTATCCGGGCATCTCGGCGGTGCGAATGCCTTAACAGAAATCATCGCTGAAAAGCTCCATGCAGTTCCGGTCATCACAACGGCAACCGATACCGGAAAATTATTTTCTCCGGATAGTTTTGCATCTGCCAATGATTTAATCATTACGGATTTATCCGCCGCGAAAGAAATCGCCTCGGCCGTACTGACAGGCGAAAAAATCGGATTCTACAGCGATTATGCTTATCAGAATAAGCCCGGAATTCTTGCCGAAAATCAGAACTGCCGGACAGGCATCTGTATCACGGCAAATCCGGAACAGGAGCTCTTTCCTGTGACACTTCTGCTGATACCCAGAAATCTTGTGCTCGGCATCGGATGCAGGAAAGGCACATCTGCCGGACAGATTTCTGAAACTGTCAGAAAAGCTCTGGATTTTGCACAGATTCCGGAAAATCGCATCTGTGCCGTTTCCAGCATCGATTTGAAAAAAACAGAACCCGGTCTGCTGGAGTTCTGTCAGAACAGAAAGCTGCCGTTTTTCACCTATTCTGCGGAAATTCTTGACTCTGCAAAAGGAGAATTCACAGCATCAGATTTTGTAAAGCATATCACTGGAATTGATAATATCTGCGAACGTAGTGCTGTGATCCATAGTCATGGAAAGCTGATTCTCAGAAAATTTGCCGAAAACGGCGTGACGGTCGCGCTGGCAGAATGCCCTGTGATGCTGGATTTTCATAAAAGGAGAAATTTATCATGAAACTTTATATTGTCGGATTCGGCCCCGGAAGCCGTCAGGGCATGACCTTAGAAGCTGAAACTGCTGTCCGGAACAGCTTTCTCATCGTGGGTTATGCCGTCTACGCCGAAATCCTGAAAGAATGGTTCCCGGAAAAAAAATATGCTGTCACAGGCATGAAACAGGAGAAAGAACGCGTTTGTCTGGCTCTGCATGAAGCACAGACTCAGAACGTTTCTCTGATATGCAGCGGCGATGCCGAATTATACGGCATGGCTGGTCTGGCTCTCGAATTAGCCGGAAATTATCCCGATACAGATGTAAAAATCATTCCCGGAGTGACTGCTGCTTTGAGCGGCGGCGCACTGCTCGGCGCACCATTGACACATGATTTTGCTGTGATTAGTTTATCTGATTTGCTTACGCCTGCCGAAAAAATCAGGAAACGCCTGAAAGCCGCTGCCGAAGCTGATTTTGTAATCGTCCTGTATAATCCGTCATCCAGAAATCGGCCGGATTATCTGCAAAAAGCCTGTGACATTCTGCTGGAATCCAAATCGCCCGAAACTGTCTGCGGAATTGCCCGGAATATCGGCAGAAAAGAAGAAAGTTCCAGAATTCTGTCACTTGCCGAACTCCGGAACGCCCCTGTTGATATGTTCACGACTGTGTTCATCGGCAATTCTGAAACTAAAAACATCAACGGCAGAATGGTCACGCCCAGAGGTTACAGAAATGTCTGAAATCCTGATTTTCGGCGGTACGACTGAGGGCAGGGAACTCGCCGTTTTCTGTGCGGAGTATAAAATTCCTGTTACAGTATCGGT
Source organism: Ruminococcus sp. UBA3665 (assembly GCA_002373165.1). GTDB lineage: Bacteria > Bacillota > Clostridia > Oscillospirales > Ruminococcaceae > UBA3855. The sequence continues at coordinate 5,543 of DFJS01000085.1, forward strand.
AACGACTTCTTACGGGGAATCCCTGCTTTCTGACGATATCAGGATTCTGACAGGAAAATTAAATGCAGAACAAATAGATTTATTATTGCACAGTTATCAATATAATTTAGTAATAGATGCCACACATCCCTATGCCGCCGAAGTGACTAGAAATATCCGTTCTGCCTGCGAAACATCCGGAATCCGGTATATCCGGCTGATACGTCAGAAATCCAAAATCTACGGCGAAACTGTCCGGAATCTGCCGGAGTTAATCCGCATTCTGAATCAGAATCAGAAAATCATCCTCAGTACGCTGGGAAGCAAATCCATTCCGGAACTCATGCAAATACGGGAGTATCAAAAGCGTTTATGGGTCAGAGTTCTGCCGTCAGCAGAGTTTCAGAAACTTCCGGATTTTCCGGAAAATCATATTATCGCAGAAAAACCGCCGTTTTCCACAGAACAGAATATTCTGCATATCCAAAAATCCGGTGCGGAAATTCTGCTTACCAAAGAAAGCGGAACGGTTGGCGGTTATCCTGAAAAAATCAAAGCCGTTCAGAAATGCGGTATCCGGATGATAACTCTGCTCCGGCCGGATGAAAACGGCTGTACTCTGGAAGAAATCAAGAATCTGCTCAGAAAGGAGATGCTCTCAGAATGAAAGTTTCATTGATTGGAATCGGCATGAACGGAATCCAGACCCTCACCAAAGAAGCCGAAACTGCAATTCAGGAATCTGAAATCCTGATTGGTGCGGAGCGGATGCTCGCGCCGTTCCAGAATTCCGGAAAACAAATGCTGACTGCCTACAAATCGCAGGAAATTGCTGATTTTCTGCATACAAGCGAAAAATCCAGCTCATCAGTATTATTATCCGGCGATGTCGGATTCTACAGCGGTGCGGAAAAACTCCGTGCTCTCCTGAACGAACATGAACTGCATATTTACAGCGGAATTGCCTCTCCGGTCTATTTTGCGGATAAAATCGGCATTCCGTGGGAGAATATGAAATTCATCAGTCTGCACGGAACGGAAAATAATATTGTAATTCACATCCGGCAGAATCGGTACTGTTTTTTTCTGCTCGGCGGAGAACTGTCAGCAGAAAAGCTCTGTCAGAGATTATGCGAATACGGCATGAAACAGATTAAAATCCACATCGGCGAACGGCTCGGCTATCCGGAAGAACGCATTCTGTCCGGCACGGCGGAAGAGTTTCAGCATCTTTCCGTGAATGATCTTTCCGTTCTGATTGCCGAAAATCCAGATTTCTGCCGGAATATGCCGTTCTTGATTCCGGAATCTGATTTTTATGATGCTTCTGTTCCGGAACATGTGCCGATAACAAAAGCCGAAATCCGGCATCTTGCCGTATTGTCTCTGGAAATCGAAAAAAATCATATCTGCTGGGATATCGGCTCCGGAACGGGTTCTGTTTCTGTTGAAATGGCTTATCACTGCCCTGACGGGAAAGTCTATGCGCTTGATAAAAATCCTTCTGCCTGTCAGCTTACAAAGCGGAATGCTTACCGGTTCGGCTGTGATAATATTCAAATTTTTCAGGGAACAGCTCCGGAAACGCTTGCAGAATTTCCAGCTCCGGACAGAGTATTCATCGGCGGAAGTTCCGGAAATCTCAGGGAAATTTTTGAAATCATCCGTCAGAAAAATCCGTCTGCTAAAATCAGCATCACGGCTGTGACTCTCGAAACGCTTGAAGATGCCTTGCAAGTCTTTTCAGATTCCGGAACTGAACCCGATATCACACAGATTTCAATCACACGCACCCGAAAAGCCGGACATCACACCATGCTGAACGCCCAGAACCCGGTATTTCTGATATGGGGGTCACTGTCATGAAGCGTTTGCTTATCGCCGGAACAAATTCAGGATGCGGAAAAACCACTGTCACATGTGCCGTTCTGAAAGCTCTCACAGACAGGGGGCTTCTGGTGAATTCTTTCAAGTGCGGCCCTGATTATCTCGATACTATGATGCATGACAGAATCATTTCCGGTTCGGCGCGGAATCTCGACAGCTTTTTCTGTGATGAAAATACGCTCTGTTATCTGCTTGACAGAAATTGCGATATCGCCGTAATTGAGGGCGTTATGGGCTTCTATGACGGCTCGGAGGGTTCAGCGTATTCCGTTTCTGAAATCACGGAAACGCCTGTGATTCTGGTGATCGACTGCAAAGGCATGAGTGATTCCATCGGAGCAGTAATGCAGGGATTTTTAAATTTCAGAATTCCGAACCGTATCGCCGGCTTTATTTTCAACCACCTGCCGGAAAAGCTGATTCCGCTTGCAAAGCATCTCTGCGATGAACTGCATACTGAATATTTCGGCTGTTTTCCGAAGCATTCCATCACGCTGGAAAGCCGTCATCTGGGACTTGTCACAGCACAGGAAATTCAGGATTTTGATAACAAAATGCATCTTCTCAGCGAACTGGCAGAAAAATATCTCTGTCTGGAGAAAATGCTGTCTCTTCCGGATTTGCCTGTTCCGGCGTATCGGAAGCCGATGCTTCCGGAATCAGGTATTTCTCCGGTAATCGCTGTCGCAAGAGACAAGGCATTCTGTTTCTTGTACCGGGAAAATCTGGAATTATTAGAAAATCTTGGCTGTGAAATAAAATATTTTTCTCCTCTGGAAGATGATAAAATTCCCGAAGATGCTGACGGTCTGATTCTGCCGGGCGGTTATCCGGAATTGTATACAGAACAGCTTTCTGAAAATATCTCTATGCTTACGGATATCCGTCAGAAAATCAAATCCGGATTGCCCTGCATCGCAGAATGCGGAGGCTTTCTGTATCTGCATGAAAAGCTGAAAAATCCGGAAGGAAATTCTTTTCCGATGGCCGGAATCTTTCCGGGTGAAGCCTACAGAACCAGCAAATTGCAGCGTTTCGGCTATCTTGTCATGACGGCCGAACAGGATAATCTGCTCTGTCAGAAAGGCGAAATCCTCAAGGCACATGAATTCCATTACTGGGAAAGTCCCGACTGCGGAACGGCTTTCACAGCCCGTAAAAAAGATGGCAGATACTGGAAATGCTGTCACGTTTCTGATACTCTATATGCCGGATTTCCCCATCTGTATTTTTATGCAAATCCGGAAACTGCTGTCCGGTTCGTTCAGAAATGCGCGGAATATCAGTCAGAAAGAAGGCAAGCTCAATGAACAGAATTCAGAATATTCAGCCCCCGGATAAAACAGCATATTTTTCAGCTAAAAAAAGATGGGATTCTGTTGCAAAACCGCTCGGAAGCTTCGGCGAACTGGAACACATGATTCAGAAAATCGCAGCAATTCAGAATACAGATAATGTACAGATTGATAAAAGGACAGCTGTTGTATTCTGTGCTGATCATGGCGTTGTGCAGGAAGGCGTTACTCAGACCGGAAGCGAAGTCACTGCTGTCTGTGCGTATGCCATCGCGGATGGTACTTCTAATGTGAATGCAATTGCAGATGCCTGTCATGCGGATGTACTCGCTGTCGATATCGGTATGCTGACGGATGTGGAACATCCCCGACTGCTCCGAAAAAAAGTCGCTTACGGAACGGCGAATCTTGCAAAAGAACCGGCCATGACTCCGGAACAAACAGAAAAAGCCCTCTGCATCGGCATGGATATCGCCGAAGATTTGAAAAAACAAGGCGTTCAGCTTCTGATTACCGGAGAAATGGGAATCGGCAATACGACTCCGACCAGCGCACTTGCTTCTGTACTGCTGGATGCCTCCCCCCGTGAAGTCACAGGCAGAGGTGCAGGCTTATCAACAGAGGCTCTGGAACGGAAAATTCATGTGATTGAACAGGCAATTGCACTTCATCAGCCGGATAAAAAGCATCCGCTGGATTTGCTTGCAAAGCTGGGCGGTCTGGAAATCGCCGGCATGACGGGTCTGTTCTTAGGCGGAGCGTATTATCAGATTCCGGTTGTGATTGACGGCGTGATTTCCGCCGTATCGGCAGTGCTTGCCTGTCAGCTGAATCCTCTCTGTGCAGAATATATGCTTCCGAGTCATGTTTCCGGAGAACCTTCCGGAAAACGTCTGCTTGAGATGATGCATCTGCATCCGGTGATTCATGCCGGATTACGGTTAGGAGAGGGAACAGGCGGACTGTTACTGCTCCCTCTGCTGGACAGTGCGCTTGCGCTGTACAGGAATTCCCATAAATTTGAAGATATTGCAATAGAAAGGTATACGGAACAATCATGATGATTTTGATTACTGGCGGTTCCAAATGCGGAAAATCAAGTCTGGCAGAAAGACTTCTGCAAAATATTTCCAAAAATAAATATTATCTCGCGACTATGAAGCCATTCGGCGAAGATGCACATCAGGCTATCAGCCGCCACAGAGAAATGCGCAAAGCAAAAAATTTCATCACAATCGAACAGTATACTGATATTGATAAAATTCAGATTCCGGCGCATTCTGCCGTATTGCTCGAATGCATGGGAAATCTGTGTGCAAATGAAATGTTCCGGGAGGATGAAATTTTTTATCCGGTTGAAAAAATCATCAGAAATCTGAAATTTCTTCATGCTATGACGGATATGCTTGTTATCGTCACGAATGAAGTCGGCATGGACGGCATCAGTTATTCAGCCGGAACAATGCAGTATATCTCCGCCATGGCGGAACTGAATCAGAACATAGCTCAGATGGCCGATACTGTCATTGAATGTGTCTGCGGAATTCCGCTTGTCATCAAAGGAGAAATTCCATGCTGAAATCATTATGTTCTGCATTTTTGATGTATTCCAGAATTCCAATGCCGGAAATAGAATGGAAAGAAGAAAACCGCAGATATGCATTATGTTTCTTTCCGCTGATTGGCGCAGTGATCGGAGTGATATTATTATTCTGGAAATGGCTTTGTTTCCGGCTGAATATCGGACAGATGCTGTTCGCAGTGATTTCCGTCTGGATTCCGGTGCTGATTACCGGGGGAATTCATCTTGACGGCTTCTGCGATGTCACGGATGCGGAATCTTCCTATGCATCAAGAGAAAGAAAGCTCGAAATTCTGTCAGATTCGCATATCGGCGCATTTGCCGTGATGTATCTGGGAATTTATCTGCTGTTGCAGACCGGATTCTATACAGAAGTGGATTCTGTACAGACCGCCGGAATCATCAGCAGTGGATTCATACTTTCCAGAGCGTTGAGCGGACTTTCTGCCGTGCTGTTCAAATCAGCGAAAAAACAAGGCACTCTGCAAAGTTTTGTACTTCCGGCGCATCGGAATATTACAGTCATAACGCTTGTTATGATAATCCTATTATCCTGTGCCGGAATGATGCTGATTTCGCCATTGCAGGGAATCAGCTGTATAATAATTTCTCTGCTGATATTTTTATATTACAGAAAATTTGCCTATAAAACTTTCGGAGGCATCACGGGCGATACTGCCGGCTGGTTTCTCCAGATTTGTGAACTGGGAATTCTGGCATCAGCAGTGCTGTCAGAGAAAATCATGGAGGTATTTCGGATATGATACTTGTCATCGGCGGCGCACATGCCGGGAAAACAGAATTTGTAAAAAAACACTTCAATCTGTCAGAGAGTGATATTCTTGATGCTTCTGAAAATCAAAATTTTCAGAATGCAAAATGCATCCGGAATTATCATATCTTGATTCAGAAACTTTGTGAAGAAAATGCTGACCCTCTGGCATTTACGGAACGGCTGATGCAGGAAAATCCGGACTGTATTGTCATCACAAATGAAATCGGATGCGGAATCGTGCCGATAGATAAATCAGAACGGCTCTGGCGCGAGGCCTGCGGAAAATCTTCCTGTCTGCTTGCGGAACGCGCCGAAAAAGTAATCCGGATGCTCTGCGGAATTCCGGCAGTCATCAAAGGAAAATGCCTGTGAAGCTGATTTTCATCCGTCACGGAAGTACTAAGGGAAATCTGGAACATCGCTATATCGGCAGAACTGACGAAGCTCTCTGTCCGGAGGGAATCGCCGTTCTGAAAAAAAGAAGTTATCCCGATTGTGATAAGATTCTTGTCAGTCCGCTGAAACGCTGTATCCAGACGGCCAAAATTCTCCGTCCGGAACAGAAAATGCAGATTGTTCCGGATTTCCGTGAATGCGATTTCGGCGATTTCGAGGGGAAAAATTATCAGGAACTGAATCAGAATCCGTTATATCAGCAATGGATTGATTCCGGTGGAATGATGCCTTTCCCGAACGGCGAACATCCGCAGGAATTCCGGGAACGCTGTGTGAAAGCTTTTCTGGAAACTCTGCCGGATTCCGGAAGAATCGCCTATATCATCCACGGCGGAACAATCATGTCAATTTTATCCTGTTTTGCAGGCGGAAATTATTATGATTATCAGATTCCGAACGGCGCAGGATATCTGACTGAATGGTCAGGAAATAAAATCAAAATTCTGGAGGAACTATGAACTATCTGATTCCGGCACTGCCGTTATTGCTTGGCTTTGCGCTTGATGCCATCTTCGGCGACCCGTATTCGATGCCGCATCCCGTCCGGCTGATTGGCAATCTGATTGCTTATCTGGAAAAACAGGTCAGAAAGCATTTTCAGAATCTTCGTATTGGCGGAACGGTTTTAGCAATGATTGTCATAGTATGTTCGGCAGGGATTCCGGCGGTTTTGCTGATGATTTGTTATCATATCCATCTGATTCCGGGGATTCTGGCGGAAAGCATTCTGTGTTATTATATGCTCGCGGCTCGCTGTCTGTGTGATGAGAGTATGAAAGTCTACAGAGCATTTCAGAATCATGATACTGAATCCGCAAGAAAAGCCGTTTCCATGATTGTCGGCAGAGATACCGCCGTTCTGGATGATGCCGGCATTATCCGTGCCGCTGTCGAAACGGTTGCCGAAAATACTTCTGACGGCGTGACTGCTCCGCTGTTCTATATGGCTCTTGGCGGAGCAGTCGGCGGATGCTTCTATAAAGCCGTCAATACGATGGATTCCATGCTTGGCTACCGGAATGAAAAATATATCAATATCGGCAGATTTCCGGCGAAATTAGATGATATTCTGAATTTTATCCCTTCCAGATTTACCGCATTCCTGATGATTGCCGTCTGTCCGGTTCTGAAACTGGATATGAAAAATGCTTATCGCATCTGGAAACGTGACAGAAGAAAACATGCAAGTCCGAATTCCGCACAAACGGAATCTGCCTGTGCCGGAGCACTTCATATCCGGCTCGCCGGAGATGCGTATTATTTCGGCGAACTGCATAAAAAAGACTATATCGGCGATGATGACCGCCCTGTCGAAAATGAAGATATTCGCCGGACAAATCGGCTGATGTATCTGACATCCGTACTGATGCTGATTGTCGCCGTCATCATCAGAATTCTGATTTTCGGGAGGCTATTATGATAACTGAACAGCACGGAGGAAATATTTTCGCAAATCCGGTACAGTATGATTTTTCTGCGAATCTGAATCCTCTGGGATTGCCGGAATCCGTCCGTCAAGCCGTTTTTGATCATTCTGATTTATGGGAGCATTATCCTGACCCATACTGTACAGATTTAAGAAAAGCAATTTCAAAATCTGAACATTATCCGGCAGAAAAGATAATCTGCGGAAACGGCGCGGATGATTTGCTTTATCGGATTGTACAGGCATTCCGTCCGGAAAAAGCTCTGATTTGTGCGCCGACGTTCGGAGAATATCAAAAAGCCTTGACTGAGAATCAATGTTCCGTGACTGAATATCTGCTCGATGAGAAAAATAATTTTTTATTGACTAATAAATTTCTGAATGTTCTCACACCTGGTACAGATATGCTGATTCTGTGTCATCCGAACAATCCGACAGGCAGATGCATTCCGGCGGAACTGCTCGGCAGAATCGCGGAAATCTGCAATGATAATAAAATTTTATTGCTCTGTGATGAATGTTTTCTGGATTTCGTTCCGGATAGTATCAGCATTCGGAACTTCATGCATGAAAATATCATCATTCTGAAAGCGTTCACGAAAATTTATGCGATGCCGGGGCTTCGGCTCGGTTATGCGCTGACCGGAAGTCTGGAACATGCTGGGAAAATTCAGCAGACCGGGCAGTTCTGGAGCGTTTCTGCTCCGGCACAGACTGCCGGCATCTCGGCTCTGAAAGAAAAAAATTATATCAGAGATACTCTGAAACTGATTCCGCAGGAACGGGAATTTCTGCAAAATTCGCTCTCTGAATTAAAAATAAAATATTATCCGTCTAATGCGAATTTTATTCTGTTCCGTGCCGAATCAAATCTGAAAGCAAAACTGCTCTCCGAAAAAATTCTGATTCGGGAGTGTTCCAATTATACCGGACTGGATGATACTTATTACAGAATTGCCGTCCGGAATCATCAGGAAAATCAAGTGCTGATTTCCGCACTCAGGAGGTGTTTGCATGGCTAAAGTCATCATGTTGCAGGGGACAATGTCGAATGTCGGAAAAAGCTTTCTGACAGCCGGACTTTGCAGAATCTTCATGCAGGACGGCTATGCCTGTGCGCCGTTCAAATCGCAGAATATGGCTTTAAATTCTTACATTACAGAGGACGGTTCCGAAATCGGCAGAGCGCAGGCAATGCAGGCGGAAGCCGCTGAAATCAGGCCGTCTGTGCTGATGAATCCGGTACTGCTTAAGCCGACGACAGATATCGGCTCGCAGGTAATCGTGAACGGCAGAGTTCTGGGAAATATGACGGCTTCTGAATATTTCCGGTACAGAAAAGAACTCATTCCGGAAATTATGACAGCATATCAGAAACTGGCTTCACAGCATGATATTATCGTCATCGAGGGCGCAGGCAGTCCGGCAGAACTGAATCTCAACAGAGATGATATTGTCAATATGGGGCTTGCAAAGCTGGTGAAATCGCCGGTTCTGCTGATCGGCGATATCGATAGGGGAGGGGTATTCGCACAGCTTCTGGGAACGCTGCACCTCTTGGAACCTGAAGAACATGCTCTTGTAAAAGGCATGATTGTGAATCAGTTTCGCGGAGACAGAACACTGTTTTCGGACGGTGTAAAAATTTTAGAAGAAAAATCCGGTATTCCGGTGCTGGGAGTCGTGCCGTATACGGATATTGATATCGAGGACGAAGACAGCCTTTCTCATAAACTGAATCAGAATATAAATCATAATCTGATTGATATTGCCGTGCTTCATCTGCCGAGGATCTCAAACTTTACGGATTTTGATGTTTTTTCGCAGTATGAAGGCGTTTCAGTCCGGTATGTCCGGAAATATACAGAACTCGGAAATCCGGATTTCATCATCATTCCCGGCACAAAAAGCACTATCTCCGATATGCGCTGGATGCGTGAATCCGGTATGGAAACGGCTGTCAGGAAATGCGTATCAAGAGGAATTCCGTTATTCGGCATCTGCGGAGGATATCAGATGCTTGGCGAATCCGTCTCCGACCCTGACTGTACCGAAAACGGCGGAACGATTGCCGGAATGTCCCTGCTTTCCAGAAAGACAGTATTCGCCGGAGAAAAACAGCAGATTCAGATACAAGGCAGATTTAATCAGATTTCCGGGTTCTGGGAATTTCTTTCCGGAGCAGAATTTTCGGGATATGAAATTCATCTCGGCAGAACCGAACAGCCGGAACAGCCTCTGACAACCTGCGGAGGAGCTTATTCCGGCACAGTCGCCGGATGCTATGTACACGGCATTTTCGACAGTGCTGATGTTTCCGGCAGAATCATCAAACAACTCTATGCGCGAAAGGGGGTGGTCTATCATGGACAAGTCACCGACCGCCGGACCTATAAAGAACAGCAGTTCGATTTGCTGGCAGATACCGTCCGGCGCAGTCTCGATATGAATAAAATTTATCAGATTTTACAGGAGGGCTTATGAATCTCGAATACGTCGCGCCGCAGGAAATTGAACGGCGGAGTTTTGAAATTATCACAGCTGAACTCGGAGAAAAATATATCCCGGAAGAAATCCGTCCGGTTGTGCTTCGCTGTATTCATACGACAGCTGATTTTGATTATTATGAAAATTTATATTTCTCCGAAAATGCTGTCAGAATCGCAAAAAATGCCCTCCGGAACGGGGCAGTCATCGTCACGGATACTAATATGGCAAAGGCAGGAATCAATCAGGCTGCGCTTGCCCGTTACGGATGTGAGGCCATGTGCTTCATGTCAGACCCGGATATCGCCGAAACTGCAAAGCAGAACGGCACAACCAGAGCTGTCGCTTCTGTCGATAAAACTGCATCTCTGAACCGTCCCGTAATTTATGCAGTCGGAAACGCCCCGACTGCGCTGATTCGCCTTTGTGAGCATATTCAGAATAAAACATTCCGGCCGGAATTTGTCATCGGCGTACCGGTAGGATTCGTGAATGTCGTTCAGTCAAAAGAAATGCTGATAAATTCCGGAATTCCGTGCATCACGGCCAGAGGAAGAAAGGGGGGCAGCAATGTAGCGGCGGCTATCTGCAATGCGATTCTGTATATGCTCGACGCGGAATCAAAATTATAAAATTATAAATCAACAGCAGAACGGTGCTTCCGGATGCGTTTTCCGCATCGCTGGAAGGTAAAAGGGAAACAGTTGTAATTACTGTACGAGCCCGTCACTGTGATTGGAAGCAGAATTTCTGTTTGCAATGCAAATTAGATTTGTGTTGTGAGGTCACTGGAATTAAATTCCGGGAAGGCTTGAAATTCTGTGCTGAACCATAAGTCAGGAAACCTGCCGTCTGCAAATGCCTGTTATTTCAAGGTCACGAGGTACTGACCAGAAAGGATTATTTATTATGAAAAAATTAACTGTTTTAATGATGAGTCTTGCAATGATTTCTATGATACTGACCGGATGCGGAACGAATACCGAAACTGCTCCGGAATCTCCTGCTGAACCTGCCGTTCAGGAAACAATCGCCGAAACAACTGTTCCGGAAGAAGCAGAAGAAACTTCCGCTGAAGAAGAAAATCCGGACGAAGAAGATGACGAGGAAAATTATAATACCGGTGATGCCAGTCTCGATAAAGTCCGCAATGAGGACGGTATCGGAGAAAATGAACTGCTTGTTGTCAGCTTCGGAACGAGTTTCAACGACAGCCGCCGCCTGACAATCGGCGCGATTGAAGGCGCACTCGATGACGCGTTTCCGGATTATGACGTTCGCAGAGGGTTCACAGCAAATATCATCATCGACCATGTGCAGAGACGTGACGGCATTCTGATTGATGATGTGGATGCCGCTCTGAACCGCGCTGTCGATAACGGGGTCAAAAATCTGGTAATTCAGCCTACGCATCTGATGAACGGTCTGGAATATAACGACGTTGTCGCAGAAGTCGCCCAGTATGCCGATGCATTCGAGCATGTCGCATTCGGCGAACCGCTCCTGACTTCTGAGGAAGATTTCAAGCGTGTGGAAGAAGCTATTGTTGACTGGACAAGCGAATACGATGACGGCGAAACAGCCATCTGCTTTATGGGTCACGGCACGGAAGCCGATTCTAATCAGATATATCAGAAAATGCAGGATTTGCTGACCGCTGACGGCTATGAAAATTATTTTGTCGGCACAGTCGAGGCCGAACCCTCTGTCGAAGATGTGCTTTCTGCCGTTCAGGCCGGAGAATATAAGAGAGTGATTCTTGAACCTCTGATGGTAGTCGCCGGAGACCATGCGAATAATGATATGGCCGGCGATGAGGAAGATTCCTGGAAATCTGTTTTTGAATCCGCCGGCTATGAAGTCGAATGCTTACTCAGAGGACTCGGCGAAAATGAAGCCATTCAGCAGATTTATGCTGATCATGCACAGGCAGCAATCGACAGCCTGACAGGAGAAGAAGCCGAATGAGAAAATTAATCATCCTGCTGACAGCACTGACTTTCAGCCTTGGGCTTACTGCCTGCACCCAGTCCGAAACTCAGCAGAATCTGCCGGAGACTTCTCCGGCGGATTCCGCCGCTGCTGAAACGGAAAATAATCAGATTGCCGCTCCCAATGAAACTGTCGCCTATGAAGAAGTGCTCGAAGAAGGAATGACTCCCATCTATGCCGATGCACTTCTCGACGGCGATTATGCTGTAGAAATGAAATCAAGTTCTTCTATGTTCAGCATTACGGACTGCATTCTGCATGTGAAAGACGGCGAAATGACAGCCGATATGTTCATGAGTGGAACAGGCTATCTGTATCTTTATCCGGGCACAGCCGAAGAAGCTGTTTGTCATGAAGAAGCTGATTATATCCCCTATGATGAAAATGCAGACGGCGTTCATGTTTTCACGATTCCTGTGCAGGCTCTGGATGCCGAAATTCCGTGTTCGGCATACAGCAAGAAAAAAGAAAAATGGTATGACAGAACACTCTTGATAAAAGCAGATTCTCTCCCGGCGGATGCGTTTGCAGAAGCGAGATTCGCAACAGTCGAAAGTCTCGGACTTGCTGACGGCGAATATACGATAGAAGTCACGCTCGAAGGCGGTTCGGGAAAGGCATCTGTTTCTTCTCCGGCAAAACTGACTATATCCGGCGGCAATGCCTCTGCGGAAATCATCTGGAGCAGTAACAAATATGATTACATGCTCGTGAACGGCGAAAAATTTAAACCCGTCAGCACGGAAGAATATTCTGTGTTTGAAATTCCGGTAACTGGCTTTGATTATCCGATGCCCGTTTCTGCCGATACTACTGCCATGAGTCAGCCCTATGAAATCGAGTATACTCTGTATTTCGATTCGGCAACAGTGAAAGCATCATGAAACGGCTGATATGTTTTATTCTGACTGGCGTGTGCCTTTTCTGCGGATGCGGAAAGGCACTGCCGGAATCAGCAGAATCTTCCCCGAAAACCGGAAGCATGAACCTGACTTATGCCGGACAGTTTTCAGTCGATTATTTCGAAAACGGCTGTGCGGAAATTTCTATTGCAGATGGTTCGGAATATCTGCTTGTTCCGGAGGGAATCTCTGTTCCGGAACATCCGGATACTATGATAATTTTACAGCAGCCGTTAGAAAATTTTTATATTGCGGCATCTTCGGCAGTGGATTTATTTGATGGCATCAATTCGCTTGATAATATTCTGCTGACATCCACCAGCGAACAGAACTGGGCACTGCCTCATGTCAGAGAAGCTCTGCAATCCGGAAAAATGCTCTATGCCGGAAAGTACAGTGCGCCGGATTATGAAATGATTCTTGAAAATCAATGTCAGATTGCCATAGAATCTACCATGATTTATCACAGTCCGGAAACAAAAGAACAGCTCGAAGCATTAGGAATTCCGGTTCTTGTGGAGCGTTCCAGCTATGAAGCGCATCCGCTGGGGCGCATGGAATGGATAAAGCTTTACGGTCTTCTGCTCGGAAAAGAACAGGAGGCAGAAACTTTCTTTTCTGAAAAAACAGCGGATTTTGAAAAATTATCTTTATCGGAAATTCCGGAAGAAAATAAAAAAACTGTCGCATTTTTCAGCATCAATCCGAATGGCTATGTGACGATTCATAAGCCCGGCGATTACGTCGCACAGATGATAACCCTCGCCGGGGGGCGATATGCCTTCACGGCAAAGGATTTGCATGTAGAAGAAAATGCACTCTCTACGATGAATATTCAGATGGAAGTCTTTTATAAAACCGTCAAAGACTGCGATATTCTGATTTATAACGGCACGATTGAAGGCAGTCTCGAAACGATTGACCAGCTGATCGAAAAAGACAGCATTCTTTCCGACTGCAAAGCCGTACAGAACGGCGATGTCTGGTGTACGGAACAGAGCTTATTTCAGCAGACAACAGGTGCATCAGATATGATTTATGATTTACATGCCGTTCTGACAGAAAATGCAGAAAATCTGACATTTCTGCATCGTCTGCAATAGGGGGAATGCTATGAAATTAAATAAAAAATCAAGATATCTTGCAGGATTTTTATTATTAATACTATGTACAGTATTATTTTTCTGTCTGAATCTTCTGACTGGTTCAAGTCAGATGACGTTATCAAAAATGCTCGAAGTCCTGACCGGAAACAGTACAGATATCACGGCACAGAATATTCTTCTGAGAATTCGGCTGCCCCGGCTGTCAGCGGCTTTTCTGCTGGGCGGCGCATTGTCTGTTTCTGGATTTCTTCTGCAATGTTTTTTCGGAAATCCGATTGCAGGGCCTTTTGTGCTGGGAATTTCATCCGGAGCAAAGCTGGCGGTTGCCCTCGTGATGGTAACAGCGTTACAGATTGGCATTTCAGTCAGTTCCTGGATGATGGTACTTGCATCTTTTTTAGGAGCGATGCTCTCAATGGGCTGGATTCTGTTGATTTCCGGAAAAGTAAAAAACATGGCTCTGCTGATTGTCAGCGGAGTCATGTTAGGCTATATCTGTTCTGCTGTGACGGAACTGATTGTTGCATTCGCAGATGATGCAAATATCGTAAATCTGCATAACTGGTCAATGGGGAGCTTTTCCGGAACAGACTGGCAGGATGTCCGGCTGATGACAAGTATTATCCTGATTTGTCTGCTGCTGACATTCCTGATGTCGAAACCTCTGAATGCCTATCAGTTGGGCGAAGCCTATGCTGAAAATATGGGAGTCAATCTGAAAAAATTCAGGATAACAGTCATATTGCTGTCAAGTATTTTATCAGCCTGCGTGACGGCATTTGCAGGGCCGGTATCTTTTGTAGGAGTGGCTGTGCCGCATCTGATGAAAACGCTGTTCGGGACAGCAAAGCCGATTATCATCATTCCGGCAGCATTTCTCGGCGGAGGGGTATTCTGTCTGGGGTGTGATCTGCTTGCCCGGAATCTGTTCGCACCGACAGAATTAAGCATCAGTACTGTGACGGCTGTATTCGGCGCGCCGGTTGTCATCTGGATGATGCTGCACAGGAGCGTGAAAAAATATGAGTGATAAATTATTACGAACTGAAAATCTGATTGTCGGATATGGTAAGCATATTATTGTACAGGGACTGGATTTTTCTGTGAATCCGGGCGAAATTGTAACACTGATCGGCGCAAACGGAGCAGGGAAGTCAACGCTTCTGAAAACTGTCTCTGCCCAGCTTGCGCCGCTGGCAGGAACTGTGTATCTTCATGACAAAGCCAATTTATCCGAACGGGAACTTGCAAAAATCATGTCTGTTGTGCTGACAGTCCGGATTGACCCCGAACTGATGACCTGTGAAGATGTAGTTTCTTCCGGAAGATATCCGTATACCGGACAGCTCGGCATTCTTTCAGGGCATGACCGTCAGAAAGTCGCAGAAGCGATGGAAATGACACATGTCACAGAACTACGTGACAGAGCATTTTCTCAGCTCAGTGACGGTCAGAGACAGCGTGTCATGCTGGCGAGGGCTGTCTGTCAGGAACCGGAACTTCTGGTTCTGGATGAACCGACTTCTTTTCTGGATATGAAACATAAACTGGAACTTCTCATGCTGATTCGCAGACTGGCAAAAAAAAAGCAAATCGGCGTGATGGTATCCCTGCATGAACTCGAACTGGCGGAACGGGTTTCGGACAGGATTCTGTGCATCCGGAACGGAAGAATTGACCGTACCGGCACACCGGAAGAAATCTTCAAAGATGATTATATCAGGGAATTGTATCAGATTTCCTGCGGAAGCTATCATCCCGTCACTGGTGCAGAACTGGAACCTATAAAGGGAAAACCGGAAATTTTTATCATCGGCGGAGGCGGTACGGGAATTCCTGTTTATCGAAATTTGCAGAGAAAGGGCATTCCGTTTGCCTGCGGCGTTCTGCATGAAAATGATGTGGAATA
>DFJS01000084.1 GCA_002373165.1 Ruminococcus sp. UBA3665
GACTTGCGGAAAATCATTTCTTCTCTCCAGTCGCCCATCAGATCGCATGTCAGGCAGGCATTGGACTTGGAGGCATTGTTATAGGTTACGCCGTCGCCTGTGAAGACTCTTCCCTGACCATACTGATCGACCATAGTTCTGTCAAGGACAGCTCTTTCGAGAACGCCAGTCCAGTAAACAACGGAGTTCTGACCCCATTTTGTAATGCTGTTGAATGTCATGCCGTTGCCGGAAGCATCGACCATCTGTTTTCCGGTTGTGCAGTCATAGAGAATTGCATTGTGAGAACCGGACATTTCTGCGCCGTCATTTCCTGCAACAAGGTTGTCTGCAATGCAGCGGCCTGTATCTCCTCCGGCTGTTTCGCGGAACAGAACTTTTCCTGTTCCGGCCGCACGGAGAATTGTGCCATAGTTGACAACTGTGCCGTTCGGATGTGTTTCATCTTCCAGACACTGGAAGATTTCAAGACCCGGATTCGAGGGCACGAAATCGCCGATATGAATGGCATCGCCATGGGCAAGACCTGTAGTATACAGCAGTTTGCCGTTATCATCTACAACAGCAGAACCAACTACAACTTCCTGTTTGCCGTCGCCGTCCACATCTGCACCAAGAATATGATGATTTCCGTCACCATAACCGGCCGTGCTTGCATTATAGCCTGTATCATAAGTCCAGCGTTTGGAAAGCTTGCCGTTCTTGACATCCCATGCGGCTACGACAGAGCGTGTATAATAGCCGCGACCGAAGCAAGCACTTGCATGTTCGCCGTCGAGGTAGGCGACACAAGCCGTAAATCTGTCCACACGGTTGCCGTAAGTGTCACCCCAGTCGCCGACTGTTCCGCGGCCGGGATCATAATCCTGCGTATCGAGAGCCTTGCCGGTTGCGCCGTCAAAGAGCGTGATATATTCAGGGCCTGTCAGGATACGTCCTGCACTGGAACGATAGTCTTTGGATTTGTCGCCGATATAATTTCCCTGACCGTCCTTAGTGCCGTCGGCAGTCTTGCAGATTAATTCGCACTTGCCGTCGCCGTCGAAGTCATAAACAAGGAACTGCGTATAATGCGCACCGGAACGGATATTGATTCCAAGGTCAATTCTCCATACCAGCGTGCCGTCCAGACGATAGCAGTCAAAGAAGGTCGTTCCGGTATAGCCGTCTTTGGAGTTATCCTGAGAATTGGACGGATCCCATTTTACAAAGATTTCATACTGGCCGTCGCCGTCGATATCGCCGACAGAGCAGTCGTTTTCGTAATAAGTGCAGGTAGAGCCGTCGGGCATCGTCTGATCGGCAGGCTTCTGCGTATTGATGTCGAAATATGCGCCGTGCTTGTCGCTGTTCATCGTACCGAAGACAGTCGCAACGTTAGCGAATTCAGTCATAGTCGTGCCGACAAAAGTATCTACTGTATAGAGATCATCAGCTGTACCGCCGTCGATATGATAATTAGTAGCTTCTCCGGCATTGATCTGTGCAACGAATTCGCCGTTTTTGTAGAGCTTGAAGTAAGTATTTTCGTTATCCGTTGCAAGGCTTCTCCAGCTTACCAGCATACCAGTTGATGTCTTGGCAGCGACAACGCCGCGGTTGAGGTATTCCATCTGGATGCCGACACCCTTCTGATTTCTGTTATTGATATTCAGAGGTGTTCCCTTGACGGGAGCAATCGGCTGGGAGGGGCTTTCTTTTTGTGTTGTATCTGTAATGGAAATATAGTCGATATTGGCTGCGCCGTCAGCCGTCATGGATGTGAATGTGACGGAATTTATTCCGGCAGAAAGCGGAATATAAATTGTTTCTTCCTGCCAGGTTGTCCATGCGCCTGTGGCTTTGCCTTCTAGAGTCCAGTAAACAATCTGATTATTGACAGTAACAGCAACAGTTCTGTCGGAAGTTCCGCCGTTGGCATAGCGGACAGTCAGTGCATACACGCCGTCAGAGGCTGCCGAAACGTTCCATGTTGCATTGGTACCGAGTTCATTATAAAGATTCAGATAAGCTTCTTCGGTAAAGCCTGCATTTGTGTTTTCGACATAAGCCTGTGTAAACTGGCTGTCAATTCCGGCATAGCGGCGTTCAGAATCGGACGGAGCTTTTTCGAGCTTATCTTTTCCATGCAGGAATTTATTCAGCTTGACAACATCTTTTACAGCGAAATTTCCGTCGCCGCTGACATTTCCGGCATGTTTCTGATGATCGGTTGCTGTTCCGGAGAGCATCAGTTTTTTGGCAAGAAGCAGGTCATAGACATTGACAATGCCGTCATCGTTGAGGTCGCCGGGTGTGAAATCATCTCCTGTGACTTTGACTTTTGTTTCTGCGGCCGAATTTTCTACATAAGATACAGGGATGAGTTCCCAGTCCTGACAGTTTGCGCCGTTGATTTCCCACTGCTGCACATTTGCGCCCTCAGTAGTTTCAGCGTTAATGACTTCCACGGCGTTTCCTGTCGATTTGATTACCAGCTTGAAACTGCCGTCTGCATTGGCGGAAAGATTAAATAACTGGTTATCAGACCCCTTAGCAGTATCTTCATTGATATTATTTCCTGTACTGGCGAGTGTCAGAGCAGTTTCTCCTGTGGTGGACAGAATCTGATAATAGCCGTCAGAATTTGCTTCCAGTTTCCAGGTATTGGAAAAATCAGCTTTTTTCAGACTGTTCTGAATCACATTTGTCGGAAAGGCATTCATAGTTTCATCAATGCTTAAATAAAGTCCGCTGTTGACGTTGCGGATGACATAATAGCCGTTATAATTTTCAGCTTCGGCGGAAGCCGTCACAGATGCGAAACTCTGTCCGGCCGGCAGTGCGGCGAGCATCATGACAGCGGCTAAGAATGCTTTTACTTTTTTCATACGACTTTCTCCTTTTGATAAAGATAAATTGCTTGAAATTCTTATTAAACCAAAATACTATTGTTTTCATTATATATAATTTCAGATAGTTTGTCAAGCAATTTAATAAATTAAATATTTTAATCAAATATTTTTGTAATATTTTCCAAATATTATACTCAGAATTTATTTATTATGCTGAATTTAAAAATTTTTGCCCAAAAGTGTCATATTCTGCTCTTTGGATTTGTCTTATTAACAGGTAAATGTTTAAGACTTGTTTAAGAATCATAACAAATCTGTAATATTTATTGACAAACCATATTTTGTGTGTTATACTGATAACTGTATTAAACAGCATAGTACACATGAAATACACTTCACAGGAGGTACTTGATCATGAAAAAAACAGGAACATCTTTTTACAAACGCACAGCTGCACTTCTGGGCGCAGTGCTTATGCTGACTTCTGTTGCCGGATGCAGCAAAAACAGCGGCAGTTCTGACGGAAACGGCGGCGGCAGTGCCCAAAATAACACATCCGACAAAGCGGCACGGGCTTTGAATATTTCGTTCGATCATTCTTATAAATCAGAACAAATAGATATCAGCGGCATACGCTATTTTAACGGTATTTCGGAAATCAACGGCAATCTTCTGTGTTCCGGCTATTCCGAAGAGGACGGCACCATCATGTACTGTTATAATATCGAAAACGGCACAAGTACGCCGCTGGAACTTGCTTATCCCAAAACACTGGACAAAAATGTGGATTATTATATCGCTGCCAATTTTGTCAATTCTGAAAAACAGCCTGTCTTTATTTATCATACCTCTTTTTATGATGAAAAAAACGAGGAAGAACCTTATCAGGATCTCGGTTTCACTATGGAAATTTATGATGCCGATTTCAATGTTGTAGAAACTAAGGAAATGAAAGATATCTTCGATGAAAATACTTACTTTTCCAGCATGATTCAGGGGCCTGACGGAAATTATTATGCCGCCGTTCAGTGCAGTGATCCCGTTACAAGGGACTTCTCCATGAAGCTTTATATCTATGATAAAGATTTCCAGAAAACAGGAGAAGTCGCCGGAGGAGATATCCAGTATGTACAGCAGATGTTCGTTAACAAAGACGGAAAAATCGTCATTAATTATCAGAATACCGACTGGAAAAACAGTTTCGGCTTTTTGAATACCGAAACAAATACTCTGGATCCGGTTCAGGTAGACGGTATGCCGCAGTGGTTCAATCTTTCTTTTTCCGGAACAAAAGATTATGATTTATTTGTCGGCGATTCTACCTCTGCTTACGGCATCAATCTGACTGCCGGTACCTGTGAAGAAGTCATCAACTGGATAAACTCTGATTTTATGGCTGATAATATCAGTCAGATGATTCAGCTGGATGACGGCCGCTTTGTTCTTGTCAGTGAAGATTATACTTCCAATTCGCAAAAATCTGAAATCTGGCTTCTGGAAAAACGCGACCCCAAAGATTTCGAGAATGTCCAGCTGATCAGCCTTGCAACGCTCTACATGCCGACCGAACTCGGCAAGGCAATCAGCAAATTCAACAGAACACATACCGATTACAGAATCGGCGTAATGAACTATGAACAGTATAATACAGAAGATGACTATGAAGCCGGACTGAATCAGTTCGAGAACGATATGACTTCCGGCATTCTGGCAGATATTATCTGCATGTCCTATATGCCTTACGAACGCTATGCCAACAAAGGTCTGCTGATGGATTTCAGCGATTATGTCAGTCAGCTGAATCCGGATGAATATTTCATGAATTTCTTTGATTCGCTGAAATACGGCGGCAAGCTTTACAGAATGGGCTTTTCTTACAATGTCAACACGCTGGAGGCAAAAACCGAAAAAGTCAACGGCAAAAACGGACTTTCTCTTCAGGAATTCATCGACCTGATTTACAGTCTTCCCGAAGGAACAGAAGCTTTCCCCGAAATGACAAAAAACAGCGCACTTTCTGAACTGGCAAGCACGTTCCTGATGAATTTTATCGATATCGATACAGCTGCCTGCACGTTCAATTCTCCGGAATTTGTCAAGCTTCTGGAACTGTGCAATTCTTATCCTGCTGATGAAGATGAAAGCCGCTCTGACTGGACTGATGAACAATGGGACAAATTCTGGGCGGAAGAAGATTATCGCTATATCAATAACAAAACGCTTTTCCACAGTATCTATATCAGTAATATCGGAGATTATTTCCGTGAAAAAGCGACTGCCTTCGGCGATGCAGATGTCACACTTGTCGGTTATCCGACCGCTGCGGAAGGCAGCAACGGCGGAAAATTCAATTCTGATTATTTAATTTCCGCCTCTGCCAATTCTGCTGTGAAAGACCAGATCTGGGAATTCTGTCAGCAGATGCTCTCGGAAGAATCTCAGGAAAATCTCAGCTGGTCACTCCCGGTCCGCAAAGAAGCGTTTGACAAGGCTGCTGCCGAGGCTCTCAAACCTGATATTACCTACGATGAAGAAGGCAACAAGCAGGAGCTTGATTATATCAGCATCTGGCGCGGCAATGAAGAAGTTCACATTCCGCTGCCTGCTCAGGCCGATACGGACAAAATCAAGGATTATATCAGCAATGTGAAAGAAACTATGTATTTCAACGAACAGGTTTATAACATTGTCTATGAAGAAGCAGAGAAATATTTCTCCGGCGATCAGACTTCCCAGGCAGCTGCGGATATGATTCAGTCCCGTGTCAGCATTTATCTCTCTGAACAAACCTGATGATTCGGAAAGGCAACAGATATGCTGGAGGAGTGTGCGGACAAAGATAAATAATCGCAAAACAGGGCACTGCCGTTGATTGGCAATGCCCTGCTGCAATTATCAAAAAAGCGAAAGCTGCTCTGACAAATAATATGCGTGTTCCATATGCTGTTTGGCTTCGGATTCGAGTATCTCCATATTTGAAAGCGGAAGGTTCTTGAAACGAAGCTGATACACCATATTGAAAAAGCTCGTTACAGCAGCCGTTCCAAGGTGCGTCAGGCAAATCAGCTGAATATGAAAATGTCGTGCAATACGGAACATCGGTTCAAGAAGATGCGGCGACGAGATCGGTCCGAACGGATTATCAAGGATCAACACACCGCTTGTAGTGTTCAGACTGCTCGTCAGGCTCCGTGTGTAATTCATTACGGAAACGATCAGCGAGAATAATACAACAAACTGCTCTCCGCCGGAATTGGCTTTCAGAGCATCCTGCCATGAACGATGGCGGCTGTTCTGGATATTCTTGTCGATTTTAAATACATTGATCGGAATGGTTTCCTTGCCGATATAGCAATTCAGAAGCCTTCTGATTGCCAGATGTTCGTGATTTGTTTTCATTGCCGTTTCCTGTTCAGACAGATAATTTTTGACCTGCTCTGTAATATAATGATTGATTCTTTCTACAGGCTGTTCACTTGTAGGCTCGATTTCGGGCAGCTCGATCTGTATCATCTGTTTTTTTACGTTACCGATCTGTATAGATGATTTCTTAGACAGAATCTTTAGATTGTCGTACAAACGTCCGACACGCTGACGGCAATGTTCCACCAGTTGCTTTCTGCTGTCTTCAACATCTTTGAGCAAAACGTCAAGCTGGGCAATACGATCCTGATAACGCTTAATGTCACCCTCTGTACGCTCATAAAGCGTAAAGTATTTATCTCCCTTGATACTATGATCATCTATCACTGACAGAATGCCGTCCAGTGTTCCTGTAAACAAAGAATGTGTATCTCTGGACGGTTCGAGTTCACGGTGATGGTATTTCTTCACGCTGTTCTCTGCTTGCTTCAACTGTTCAATGCAATTTTCAATCTCATCACGCAATTTGTTTGTATCGTGTTCCGTTTCTGATATTTCAGGTGTATACTCCGATAATTCTGACGTAAATCTCTCTGCATATTTAGCGGTGTATTTGCGGTCAGTATCCAAATGATTCAGTCTTTTGGTACATTCACTATTCTCTGCCTCAGCTGAAACCAATTTGTCATTGCATTCTTTTATACGGCGTTCAAAATCCGAACCGACTTCAGAACGGGGCAAAATCTCCGTATTCAGTTCGGAGAGTCTATTTTCAGCCTGTTTCAATGCGCTTTCGGCTTTAACCTGAAATTTCATAGCATCCGAGTATTGCTTGAAAGCCTGTTCACGCGCTTCTTTCGCCTGTTCAAGCTGGTTCTCTGTACGCTGATAAATATCATCGGAATAAACTGTGTTTTCATATTCTGCCTGTTCGATATGAAATCTTTCGATATCTTTAGCTTTTTTTCTGATGCTTTCCTGTATGTTTTGCAGCTGCTTATGCAGTTCCTGAAAATTTGCCGAATAATGCTCCTGATACATACGATATTCTGCAAGCATTGCGGAATACTCTTCTGAGAGTATTTTGGCTTCCGGAGTATCTTTCAGTTCCTTAAGCAATTTCAGATATTCAGTCAGCTTATCATCCAGCTGACTGATTTTATCATCGCATTCCTGTATAAGAGTTGTAAGATCTTTTTCTTCCTTGCTTCCGGATTCGATCTGTGCCGCAAGATGTCTACAAACCGATTCCATTTCCGCTATTTGCCTGCTGAGTTCTTCATATTGTGAAATAATGCCACAGATATGCTCAAATTTTTCTTGATGACTTTCCGTTTGACGTAAAATTTCCTGCTTTGCATCTATAAGTTCACGAAGTTCTTTTGTTCGCTTTTTTATATCCGCTTTTCGTTTGTCAAGTGCGGATAGCTTATCTTTAATTGTCTGGCGTTCTGACTGACAAAAAGCAATCTGTTCCTGAATATGCTGTTCAGCATCAGCGGTATATTTAAATTTAAATGCAGTGAGTATGGAACGTTCCGATTCCCATTCATTGATCTGATTCCGCAAATTCTCAATATCTGCTTGTGTCTCGTTAAGTCTTTTCTGTATATTCTCTTTATAAGCACACGAATCATGAAAATATTCTTTCTCAAATGCCGAAAGAAAACGTTCAGGCTCGTTCCATTTTTTGTCAGCCATATCAGCAAGTTCAGAGCGTGTATATACCGGAACAACAGCCGACAGCCATGAATCTGTTGTCTGTGACAGCAGTTTTATCTTCTCTTTTTCAGAATCAATAATTACAGAATAGGCAACAAGAGGATTGACAGAAAGGATAACCCCACGAATCTTCTCGTTTTGTAAATTAAGATACTGTTCGCCTGTTTGATACGAAATGCCTGATTCCTGTAAAAAGCTGACTGCTGTTTTTGAGAGGTGAAGCTGTCCTGCTCCGATACATCTTAATTGCTCTGCGAGTAATTCGGCTGAACGCTCAGTTTGTTTCAGCTGCTCTTTCAGCTTCAAAAGGATATTATCAAGGCTTGTTACTGGTTCATCAGAAAACAATTGGCTTTCAGGTATCGACAGATGCTCCAGTACCGGAAGAACAGTGTTATATGCTTCTCTGTACTGTTCCAAAGCAGACTCATGCTTTTGCAGGCAAACGTTACAAATTGCCTGCGCCTGTGTCAGTTCGTTACGCTCTGCATTCTGAGCTTCAAGTTCCTGATCGAGTTGAAGTTCCTCATTGTGGCAGTTATCAATTTCATCATTTGCATTTTTGATCTGTTTATCATATTCCGAACGGATACTCTCGATATCCTCTTTGGAATAACTTCCGTCAAGCATAACTGTGATCTGCAAATCAAGCTCTGTTAATTCTTGATTGATCTGTTCAAGCGA
The DNA here is from genome assembly GCA_002373165.1 of Ruminococcus sp. UBA3665. Lineage (GTDB taxonomy): Bacteria > Bacillota > Clostridia > Oscillospirales > Ruminococcaceae > UBA3855. The sequence goes on from DFJS01000084.1 coordinate 8,604, forward strand.
ATGCTCTTTTCGTCCAGTCGCCTGATCAAATTGCTTGTTTGCTTCACGATTCTGCCCGATAAGCCGTGATATCTTTTCTTGTGTTTTACGGAGTGCATCTGATTGTTCTTTTTTTGCTGATTTTTCCTGACTCAAATCATGATCTGTCTGCTGTTTCAGTTCGGCTGCCAGTAAGGAAAGCGAATACTTCAAAGATAGTATTCTGGAATCCTGCGTCCCCTGCTCCAGCTCCCTGATCTGTGCCGTCAGAGCTTTTTCTGCATTCTGCTGTTCAAGAAGTTCGGCATATTCCTTAGCGGCATTCAAAACGCTGATCATATGGACAAACTTGTCATGTTGTTTTTCTGCATCTTCTTTTTGCGATCTGCATTTATCAAGCTGTGAATTTGCTTTATCAAGGCTATCCTGTGCATGATAACATGCTTCCGAAGCCTTTTCTGCTTTTATATGGAACAGTTTTGCTTTTAAGTCTGCTATTGTTTTTTCAAGCTGTGCCTGCTTGTCGCTTTCCTGTTTGATATTATGGTCAAGCGTGAACAAATGGTCAGCCAGCAGACGAATCGCTTGTATCCTTGCATTTTCGGCATCCCACATATTTTTTATCAGAGGAAGTATTCCTTGCAGTTTTTCAGTGAATGCTTTGATCTGTGACTGCAACCGGAGATTTTCTTCCTGTCCTGCATAGCTGTCAGCATAATGGACAAACATTTCTTCCAGTGCTTCCGCCGGTGCTGTATCATTCGGCATAACCCCCGGAATGATGAACTTGTCAAGCAGTCTGTCTGCGGTTCGGTATTCCTCAAATAATTTTGTAATGCCGCCCTCCACCGCATTGATACGCACAAGAATATTTTCCCATTCGGTATGAAGAATACCGTATTCTTCCAGACGTTTCTGGTAACGCCGCAGCGAATCAGAGGGATAGTATTCAACTTTTCTGTTCTGCAAATATTTACGCAGATCATCAAAAGACATAGGACGGATATGACTGCCTGTCCGTTCGGTAAGAGGAAGATTTAGCAGATCAAGCTTATCACCGGCTCTTGTATAATCATGCATAAATGTGTAGAAACGAACTGTTTTGCTTTCATTTTCGTCATCTGCTGCCCGGCTTGCCGCCAATGCGATGCCTGTCAGCAAACTGTTAGATGAACCGTCCAAAGCCCACTCTATCAGAACGAAGGCATGGTCAGTGCCTTTCTGGAAATAATCGCTGATATTGCGGTTCTGTACTTTTGCTTTTGGGCAAACCGGTTGAAGGAGCAACTGTACGATAACAGATTTACCGCCGCCGTTATCGAGATTCAGCAGCGTGTCGATTGGCTTACCCTCAGCATTTTCAGTACAGAATACCTCATCGGGGATCAGTTTTGCACCGTCATTAAATCTGAAATTCACGATTCTGATCTTACGGATTGCCGGCATCTTTTTTTCCTCCCTTCAGAATAGAGTGTATCTCTGCAATACGGTTCTGAGATAAATAGTATGGCATCAGATCGTTCAGTTTTACCGTTGGTTTCCATATGCCGTCAGCATCATACAGCAGCTCCTCATCACGAAACTTTCTGATAATCTTCATAAAACAACCATGTTTTGTATCCACGGAATTTGATTCATCGCCGCGCTTGGCGAGCCAGTTATCCGCAAGGCGCAGAAAATCCATACTGTACTGAGCAGCGGCATTTTTCAGTGCCTCACCCTCAGCCCGTACCTGTTCACAATGTTGTGTGAACTCGTTCAGAAAATCCGATTCTTTAATATAATATCTCGTTTGCAGGGTATTGCCTTTTCCGCCGTACATCTCATGTAAAAGAAAGATTGCCATATAATTCAGCAAGTACAGTTCTTCCAGCTTTTCATTGCCGACACTGCGGCGAAAATCGCTGTTATCCTGTGAGAACAATTCGTTGCTCGGATTCGGCAGGAGGTAAAGCCTGCCGTTTGTTCTGTATAGAGTAAAATCAAATTCCTGCTCCATAATTGCAAGCTCGGAAGCAATCTCAGTATCGCAGTAATCTTCATAACAGGAAGGATCCTGTTCACGGGTGATGTATCCCTTTTCCATCAGCTTTGCAAACAATCTCAAACTTTCTGGCTTCATTGTCTCACCTCGATCATAAAATCATTGATTTTGATACAGTTCCCCGCACCATCCAATAAAGTAATCACTTCATCGAGCTTCTGTATCAGTATTGTATCCATCTGCACCAACTCTTCCGGAAGTTCACTCAGGCAGTAGGAAAGGTCAAATTCACCGACTGGCATAATGATATCCTGATGTGCCAAACGCCAGCCGGCAACATCTATCTCTCCAAGTCCGTAGAGCTTCAGCATGACATCAGGCAATAATTTTTCCTGCAATTGCTCTTGAAGCTGTTCTTTGGATTCAGAGCCAAGATAATCACTAAAACAGAAAACGGCGTTTTGTTTCGCATAAGCCAGTAAACTGCTGATAATATCAACATATCGCTTGTTTCTGATATCAGCCGCAGTTTCAGCATTATCCTCGCTTGCGATATCAATACCGTCGTCTCTGCTGTTTTCCCTGACAGCGTTCTGTCTGCTGTAAAAGAAATCAAGACCAAACAGATGCGGAAATGAAGGAGAATAAAGCGGAGCAAACAGCCTTCCGATATTTCTGGTATCTTGCAGCTGCATTTTCTGTAACGGGAGCAGCAATTCCTGTTCAAAGTCAAAGCGGTCTGCCTGCAAATAAGAAAAACTAGCATCTAACAGATTTGCGTATAACTCGGAAAGTGAAAATTTCTGATTGAAGACACGGCTTTGCTCACTTATTACCGTATCAATATTTTCAAGTATTTCCTGTATCTCCTGCTCCGTCTTGCCTATATTGTCATTTTGACTGATCTGAGCATCTGCGATGGCTTGCAGTTTTGCTGATACGAGAGTTCGGATCTCACTGAGCTGTTTGTTTTCGTCCTCAAAGGAATCCTTGACCTGTGTGACGATTTCTTCGTATTCGTCAATAGATACTTCGGCTATATTGGTTCTGCATCGAAGCATAAAGTCATCCATTTTTGTTTTCAGATTTCTGACCCTGCTGATCAGTTCACGGCTTTCACGCAATGCTTTGCTGTAATTACCGCGCTTGATAAACTTCTGCAATTTGAAACGATTGACAGAAAAATCAAGCTCGCTGTCGATTTCTTTGGTTCGGAACAGGAATTCATATGCTTCATTCGTCAAAACATAACTTCCGCTTTGCTGTTCGATCAGGATAAGCGAACTCTGCTCCCTGAATTTTTCTTCTGCGCTGTGAAACGTATCAAATAAGCGTATCTTACCGCCGCTTTGCAGGACATCGGTTACGATATAATCAGCAAGCAGCTTGGCCGATTCCGGTTCATAATCGTACACATCGGCGAGTTCCCGCAAAAAAGCTGTGATATCCTGCTTTGTGCATCGTTCACCGTAACGAAGCGTACTGTCCATGATAAAAACCATTACCATGAGTATCAGATTATCGGTCTTATCATCATCGTTATGCAGCAATTCGCGGATTTCAGTCGGCTTGCTTCTTTGCAGCCAGTATTTGATAAGATTCACGAACCGCATACGTTTCTCAAAGTCTTGTAATAGTTCTTTGGATTCTGCTGAGATCATGTTCTTACCTCATGTTGTCTGCCAGTATGGGATATGAGAGTATCTCCTGCGGCAGACGCTTATTATCTTGCAGTATCTGTGTGATCTGTTTCTGTTCATCAGCCTGAAACACAGGCAGTATTTCAGACATTTCGGGTATGATGCATCGTCTGTCTTCACTGTCCGGAAGCTGAATGTTACGGCTCAGTTCCAGCATTTTCTGGTATGCAGGAAGGAATAATTCAATATGCAGTTCTTCTGCGGCTTTACAGAGACGCAGAAAAATGTCAAAGCCGGCTCTGTCGATATCTCCGCAATACAGGAAGCTAACATCATCTGCCCCTAAATACTGTGCATATGAACGGAATTTATCATTACCTGTTATGTCATTGCCTTGCCCAAAGATCACGCCGTCAATCTGAGTGTCAAATAGTGAACAAGCTCCGGATTCATACATAAGGCGACGGATATTGAACCAGATATCCTTATTTTCGCAGACAAGCAATGACATTTGTTTTTTACGAACAGGAATATAATCTGAAAAGCATTGCTCCGGCGTTTCGTAAAACTTAAGTATATCGCCTGAGATGCCCATATATTCTAACAGCCTCAGATGATTGTCCAATGATTTCTCATCGCCAAAAATAGAAAAAGAACGCTCACGCCTTGACATCACATCATTGCCTTTGTAATCAGTAAGCCATTCACTCAAACGGCACAAAAACGCTCTGTTATTAACAAATTGCATTCGATTGCGAAGCAGATATCCATTCGCTGAAAGTCTCGGATGAAGTGCATAGATCTCATCCGGTGACACCTGTATCGTGTTCTCAATGCAGATAGTGTATCGCATAAACAACGGATTTTTATGATTACCATTTGTTCCGCTGCTCTTAATAGGCACTAATACGCCTTTATCATCAAGCTCTTTGATCTGTTCGCTAAGTTGCGCAGGATCTGAGCATAATCTGCCGAGTTTCTCCAATGTAATCCGTTTACCGGGAAACTCCTGCAATGCTTTATATAGTGTATTACCGCGCTTGCCCATACATTGCCACCCCTTAACTAAAAATAGAATATTATATATATTGTAGCATAATTTAGCTGAAAAAGCAAGCTATCCGCTGTAAGAAAGGAAATTTTCGGAGATTGCGCGTTATTGCAGCAAAAAACAGGCAGATATCTCATGTGGAGTATCTGCCTGTTCTGTTTCATTTTTTATTGACTGTGACAGTATAAGCTCCGTCTTTGAGTTCTCCGATTGTGACAGAATATCCTGTATCGACAGATTCGCTTTCATCCGCGGCATACCAGTGCCAGCCTGAAATATTGCCGTCGATTGTCTGTCCGGAAGTAAACACATCGCCGCCCTCGGCATCATTGACTAAACGAATCAGGCGAATGCCGTCGTCATCGCCGTTTGTGAAATCAGAACCGTTTTCATATTTAAGATGTGTCCACCAGCCGTTGTCATAAATCTCTGCTTTGACATGATAGGCTCTGATTCCGTTGCCGGCAGTCACCCACGGCGTATAAACCGCGTTGCTGTTATTTCTCTCACTGGTCATATATTCCAGAATCAGATATTCGCCGTTATAGTTCAGAGTATCATAAGGCAGAATCAGACAGTTGCCCTGATCTCTCTGCGCATTGTAAAGCACGAACGACTGTGCGCCGCCCTGTGCGGTATCATAAGAAAGAATCTGATTTTGTCTGTACCAGCCCAGCATCAGCTTCGAGAAACAGCCGAAATCGGTAGAAGCATCCATATCCATGAGTTCGACTCCGGCGGTATTGGTTTCGCCGTGGAAGCCTTCGCCGTCGGTGCTGTTATATAAGTAATAATCCGGCAGACCCATGCAGTGACCCATCTCATGCTGATAGCTGGATACAAAATTACTGTAATTTGTTTCCGATACAATCTGTGCATTGCCTGTAATCAGATGCCCCATCTTCATGCCGTCGGCGACAGTGCCTGTATAGCCTGTTGCACCTGCACAGGGCCACCAGTCGCCGCTCCACTCGTCGCCGCCTTCGACAGTCGGAACTGTCAGCAGTGTGACATCGATATCCCCGTCGCCGTCGCCATCGAACTGACTGAAATCTACCTGAGAATCAAATGCCGCATAGCATTCCTGTGCCAGCTCGTCCTTGCGGTTATTATAATATTCCATATTATTTTTAGCCGTATACCGGAAAGCCTGTCCTTCCAGATTCATCACGCCTTTGGAAGAACGTTCATAGAAAGCTTTCATGCTCTCGAACGGGTAATTCTGATTTGATTCATTTTCCGGGCCGAATGCAATCTGATTGAGCTGTTCGGCAGTCGGCGAATAAGAATACTGCTGATTTGGGAAATCAATATAGAAAATCACAACATTTCCTGTTCCCTGTGAAGGCAGATTGGCGAGTACCTGTTTGATAGGCGGTTCGATGAAATTTTCTGAATCCGGATTGGTTTCCTGTGTTTCTTCCGTAGGTTCGGGATCGGAAGGCTCTTCTTCGTATTCAACCGGAGTCCATTCGCCGCTGATGACGGCACGTTTCAGCAGAACCAGATCATAGATATTGACAGATTCATCAGAATTCATATCCGCAAACCAGAACTGTTCCGCATCCAGAGACTGATTTCCGTGCAGATATTTTTGCATGATGATGATATCCGTCACGCCGACAGAACTATCTTTATCCAGATCGCCCATATATCCGGCAAAGTTTTCCATGTCTGACGGAGTCTGTGCGGAAGCGTTTAGATTCAGCATTCCCCCGGCGGCGAGCATTGCCAGTGAACACAGCCCCACAATGATTTTTTTCATACTCATAATAGAAATTCCCCTTTTTTCAAATAATATAGTGATTTCATTATAGCATAGTATTCATAATTTTTCAAGTGTTTTTTTTAATTTTGTGAATTATTTTTCAATTATTTGGCACAAGAAGTCATACTGCAATAATTTCTGATAATTTTCAGGATATTTATAATATTCCCAGTCATAGGGATTATGTTCCGGATTGTCTTCCTGTATGAATGCCGGTTCATATGCGGCGGCATACTGGTCATATAACGGAAGAACTTCTTCTTTCTCCAGCATAGAAAACATTCCGTCATGCAGATGAATGCCGATTTCAGTACATTTGCGCCAGTCGTGCAGACATTCCTGAGATGTTCTGCCGGGTTCCTCCCAGTAGTTATAATTCCGCCGTTCCTGTCCGGAAGAAAGATCATATTCATCAAAATAATTCAGCTCCTGCATTTCCGTAACGGCGACGCACAAATCCAGAAACGGAAAATCACAGGCAAGTCCAAAGAATTCTTCCAGCAGATTGACAGATTCCGGGAATTTTTCCGTCATCCAGGCATTGATGCCAATTGTACCATCCGGATGGCACCATCCCCAGACATGTGAAAACTCATGATTCCAGAAATTATTAAAACTCATGCCCCGGCCTTTCAGAATAATTTCCTTTGCCTGTTCCGGCGCAACAGGCTTGCCGCGCATACGATAGTAAGGCCTTTTTGCAGAAGAATCCCAGATAAATATTTTTTGGATGATATCAGGATTTTCAAGACTGTTCTGATCAAAAAACCTCCTGAAACGTTCCGGATTTTCATGAAGCAGACTGCAAGCCTGTAAAAAATTCATGCTGGTTTACTCCCGTCTGAAATCTTTGGCATCGCCCCTGTCGGTAACGACTTCATAGCCGATGCTGGCGGCACGGCGTTCGGTACACTGGCGGCACTGGGCAGATTCATCTCCTGTACAGATTTTATTGTCATAAAGCATATATTTTTTTCGTACACTGGTAGGGGAAAGATTCGGCATAATGACATTGGCTCCGGCTTTCAGACCCATTTCGCGGCCTAACGGATGCACTGTTCCGAGAGCCGTTGTTGCCGGGAGCAGTACTTTCGGGAACATCAGCCGCAGAACTGATAACAGCCGCAAAGTTAATTTTAATTCGCCGTTTTTCTCGTTCCGGAACGGCGTATCCTGATGCGACAGAAAAGGGCCTATGCCGATCATCTGCGGCTGAAGCTTCTGGAGAAAACGCAGGTCTTCGATAATATGATCCAGTGTCTGGTACGGACTGCCGACCATGATGCCTGCTCCCACCTGATAGCCGATTTTCTTGAGATGAAATAAACATTCCTGGCGATTCCGGCAGCTCATTTCCGCAGGGTGCAGTTTTCCGTAATGTTCCGGACTGGCCGTTTCATGCCGGAGCAGATAGCGTTCCGCGCCTGCCTGAAAATAGGCAAGATAGCTCTCGAAACTTTTTTCGCCCATGGAAAGCGTGATGGCACAGTCCGGAAATTCCTGATGAATTGCCGATACAATCGAACAGACTCTCTGATCTGTAAAATAAGGGTCTTCCCCGCCCTGGAGCACGAATGTCCGGAATCCCAGCGCATAGCCTTCGCGGCAGCATTCCAGAATTTCGTCCTGTGTCAGCCGGTAGCGCGAAACATTCCGGTTATCCCGGCGAATGCCGCAGTAATAACAATTATTTTTGCAATAATTAGTAAATTCGATCAGGCCGCGGAGATATACCTGATTTCCGTACTGTTCCCGGCGAACCGCATCGGCATTCTGTCTTAGATCTTCGTCGTACTCTTCACAGGACAGAATTTTTTTGAATTCTTCCTCTGTGAGATTCTGGTTTTCTCTTAATTTCTGAATTAATTCTGACATATTGATTTCGCTCCTTTAAAGATTCAGGATTTGATATGCAAATTGCAGATATTCCGCTTTGGATTTCTGCCTGTAACCGGATGACAGCCGCTGAATATATTCTGCAATATCGGCAAGATTATCAGAAACAGCAATCTTCCAGCTGATTTCCTGCAAAAGTTCAAAATAATCAGGATTTTCCCAGTCATCCGGAATTTGCAGAAATTCGCTGAGTTGTGCCGAAAGTTTCCGGAAGTCTTCCAGAACAGATTCCGGCTCGGTGAAGAAGCCTTCTGTCCACTGCAAATCCTGATCGGGATAATACGCCGCAGTATAAAAGCAATGCAGCGGAAAGTCCCGGAAGCCTTCTTTCCGGGAATAGCGTATTTTAGCCTGTTCTGCATATTCCGGGCTGGTATAGATTCCCAGCATTTTAATTTCTTCACGGCCATTGATTTCATAAGCATGATATAATAAATATAACTGCTTGTTCATACTATCACACCTCTTGCATCTGAACGGGGGCTTTTCCGATGAAGCAGATTTTATTCAATCTGATTGTATTTGTTCTGGAACTGGTAACGCTGACAAATCTTTTTCTCACGCCGAAAGAAAAGCTTTTCGCCGGATTGTGTTTTGTTCTGATTTTCTGGCTGGGGAATTTATATTTTCTGCATCATGCCGATTTGCAGCAGTTTCCGGAGCATCTGCATTCTTTGCAGGATTATCTGGATGCGCTGAAACGCTGGCGAAGGAAATCCACGCCATTCCGGCAGGAAATCCGGACGGCAATGCATCAGCTGGAACTGTTCCGGCAGAAACAGCGGACTCTGACGGCATTCAGCAATCAGTTTCAGGAAATCAGCGAACAGACCGAAGCCTGTCTGCTGACCAATATCAATAAAATGCTCCGGCGGCTGCTGACACTGGATTCTCATGATTCTGCACAGACACATAAAACTTATCTGAATTTGCTTCTGCACCAGAATCAGAATATTTTAAATCAATATGATTCTTTTCTGAACGAAGTGTTTCAGCTGGATTCTGCCGAACCGCCCTGTCTGGAAGTTCTGACAGCGGCTTTGCGGGATGTCCGGAAACAGAGTTTTTAAAAAGCCTGCCGTGCGCATCTGCACAGCAGGCCTGATTTTTCAAAGATTCAGATATCCCCATAAATTATCAATTACGGTCAGAAGAGAAACAACCCCGGCAAAGAAAAATATCACAAACCAGAAGCCGTCATAAATCAGACTGTATACCCCAAGACAGGTATTTCCGCCCAGACGGTAGACTTTAATCGGATAAGGAAATTTCTCCGGTCTGGAGAGTGCCTGAAATTCGTCAGCATGTTCCAGATTGTCTTCTGTCCATTCTATTTGCAGATAGATTATTTTTTCTTTTCCGCGCTGAATCAGTCCTGTACAGATGCCGGGAAAAGCCTTCCCCTTCCAGCGGATTTTACAGTCAGAAACAAATTCCCGGAGCCGCTGCCATGCCATCAGGAGCAGTGCGCCTGTTCCTGTCAGCATCAGCATCGTCCATAAAATTTCAAGTACAATCATATGACTGCATTATTTTACGCCGTACTGTTCGCGATAAGCAAGCATCTTGTCAAGATACTCCTTTCCGGGAATGACATCATTCTGAATTGCCTGGATAATATCCTGCATTGTCACGATAGGATAGACTGTAATGCCGAATTCCTGCTTGACTTCCTGCACAGCAGAAAGTTCGCCTGTGCCTTTTTCCATACGGTCAACTGTGATGACCATGCCTGTGACATCCACATCGGCAGCAGATTTGAGTTTCGGCAGGGATTCGCGCAGAGCTTTGCCGGAAGTCATGACATCATCAATAATAATTACTTTTTCATGATCTTGCAGTACTTTTCCGACGAACATACCGCCTTCGCCATGATCTTTGACTTCTTTTCTGTCGAAACAGTAAGAAACATCCGTACCGAACTTGTTATATAATGCTGTTACGGTAGAAACGGCCAGCGGAATGCCTTTATAAGCAGGGCCGAACAGCGTTTCCACGGGGATTTGATTTTCATGAATGCATTCGGCATAATATTCGCCGAGTCTTGCAAGCTGACCGCCTGTCTTATAATTGCCACAGTTGATGAAGTAAGGGGCAATACGTCCGCTTTTCAGAGTAAATTCTCCGAACGTAAGCACGCCGCACTCCACCATGAACTGAATAAAACTTTCTTTGTAAGTCATAAAAAACGCTCCTTTGATAGAAAATTATTTGTTATCTTTATTGTTTTTATTATCATTTTCGGGGTCAAGCAGAGGTTTCAGGGCTGTATAGACAGAATCGGCCAGATCCTGAGGGAATCCCTTGAACAGATCGTTGACTTTTGCCTGTGCATAAGCGGCACGGGCAATTGTATCGGCAGTTTCGCGGGCTTTTTTGAGAGTTTTATGCACTTCGGTTTCCAGATTTTTGCCGATATCGAGGCCGTCCATAATTTCAGAAAATTTCTTTTCCCATTCAGAATTGACTTTCTGTTCTTCGCCTTCCTGCTGGGGCATAACAGAAATTGCTTTTGAAATTGTCTGGCAGGCATACAGATTAATCTCTTCCAGTTTGGGCAGAAAACCGAATTTTTCGTCAGAAATCACTGCCAGTGCATAGCTTTTGCCCTGTTCCTTGCCCTTGATATAGCCCATATAAAAGCCGACGGCATACTGCATTGCATCGTCATTGACATCCTTGCTGACATACTTACGGAAAATTTTTGCCTGTGAGGCGTTGATTTTTTCCATCATAGAAAAGCTTACGCCGGATTCTTCTCCGGAAAAAAGAATATAGACAGTATCCTCTGCGGTAAGTGTTTCAATACCGTTCAGGCAGATATTGGGATGCTGAAGATGTTCAAAATCCACTAAAAAATAACGTTTCATACAAAAAATTCCTCCTTATAGATGAAGCTGAATTATATTGAAAATTTTATTTGCCAGCAAATCGCCGTACCTGCTTTGCAGTTTCTGCAAAATATACCCTTTTCTGGCATAACTTGGGTGAACATCGCCGGAATTTTCGATTATCTGATAAAGATCTTTTTTGTTTATTACACCGCTGCCAACCAGATAAAATTGATTCAGAGCTTTTTCCAATTCCGCAGAAACTCCGGAATCTTTTTCGGATTTTTTCAATTCCGAAGAACTTCCGGAAATTTTTGGGGGCGATGCAGTATTTGTCTGTTCTGTTTTTTTCATCTCTGACAAAGCACCTGCCAGATTCTGGAAAGAAGCTGCTTTGGCAGGGCTTTTTTCTTCCTGCATAAATTTTTTCAGATAATCCAGACAGCGGCAGCTGCTGGTAATCAGAAAAACAGCATTTCCTTTCTGAGAGTATTTCCCTATCAGATAACTGCATACATAACCCAGCACCTCTTGGGAAGCATCCGGCAAAAAGCGATATTCAACAGAAGCCCTTGTTTTTTTCAGTTTCTGGAGCGTCCGGAACTCGACACTCTGATTTTCATCTTGAAGCAGCATGATGACAGTATCCTGTTCTGCAAGCTCCTGAATGCCTTCCAGGCCGTTATACTGCTGATTTTTTATGCTTTCATAATCTATCAGAAAATAATATTTCATTTTTTCCTCCTTGCTGAATTCTTCAAAAACTGACAGCAGCTTCTGTTGACAGTTTTTGGAGAACTCATTTTCTCCAGGTATCAATCTGATTCAGTAACGGCAGAACAGCCTGATAAATTTCCGTACACTGTTCCCTGTTCCGGACAAGATTCTGAATTCTGTTATGTGTTTTCCACTTGCGGCGGCCGGGATTTGAAATCCCCCGCGCATGTTTGATAATCAGGTTCAGAGCTTTATCATATCCGGCGGCGAGCTGCATCCTGTCCAGCAAACGCTTTACATTCTGGCTCCAGAGCCTGCGTTCTCTGGCGGATTCGCGCATATAGGCGGCGCGGAGAGCATCAGAAAGGCTGTAATTCCAGAAAATCCCGAATTTTTTCCTGTCGATTTTTTCAATCAGATGCTGACACTGTTCGCTGTCTGAAATAATCACTATTTCGTTATCATCATTCATGCAGAGCATTCCGGCCAGAAAGCAGACAGCGCAGTCGCGGTCTGCCTCTGACGGAAACGGAGAAATTTTTGCTTTGATATTTGCCTGACATGCAGTCTCCTTGAATTTTTTCAGCAGTTCCGGGAAAACTTCATATTCTTCGTTATCTGCAAAAAATATCCAGATGGTATCTGAATCCGTAAGCGGTTCGGCAAACCGAAGCGGATTTACAGTCAATAACCGCCTGTTCAGATTTTCGCGCACAGATGCATAGTCTATCAGAAAATGTCTCACAGCATTCTCCCCCTGATGATGCTTTTATTTGATTAAGGGCTTGACAACATAATAAATCAATTTTGTTTTTTCAGTGCCGAATGCATGAGTCAGCTCGTTATTGATATTAATTTTAAGCTGTGACAGCTGCGATGCTCCGACTTTGATATGTTTGCGGACGATTTCAGCCGCTTCGGATTTTTCTTCTTCCGAAAGCGGAAGTTCCCGGAGGGCTTCCAGCAGTTCGGCTTTTTTCAGAACCGCATTGTTTGTCTGACTCTTGATACAGGGAATCATTCTGATTTTTGCGTCACGCTTCTGCCAGAAGTCGCGGACGTTATTATAGCCTTTGTCATTGCTGACAATATAGCATTTGCAGTGTTCGTCCCTGCCGATCAGGTAGCCGATATAAGAGGAAAGCTGAAAATCCAGCGCGTTTTTGCCTTCGGTATCCACTTTGATATAGTCCACTTTTGCTTTTGCTTCACCAAGATAATGATGCAGTTCAAACGAGAGGGAATCGGCATTGGCACTGTAAAAGATATACACAGTATCTGTGCTTTTCAGTTCTTCAATGCCGCTCAGGCCGGTTTTATGGACATTTTCATAGTCTACCAGATAATAATTTTTCTTTTTGTTCTTCTTGTCTCCCAATGGAGAAACACCTTCTTTCCAAGTTTTTCAGATCTGCATTTTTTCGAGCTCCCGGAGCCAGATATTGGCACAGGCATCGCTCGGCATACGGAAGTCACCCCGCGGCGAAAGTGTCACGCTTCCTACTTTGGGGCCGTCCGGCAGACAGGAACGCTTGAAATGCTGTGAAAAGAACCGCCAGTAGAATTTTTTCTGCCATTTCAGAATCACGTCATCTGGATAACTTCCGGCAAAGGCATGTTTTGCCATACGGAAGATTTTAGACGGCATAAAGCCAAAACGCAGCATATAATACAGGAAGAAGTCATGCAGTTCGTAAGGGCCTACAAGATCTTCTGTTTTCTGGGCGATATTTCCGCTTTCATCAGGGGGAAGCAGTTCCGGGCTGACGGGCGTATCGAGAATATCATGCAGAACAGCACTGAGACTTTCTTCTGTGTGTCCTGCCTCATAAGCAACCAGATATCTGACAAGCGTTTTCGGAACAGAAGCATTGACGGCATACATGCTCATATGATCGCCGTTATAGGTCGCCCAGCCGAGTGCCAGTTCGGACAGGTCACCGGTACCGATGACAATGCCATTGCACTGGTTGGCGATATCCATCAGGATTTGTGTGCGTTCTCTTGCCTGACCGTTTTCGTAAACGACATTGTGATTTGTTTCGTCATGGCCGATATCTCTGAAATGCTGCCGGACGCTTTCTTTAATATCGATTTCTTTCAGAACTGCGCCGTAGGCTTCCGCAAGGCGGCAGGCATTGGAATAAGTTCTGTCAGTCGTACCGAAACAGGGCATTGTAATAGTCAGAATTCCGGAACGGTCAAGGCCGAGCAGGTCGAATGCGTGAGTCATGACAATCAGAGCAAGTGTCGAATCCAGTCCGCCGGACAGGCCGACAACTGCATTTTGACAGCCGATATGCTTTAATCTGGTAGCGAGTCCGACTGCCTGAATTTTCAGAATTTCTTCGCATCTTCCGTCAAGGACAACTCTGTCAGACGGCACGAACGGCAGAGGTGAAATATATCGTTCCAGTTTCGTTTCTTCTGCGGGCATGTCAATGCCGTGTACATAGAATTCTGAATGAAATTCTGCACCGAACGTATTCATGCGCCGCTTTTCGGAAACCATACGGCTGACATCAATATCAGCGACTGTCAAGCCGGATTCAAAAAGCTTGGATTCTGCCAGAATCGAACCGTTTTCCGCAATGATATTATGCCCGGCAAAGGTCATATCCTGTGTGGATTCGCCGACTCCTGCATCTGCATAGGCATAGGCACACAGCAGACTGCCGGATTTTGCCTTGATGATAGTTCTCCGGTAGTCGGCTTTTCCGATAATTTCATCACTTGCCGATAAGTTGAATATCAGATTTGCGCCGTTCTGCGCCAGTCTGACAGAGGGCGTATCTGCCGTCCATAAATCCTCACAGATTTCAATGCCGAATTCGATATCCGTCAGCCAGTCGAACCGGAATGTCTGCTGTGTTCCGAATAACGGATTGTAATCGCCGAAATCCATAGGAAAGCTTTCAGACGGCGCACTTGTAAAATGACGCATTTCGTAGAATTCGCCATAATTTGGGATATGTGTCTTCGGAACGAATCCCAGAATATCGCCATGGAAGACCACTGCCGCACAGTTGTATAATTTATTCTGATATTCGACAGGCAGTCCGGCAATGACAACAATATCCAGATTTTTAGTTTCTTCTGTCAGACGAAGCAGATTTTCCGCCGCGGAATGAATCAGGGCATTTTGCAGAAACAAATCTCCGCAGGTATAGCCCGTGATGGATAATTCCGGAAAGCAGATAATCTTCACGCCTCTGTCACAGGCAGTCTGAACCAGTTGGATTATTTTATCTGTATTGAAGTCACAGTCGGCAACTTTGAGTTCCGGAGTGGCACATGCGATTTTCACAAAACCGTCTTTCATGGAAATACAGCCTCTTTTCTGTTTTGGATTGCTTATACATAATCATTATAACACATTCCGGCACAAAAAGCAAGCGAATTTTGAAATTTGTCTAAAATCATGAATTAAATGGAAAAGAAAACCGTCATTTTTCCATCTTGCAAAGTGCGCAGAACTGTGCTATACTGTATTTCGATTCCTAAAAATAAAATTAAAAGGAGAATTTCTATGACAAAAGATATGACACAGGGAAAGCCTTTATCCCTGATTCTGAAATTTTGTCTGCCAATGGTCGCAGGAAATGTATTGCAGCAGTTCTATAATTTAGCGGATACGGCCATTGTCGGAAGATGTATGAATTCGGACGCACTGGCAGCAATCGGCTCGACAGGAGCTGTATGTTTTCTGGTAATCGGCTTTGCGCTGGGATTATGTACGGGACTCTCGATTCCTGTTGCACAGAGATACGGTGCCAATGATATGCAGGGTATGCGCCATTTTATGATGAATGCGGCTTATATTTCGGGAGTCGGCAGTGTGATTCTGACGATTCTTACCACGATTTTCTGCCGGCCGATTCTGGAGCTGATGCAGACTCCCCCAGAAATTCTGGAGAATGCACAAAGTTATCTGACAGTCATCTTTGCCGGACTGACTGCGACTGTTTTATATAATTTATTAGCCGGATTTCTCCGGGCAATGGGCGACAGCATCACGCCGCTGGTATTTCTGGCAGTATCGTCCGTATTGAATATTGCACTTGATTTTCTGATGATTCCGCCGATGGGCACAGCCGGAGCGGCTCTGGCGACGGTCATTGCACAAGGGATTTCGGCATTATGCTGTCTGTACTTCATGCATAAGCGTTTTCCTGTTCTGAAATTCCAGAAAGAGGAATTTGCATTCAGTCCTGAAAAATGCAGTCAGCTGTGCGGCATCAGTCTGCCGATGGCATTCCAGTTCAGCATTACGGGAATCGGAACGATTATTATGCAGACGGCAATCAACGGCTTCGGCGCGACTGTGATTGCGAGCGTGACGGCAGCACAGAAAATTCAGAACGTTGTCGGCGGCCCTATGGAATCGCTTGGCATCACAATGGCGACTTACTGCGGTCAGAATCTGGGCGCACAGCGCGTTGACAGAATCCGGGAAGGTCTGAAAAAGAGTCTGCTGGTTTCGGTAGGCTATGCGTGTCTGGCATATGCATTCTCGTTTTTCCTGGGGAAATATTTCGTTTACTTATTTGTATCCACAAAGGAAACAGCATTTCTTTCGATTATGGATTATGCTGTGAAATATCTGAAAATCAGCGGATTATTTTATCCTGTCCTGGCGGTTCTGTTTGTCCTGCGGAATTCGCTTCAGGGGATGGGCTACAGCCTGCTTCCGATGAGTGCCGGAATTCTGGAGCTTGCCGCAAGAATATTCGCGGCATGGTTCATGGTGAGAAACTGGGGCTTTACGGGCATTTGTCTGGCGAGTCCGTTCGCATGGGTGCTGGCGGATGTATTACTGATTTCGGCATCGGTCTACGCGATGATTTCATTGCCGCGGAAACTGCATCCGCAGACGGCATAGAAGAAACTATCATCTCCAGAAAAAAGTTTATAAAATCACTTGACAAAATATTTCGTCTGTGCTATAATATTCATGATGCCGGCGTGATGGAATTGGCAGACGTGACGGACTCAAAATCCGTTGGTAGCGATACCGTGCGGGTTCAAGTCCCGCCGCCGGCACTTGAATTTTATGCAGATTTCTGAAATCAGAAATCTGCATTTTTTTGTTTTTCTGCCTGCGGAAAGTGCAGGAAATTACTATAATTATCAAGAAATTGCTATACTTGCAATAAAAATTATGCTATAATCAGAAAAAACTACTGAAAGAAGGGTCTGCAATGCTGAATCTGAAACAAAAGGGATTCTATAAAGGAATCAATCTGGGCGGATGGTTTTCACAGTGTGACTATACTGCCGAACGACTGAATGATTTTATTCATGAAAAGGATTTTGAAAAAATTGCCGCATGGGGTGCCGATCATGTGCGGCTGCCCGTGGATTATAATATTCTGGAGCTGGAAGACGGCTGGACAAGAATCGATCAGGCAATTGCTCTGGCACGGAAATATCATCTCAATACCGTGCTGGATCTGCATAAAACACCCGGCTTTTCGTTCGATGACTATTCTGAGAACGAAAACGGCTTTTTTGATGATAAAGCCTATCAGGAACAGTTCTATCAGATCTGGGAAAATTTTGCAAAACGCTATCATAATCAGCCCGTTGCATTTGAACTGCTGAACGAAGTCACAGACCAGAGCTATCTCCCGGCATGGAACAGAATCGCCTGCACCTGCATCGGCAGAATCCGGAAATTTGCGCCGGAAAATCTGATTCTTGTGGGAAGCTATGAAAATAACAGTGCCCGGACTGTTCAATATCTGGATCTTCCGGAGGATGAAAATCTGGTATATAACATGCACTGCTATGAACCGCTGAAATTTACCCATCAGGGCGCATACTGGACATCGGCAATCAATCCGGAGGAAAGATTTGCTTTCTCTGAAAGCCATATTACGCCGGAATATTTCGAGAATCTGTTTGCCGCGGCGATTGATAAGGCCAGAGAAAAACATACTGTTCTGTACTGCGGCGAATACGGCGTGATTAACAAAGTTTCCCCGGAAGATACGCTTTCCTGGTTCCGGACAATTCATGAAGTATTCGAGAAATACGGCATTGCCCGCTGTGCCTGGAGCTATAAGGAAATGGATTTCGGGCTTTCTGATGCCCGGCTGAATTCCGTCCGGGACGAAATGATTAAAAATTTGTAAATCAATCCAGAATCCCCTTGCCTTTTTATCAAAATTATGGTATAATCAGACAAAGGGGGGGTTCTGCATGAATCAGGAAACGGAGAAAAAAGTGGCAGAATTATTATTCCAGCAGAGAGAAGACGGCTTTGAACGTGCTTCTTTCGACAGAGAAATTGCATTTTATCAGAGTATCGGAGAAGGCAACATGGAAATGATGCGTTTTTTCGCTGCGCCGCTGTTCTGCGAAGGCTGCGGCACACTCAGCAAAGATGCGCTCCGGAATCTGAAATATCATCTTGTTGTGAGTGCCGCGCTGATTGCACGGTTCTGCATCCGGTACGGCATGACCCCGGAAAAGGCCTATCAGATGAGTGATCTCTATATCATGAAAGCAGATGAATGCCGCACGGAAGCCGAAATCCGCGCCGTTCACAAAGAAATGCTGGAAGGCTATACCCGGAAAATGCAGCGCGTACGCAACAGCAAAGTCTATTCCAAGCAGATTGTCAGGACAATCGAATATATCAGCGAACATCTTCACAGCAGGATTCTGCTGGGCGATATTGCCGATTATCTGGAAATCAGCGAAGCCTATCTTTCCAGATTATTTAAAGAAGAAACGGGCATGGCATTCAGCGATTATGTCAGCCAGAAAAAAATAGAAGCTGCTGCTAATCTGCTGCGCTATTCAGATTATTCTGATTCTGAAATCAGCAGCCTGTTCTGTTTCAGTTCGCAGAGCTATTTTATCAAAATATTCCGGAAGCATATGGGCATGACTCCTAAAGCATATAAAAAACAGTACACCATGCCTGCTCTGGAGCAGAATTTATAAAAATATCCTGACTGCCGCAAATCTGTGGCAGTTTTTTATTTTTCCAGATATATCAAAATTTTACTATTTTTATCAAGAAAATGATATTATTTCATGCAGAATCCTGATATAATAAAATCACAAACAGAGCTGATATGCGCTGTCAGCTCCGAAATCATGTATTAAAATTAAATTTCAATTTCGAGAGGGGAAATTTTTTATGAACAAGAAAACATTCAGAAAACGTGCCGCAGTCTTCGCTGTATGCGCTGCCATGATGACTTCCGCACTGCCGATGGCACAGATTTCCGTATCCGCCGCAGGCCAGCTGATCAGCAACGGTACTTTTGAGAGCGGTACTTCCGGCTGGGGCATGTACAAAGAAAGCGGCGGCGCAGGTTCGCTGACTTCCGAAAACGGCAGACTTGCCCTGAAAGTCAGCAGCACAGGCAAAGTTACTTATGCTATGCAGATGTTCTATGACATCATTCCGCTGTATCAGAACGGCGTTTACAGATTAAAATATGACATCTCCTGCACAACAAACAGATTTGTCGAAGGCATGATTCAGCAGAACGGCGGCACGTATCAGGCATATACCTGGAAGGGTCTGGACATCAGCCCCACACCCCAGACTGTGGATTATGAATTCACGATGGAAGCCGAAACGGATATCATGGCAAAGCTTGTCTTCAACTGCGGACTTCAGGAAAAAGACGGCGGTTCCCTGCCGGAACATACTATCTATCTGGATAACGTTTCTCTGGAACTGGTTGACGACAGCAAAGTTGATAAAAATGCCGGCAAGCCTTATGCTCCTTCCATCCTGACCAATCAGGTAGGCTACAAGGCTGACAGCAAGAAAACCGCTGTATTCAGAGATATTACCAATCAGACAGAATTCTCCGTTATCAATGCCGATACGAATCAGACTGTCTATACCGGAACACTTTCCGGCGCAATTTCCAACAGTTCTGCCAACGAAACAGATTATATCGGCGATTTCTCTTCTGTCAAGACTCCCGGTACTTATTATATTCAGTGTGCAAATCTGGATGATTCCTACAAGTTCACAATCGAACAGAATCCCTATACCAATCTTCTGACAGATTCTGTCAAAATGCTGTATCTCCAGAGATGCGGAACTACTGTTACGGATGCCGATTTCGGCCACGGCGCATGTCACAGTACACAGGCTACTGTTTACGGAACCAATCAGCAGATTGATGTTTCCGGCGGCTGGCACGATGCCGGCGACTATGGCCGCTATGTTGTGCCCGGCGCAAAGGCTGTTGCCGATCTGCTTTATGCTTACATGGCCAATCCTTCCATGTATGCCGATAATACCGGCATTCCGGAAAGCGGCAACGGCAGAGCTGATATTCTTGATGAAGCTAAATTTGAACTTGACTGGATGTTCAAAATGCAGGATGCAAACGGCGGAGTGTATCATAAAGTAACCTGTGAAAACTTCCCCGGCTATGTCGCTCCGGAAAAAGAAACTGCTCCGCTGATTGTAACACCCGTTACGACAACTTCCACTGCCGATTTTGCTGCTGCAATGGCACTCGCCGCAGAAGTATACCAGTCTTCCGATGCCGCTTATGCTGCAAAATGCCTGGATGCTGCTAAAAAAGCATGGGCATTCCTGGAACAGAACCCGAATCTGATCTTCCAGAATCCGGAAGATATCACTACAGGCGAATACGGCGACAAATCCGACAGGGACGAGCGTTACTGGGCAGCAGCACAGCTGTACAGAGCAACAGGAGAAAGCAAATATCTGACTGCTCTGGAAAGCCTTTCCACACAGACCGGCATGGACTGGGCACTGGTCGGCGATTATGGCAATATCGCACTTCTGACAATGAAAAATGCTGACAAGAATTCTACAGCTTATACCAATGCCAGAAATGCCGTTATGAAACAGGCTGATAAATTTGTACAGAATTCTCAGTCTTCTGCTTACGGCGTATCACAGACAGCATTCAACTGGGGCAGCAATATGACAGTAGCAAACTCCGGCATTATTCTGGGACTGGCACACCAGCTGACAGGCGAACAGAAATATCTGGATGCTGCCGAAGCACAGCTGCATTATCTGCTGGGTGAAAATCCGCTGGGCACAAGCTTCTTTACCGGATACGGCACTGTATCGCCGCAGAATCCGCATCACAGACCCTCTATGGCCGCTGGAAAAGCAATGAAAGGCATGTTAGTCGGCGGCGTGAACTCCAATCTGGAAGACAGTGCCGCAAAAGCTTACTGTGCCGATTCTGCTCCGGCTATGTGCTATGTAGATAATTCTGAAAGCTATTCTACCAACGAAATTACTATCTACTGGAATTCTCCCCTGACTTATCTGCTGACAGTCACCGATGCCGATGCTTCTGTGATAACAGATACACCTGTACCTACCGAAACACAGGCTCCCGAACCTACTGAAACAGAGGCACCTCAGCCTACCGAAACACAGACTCCTGCTGTTTCCGATGTACATTACGGCGATGTCAATCTGGACGGCAAAGTCAATATTCTGGATATTATTACACTGAACAAAGCTGTTCTCGGCAAAGAAACACTCAACGCACAGCAGACAGCAAATGCCGATGTGGATAACAGCGGCACTCCGGATGCTACTGACTCGCTGAATATTCTCAAAGCAATTGTCGGCATTATTGAAAAACTGCCTGTAGGCAATAAAGCAGATGTTCCCGAACCCACTCAGCAGCCGACAGAAACTCAGCCCGCAACAGAAGCACAGCAGACTGTTTCCGGCATTAAAGACTTCGGCACGGCGATGAATGCCAATGCTGCTGCTGTAGCAGATTTCCGCAAAGGTGAATCTCCTCTGTTCTTTGCCTCTGACGGCTGGACAAACGGAAGCTGCTTCAACTGCTGGTGGTACAAAGAAAACACTTCTTTGGAAAATGGCTGTCTGAGCCTGACAATCGATCAGGACCGCGCCGGAAAAGGCATGTACTCCGGTGCAGAATACAGAACAACAGATTTCTATCACTACGGCTATTATGAAACTTCCATGCAGGCAATCAAGAATGACGGCGTTGTTTCCTCGTTCTTCACTTATACAGGCCCCTCTGACAATAATCCGTGGGACGAAATTGATATTGAAATCCTCGGCAAGGATACAACAAAAGTACAGTTCAATTATTATACCAATGCCGTTGGCAATCACGAATATATGTACGACCTGGGCTTTGATGCTTCCGAAGGTTTCCATACTTACGGATTTGACTGGCAGCCGGATCACATTGCATGGTTCGTGGACGGAAAAGAAGTCTACAGAGCTACTGACAACATTCCCTCCACACCCGGAAAAATCATGATGAATACCTGGCCGGGCATCACAGTTGACGAGTGGCTGAATCCCTTCAACGGCAATACACCGCTGACAGCTCGCTACCAGTGGGTAACTTACAATAAATAAAATTTGCATCATCCTCCCTTTTAAAAAAGAAATGCAGAGACTTCCCTCAGTCTCTGCATTTTTACCGTGAATCAGCAAACCCGGTAGGCACCGGGTGTCATGCCGACAACCTGCCGGAACTGCCGCATAAAATATTTTTCGTCCTCGTAGCCGCACTGCCATGCGATTTCCGGGAGCGTGTCCGAAGTTGTCAGCAGCAGATATTTGGCATAAGAAATCCGGCTTTTGATTAAATCCTGATGAAAGCTTACTCCCACCAGATCTTTATAAGCCGCCCGGAAATGCCCTGCACTCAGATGAAACTGCCTGCATGTTTCCTGCGCGTTCCAGTTCTGTCCGGGACTGCGGTACATATCATTGCGCATAGCCAGATATGCCGGATAGCCGGGACGGTTCCGCCTGTCAGACAATGCCGTAATTTCTTCCTGAAGCTGTTTCTGAAGCTGACCTGTCAGGCCGGGGGTATCGGCATACGATGCCGGAACAGATGCCGATACAACAAGCAGTGTATCAATTCCGCAATATTCGCTGTACAGCGGCGAATGCAGAAACAGTACACGGATTTTGTCTTTCATGATATCCGGATAAACTTCCGGATATCGCCCCAGTGCGGCGATTACATACAGTCCTGTGGAAATTTTGCCGCAGAATTCTTTTTTTCCGGAAATCAGTTTTTTAAGGCATCCGGCCAGTTCTGTCTCGATACGCACGGAAATATTTTTCTGGTCAATGCTGCTGTGTTCGGCGAACAGTCCGGCACGGATAAGGAAAATAATCAGCTGTTCGTCAGGCTCGGTCTGTTTGACGGCGTGGGAAACTTCATTGATCAAGCCGGATTCGTTATATAATCCTGTTACAGTATCATGATATTCTGAAAGATTCTGACATTGCAGAAGTTCATGAATATCGTTTTTCATGCGCAGGCCTTCCAGGGCATTGGCGGCGATTTTCAGCCAGTCTTTGAAGACAGGGTCATAGACATCGGGCTTTTGATATTGCAGGATGAAATAGCCCAGTTCGCGCCCGGCAAAAAAAATGGGACAGAAATATAAAATTTCATTTTCCATATGTTCAGATTCCGTGCCGGGGAACAGATCTTTCCGGATGAAAGTGCGGGGTTCTTCGTGGAATTTTCCCGGCCGGCTGACGGTATAGCACAGCATGATTTCGTCATCTGTATCAGAATAGGCTTCGCTCCGGAAGCCCTGACTGCACCAGTTTTCGTACAGGCAGAGATAGACAGCATGAACATCCCGGATTAAATACGTAAATTCCTGCAATGTATGAATATAATCTGTAATAGACCGGGCAACTGTCAGCTGCTGTTCAAAATTGCCTTCAAAATTAAGTGTGACATAGTACTGTTCCCGGCGGATACGCTGCAATTCTTCGTGCAGCTGTCTGGAATTCACGCCGCAGGAGCAGCTGTTTCCGCATACCAGACAGCCCTCTGTCGGAACAGGCGGCGACTTGTGTCCCGTAATGCTCTCATACAGCATATTAACGGCAGTAATGCCGATGGCTTTCCGGTTGCGCTGATAGGTTGTCAGAATCGGCGCATGATAAAACCGTTCGCCGACATATTCATAGCCGATGACAGTAACATCTTCCGGCACACGGATGCCCTGTTCCAGAAATTTATCACACAATCCATAGGCCATGTAGTCATTGGCACAGATAATGGCCTGAGGAAGCTTTCTTTTTCCGGAAAGATATTCCTGTGCCAGGTTTTCGCCGGAATCAATCCAGTAATCGCCGTAAATTACATGACTTTCATCCAGAGTCAGGCCATAGGACTCCAGCACACGCCGAACGCCTTTTACACGCAGCTGTGATGTTTCCAGTGCTTTAAAGCCTGTCAGCATATCAAATTCAATAAAATAATGCACCTGCACAAGATGCCGGATGATTTCTTCAAAATCTTTCTGCACATCGTTATCAATGCAGGTCATGCCGGGGATGCTGGCACCTGTCACGATGACAGGCACATTCCGGCGCATAATTTTCTGATAGATATACTGCTGCAAATCCGGGTTCAGAATCGATTCTGCTGTCAGAATCAGTCCATCAATGCGTTCTGAAATAATAAAATCATAAATTTTATTTTCTACTTCTGTTCCGGCGTAATATTTCTGAAAATTATAAATATTAGAGAACACAGCTGTCTGTATCTGCAATTTCTGTGCCTGAGTGAGAATGCCTTCCAGCAGCTGTCTTTGTTCGGACTGGGAAGCCCTTGCTGTAATAATGCCGATCCGGAGTGTTTTTTCTGTCTTCATGCAGCCCCTTCTTTCTGGTCAGAATCTGTTATTTTTATCATAACATATTTTCCGGCAAAAATCAAGAGAAATTCTTCATTTTATCCACTGAATCTGCATATTTTCAGTTGCGGAATCTGAACAAATCATGTATAATTTATGAAGAAAACGATTTATATTAAAGGCTTTCTTCCTGTATTCAGATGCATTGTACAGGAGTTTTCAGTTGATAGATCATCCTTTTCATAGCGGGCGGAAATTTAAATTCTCTTTCATAGTATCTTTCATAGTTTTTTTAAATTCCTTGATAAGTATCCGGCTGTGATGCATCTGACACAGCAGAAGGATACTTTCTTTTTTTATTTCCGCGGCTATTGACAATTCGCCTGCATTTATGCTATAATAACAGAATCAGGGTATTATGCCCTAATTTTATTATCATTAGGAGATTATTGATTATGAACAAAAAAGATTTAGCCGAACTGAAAAAGCATT
>DFJS01000036.1 GCA_002373165.1 Ruminococcus sp. UBA3665
CGCCGACATTCAGATCGCCGTCTGTTGCAAGCAGAACTCTGTTATTGCCGTTCTGGATGAAATATTTTTCAGCGATTTCGTAAGCTTTTTTGATTCCGGCTTCTCCGGCAGTAGAGCCTCCGGCCTCCAGATTGTTGATAGCATTAACAATGGTCTGAGTATCATTTCCGGCCGCGCCTTCGAGCACAACGGATTCATATCCGGCATAAGTCACGATAGAGACTCTGTCATTTTCGTTGAGGTTTTCGGCCAGCATGTTGACGGCTTTCTGCACGAGTCCGAGACGGTCTTCGCCGTACATCGAGCCGCTGACATCAATCAGGAAGACAAGATTCATCGGGGCACGGGAGCTTAAATCGATTTTGTCAGCCTGCAAGCCGATCAGCATCAGCTGATTATCCGGATTCCACGGGCAGGGGCTTAATTCTGTCGTGACTGAGAAAGGCGAATCATCTTCCGGAACGGGATAATCATAATTAAAATAATTAATCATTTCTTCGATTCTGACCGCCTGAGGAATATTTTCATACCAGCCGTCCTGAATCATTCTTCTGACGTTGGCATAAGAAGCCGTATCGACATCAATTGAGAATGTACTTGTATTTTCATCGGCCGTATTGATAAAGCCGTTTTCGACAATCTGGGAATATTCTTCGCTATTATAATATTCTTCTTCGCCTTCTTCGTAAGCGACTTCGGCATCGGCGGACTGCTGATAAGCCGGCGAACCGCCTGCGGCATCAGATTTGGCAATGCCGTTTTCTGCGATTGTGTAATTATAACTTTCGTTATTGCTTGCGCCGCACGCGGCATAGAATACGGCTGTCAGACAGATGACTGTCAATAACGCTGTTTTTCTGAATTTTTTCATGATAATTCCTCCTTAAGTCAAGTAAATTATTTTAAATATAAGAAATAAAATTCTTCATCCGGATAGAGATGAAAATATTCTGTATAATAAGAATCATCTGCATTTTTTCCGCTTCTGATATAACGCTCTGAAAATTCGTCATTTCTGCGCACGGCACGGTGAATGCCGTCAGAAACGGAAACTTCTGATTCCGGGATGAAAATATAAATATTTGTTTCTTCTGCGGTTTGAATTTTCCATGCTTTCGAGGCGAATTCTGCACGATAATGCAGTTTCCAGCTAGAAATAGGATCAGGTTCTATTTCAGAAACAGTAACATCCTGGGGACTACCGTCTGGAACGTAATAATAAATATTCTGATACTGGCCAATTTCGTATTGATAATCATATTCTTCTCTGTTGAGAAACTCATAAGTATGATTAAAATAAACGGCATCGCCGTCATATGCGCCGAATCCGCCTCCGCGATACAGAGGTTTTACGGGACAATCCTGCAGAGTCTCTTCCGAACGGTAGGAAATAAACAGGATATGCTGAAATCTTCTGAAATTCAGGTAATTTTTCATGACAGATAAATCTTTCTGAATATACCGGACAATGATTTTGCTTTTGGCGAGAAGCTCCGGCGCGTTTGCGCCGTCAAAATAAGTCGAGAACAACGCCGGGCTTTCCAGTCTTTCAAAAGCAAATTCTCCCTGATTCAGTATAATATCATATACGCCGGGAACAGCTTTTTCAGATTCACTCCGGATAAAGTTTAGAATATCTTCTGTCTGATAGCTGTCGAACCCGTCTGTATTGGAAGTTCTGCCGTTGATGCCGACATCGAAAACAGTATCCTGATACTGCATTCTGACCAGAATATCTGACTGCATCTGCCTGCCGAACATACCGGATATCCAGTCCTGTTCCGTACTGATGATTTCAGCCTGAAAGCCGTATTTTTCAGAAATATAATTCTGTGCATTCCGGCAGGCCTGTGCAGTCCATTGGAGCGTCTGCTGCTGCTGTTCTGCCTTTTCCTGCCGGATTCTGCTGACGATGCTGTAACCGATACAAAAAACAATCAGGAACGCCGTCAGCACAAGCAGAGTACTTACAGAATATAATAATTTTATAAATTTCATAAGCTTTGCCATTTCCGGATTAATAAATCCAGATTCAAATCTTTTGTCAGGTACATTCTGTCATAAAAATAATCATCCGTGCCGTAACTGTCATAGAGTACCGGGACAGCATCGCTCTGCATGAGAGTATGCCAGCCGTTCGGAATGACAAGCTGATGATCCAGCGTTTTTTCAATCTGCGGGGCGCATTCATAAGCCAGCGCAAGATCTGCCGTCACAGGAAGTACATACTCATGATTCTGTTCCAGAAGATACGCCGAACATGTTTCCAGTGCAATTTGTTGCTGATTCAGCTCTCCGCCGTAGACGGCCAGAATTTCAAGAATATAATTCATGTTTCCGGAATCGGGATTCTGACTGCCGCTGATGACACGGACATCCAGAAAAAATTGTGTACGGGTTAAAATTTCTTCTTCGCTGAAATATTCGTCTTCCGTGCCGAGACGTGACAGATTGACTCCGGAAGCAATTGTTTTTTCATGAGAAAGATTTAAATTCTGATATTTCAGCATAGTATTTGCTTCTGACCGAACAGCCGGCGGAGCAGCATTTTCTTCGGCGGCCTGTTCAGGAACAGCATTTTCGGCATAAGAAGCATGATCTGCCGGAGCAGCCGTTTCTTCTTTTAGATTTCTCTGTGAATGCAGATTCCGGAGTCCTGCCAGAATCAGCAGAAAACAGGCGGCGGCTGTCAGAAATTTTCTGCCGGGCGTGATAGAAATGCTTCTTCTGACGGGCTGAGAAACAGGCTGTTCCGGCAGACGGTTTTCTATCTTCTGCCACAGAGCATTTTTATCGGGGATATTCTGATACATTTCCTGATGAAGTTTCTCCTCAATTTGTTTTTTTGTCATACAAGCTGCCCCTCCTTTGCCAGTTTCTGTAATTTTCCGATTGCGTTCCGGTATTTCCATGCGACTGTGCCGAGCGGCCGTTTCAGTATGACGGCAATTTCCCGGAAAGTGAGTTCTGCGGCTATATGCATCTGGACAATTTCCTGTTCTTCGGCAGACAGAAACGAGAGCATATGTGTCATCTGCATGTTATGGATTGCGTGATCTTCCGCTGTAGTATGTTCAGTCAGTGCATCGGCGTTCAGCAGTTCCGGCTCTTCGGACGGAAGTTCGCGGCCGGATTTCCGCAGATAATCTACCGCCATATTCCGCGCAATGGTATTCAGCCAGCATTTATGTCCGCTGCCGGGGCGGTAAGATGATGCACTTTCCCAGAGTTTCAGAAAAAAATCGGAAGTTAAATCTTCAGCGTCCTGATGATTGTGTAATTTGCTGAAAAACAGCCGGTAAATCTTATCGCCGTACGCATCGTAGATTAATTTCAGGCCGTTTTTGTCGCCGTTCCGTATTTTTTCGACAGCTGCATCAAATTGTGAGTCTGTCATCATGCAGTGAGTTCCTCCTCTCCGTGGCCGGGATGTTCCCGGTCTGCTTATGATACGGATGATGATGATTAAATTTATGGCAAAAATCTGCACAAAGATTTGAAATTTTCTTTGTGCAGATTTATCTGATTTTAATAAAATTCTGGAAAATCAGAAAAAATTCTGATTTTATCATAACATAAAGCTATCAGGATGTCAAGTTTTTCCGGAAAAAAACTGCTCCCAGAGTTCGGCGCATTTAAAGCGGATTTCATATTTCTGAGGATTTTCAAGAATTTCAACCGTATCGGCATCGAAATAAATTTCCGGTTCGGCAACGGGCAGGCACAGCGGCGGATACATCACACACCACCAGTTGTGCCCTTCGGCCTTGCCGATGAGAATGCGCAGTGCACTGTAACAGCCTGCCGGCATGGAGAGTTCTTCATACTGCCGGGTATCGAACTGCATCTGCACCAGCTGGACGGCAACATCTTCCTGACAGCCGTTTTCTTCCAGAACGGATTTTGCAAGCATCCGGATTGTATCCTGTTTCTGAACGGCGCGGCGTTCCATGTCTTCAAGCGTTTCGCAGCCGCCGAACAGATTTTCTGATTCTTCCAGAAGCCTGTCCCGGACTTTGAGTTTCAGTTCCTGGTCATAGTCAGAATCAGAATTGGCCAGAATATGAAGCCGGAGCACGTTTTGCTGAAGCCGCCGGAGTGTTCCGGCAAATCCGGAGATACTGCCCAGAAAGATTGTCAGAATCAGTGCCAGGCACATCGCTGTTTCTAATTTTTTCATGTAAAAAACCTCCCTGTTTTGCTTTTCACAGAACAGTATTGTCCGCTGTTTTGGAAGTTATGCACAGGGAAAAGAAAAAACTGCCGGAATTTTTTCCGGCAGCTGTGAAAGCATTCAGTCCTGCGTTTCTGTATCGTCAGGAGTCATAATTTCGGCATCGATGGGCGCATTTCTGATGATTTTAGTGCCGCAGTGCGGACAGAACTTCTGGTTTTCCATTACGTATTTATTGCACGAAGGGCAGACAGAAGCCGTATCCAGTGAGGCAAGTTCGGCACGGGATGCCGCAATCTGTGCGCGGGCATCGGCAATATCGGCCATATACTGCGAAAACTCCGGGTCGCCTTTTGTGCCGTAGAGTTCTTCGTATTTTTGTCCGATGGCAAGATAAGTATCTTTGAGTTTGGCTTCTGCTTTCCGGATTTGATTCTGTACGCGGACTTTTTCACCCATTTTGCGGGAACTGTCCACGGCACTGCGTGTCAGTTTGCCGGCGGAATCTTTGACATCCGAGCCGAAACGCATCAGTCTGGATTTGATTTCATTTGTATCCATAAAAAAACCTCCTGTGATAAAAATAGCAGTCTATCGTTCTTCCGGCGGAAGTTCGCCGGCCAGGGCACGAGAAAATTCCTGCATCTGTGCAGAAGAAGTACGGAATACCAGCACGGCATTTTTCTGTTTTTCTGCCAGACGGTTCACAAGCAGTTCCGGAGAAAACGCTTCCAGAAACTGCAAGGCACAGCGCACGGCAGGGGACTGTGCCTCCTGACAGCGCAGCTGATTAAGATAAATTTCTTTTTCCGGCTGTTCCGGACGGCAGACAATTTTGATATTATAAATTTCTTCCATAAATTTTTCTCCTCAGAAAATCCAGTATCCGGAAACAGAGAAAACCGGCTGCCGCTCCGGCATAGTTCAGAATCAGGTCGTCAATATCACATGCCCCCAGCAGAGTCAGCACCTGAATCACTTCCACACAGCAGATCATGAGTATAACAGTAATTGAAAAACGCAGGAATTTTCTCTGTCCGGGGCAAAAATACGGCAGAAAAATTCCCATCGGGAAAAACAATGCCAGATTTCCTGCCAGATTGACAAATGCTGTTCTGCGAAGCGGATTGGACCGGGGAAGCCGCGCGGCATAGCGCAGAAACGTCCGGAAGGGAACAGGCTGGATAAATGCCTTTACCTGCTCCAGATAAGCCATATTCTCCGCCGCCTGATGAAAACGGGATGCACTGCCGTACAGCAGACGTTCGCCAAGCACCAGATACAGCACACTGCAAAGATAAAATACAAACGCGGCTGTAAACAGTATTCTGAAAAAAGTCAGCCCCCATGCCGCTATAGTTTCATGATATGCCGCATCAGCGGAAACGGTTCTGGTTTTCGTCATACGCGTAGCCAATCCGGGCAAGTTTGCTGATGATTTCCTGCATATCGCAGTTATTGGATTTACAGAATTCTTCCAGAGAAGGATAAAAATCCCTCAGCTGTGTATTCAGAAAGCTGACCAGAATTGCCGGATCTTTCGGAATTGTCATAAAACATACGCTCCTTTATATTTTTTATTATTATACTGCATCCGGAAGATTTTGTCAAGTAGTTTTCTGTATTTTTGAAAATCATAAAAAATTTACAAATTCCTCTTGCAAAATTTTCCGGAATAGTGTATAATAAAAATAACGCCGTGACAATACGGCAAATTTATCTGAAAGGATGTCATATTATGGCAGGTTTAAACAAAGTTACAGTAGAAGATCTTGATGTGAAAGGCAAGAAGGTGCTCGTCAGAGTCGATTTCAACGTTCCGCTGAAAGACGGCGTGATTACTGACGATAACAGAATTCAGGCAGCTCTGCCCACAATCAACAAGCTGACAGAAAACGGCGCAAAAGTAGTGCTGTGCTCTCATCTGGGCAAGCCGAAGAACGGCCCGGAAGACAAGTTCTCCCTCGCTCCGGCTGCTGCAAGACTGGCAGAACTGGTTTCTGCAAAAGTCGTATTTGCCAAGGATGATACTGTAGTCGGCGAAAATGCCAAGGCTGCTGTTTCAGTAATGAACGACGGCGATATCGTCGTGCTGGAAAATACAAGATTCCGCGGCGCAGAAGAAACAAAGAACGGCGAAGATTTCTCCAAAGAACTCGCTGAACTGGTAGATAACCAGATTTTTGTAATGGATGCATTCGGTTCTGCCCACAGAGCACATGCTTCTACCGCAGGTGTAACAAAATTTGTAGAAAAAACAGCAGTCGGCTATCTGATGCAGAAAGAAATCCAGTATCTCGGCAATGCTGTAGAAGATCCGGTTCGTCCGTTTGTTGCAATTCTCGGCGGCGCAAAAGTAGCTGACAAGCTGAATGTTATTTCTAATCTGCTGGAAAAATGCGATACGCTGATCATCGGCGGCGGTATGGCCTATACCTTCATCAAAGCCCAGGGCGGCAATATCGGCAAGTCTCTGGTAGATGACGAAAAGCTCGACTACTGCAAGCAGATGCTCGCAAAAGCGGATGAACTCGGCAAGAAGATTCTGCTCCCTGTAGATACTGCTGTTGCCGCAGAATTCCCGAATCCTATTGATGCTGAAATTGCTGTGGAAACTGTCAGTGCAGGCGAAATCCCGGCTGATAAAATGGGTCTGGATATCGGCGAAAAGACACAGGCTCTGTTTGCTGATGCTGTCAAGACTGCAAAGACTGTTGTATGGAACGGCCCGATGGGTGTATTTGAAAACCCGACTCTTGCAAAGGGTACGATTGCAGTGGCACAGGCTCTGGCCGATACAGATGCTACTACAATCGTAGGCGGCGGCGATTCTGCTGCGGCTGTCAAGAAGCTCGGCTTTGCTGATAAAATCAGTCATATTTCCACCGGCGGCGGCGCATCCCTCGAATACCTCGAAGGCAAAGTTCTCCCTGGTGTTGCTGTTATCGCTGAAAAGTAAGAATTAAATCATACTGTCATATCCCTGCTGTTCCGGCAGGGATATGCTGAATTGAGGTTGTGTCATCATGTCTATCACGCAAAATATCAATGAAAACGTGAAATATATCGTCTGCTATACTGATCTGGATGAGGACGGCCAGAATGCAAACTGCATTACCGAACGCTTTGTGAATTTTACAGAGGCTGTCAGCCGCTATGCGCTGTTCTGCGGCGTGCCGAAGCGGAGCGTCATCCTTGCCGATGTGGAGAATAATAAAATTCTCCAGCAGTTTGGCTATATTTCCAACAGCATTGTCATTAATTAAAAAGATTTATCAGTCAGGAGGTTTTTTCCCATGAACAAGAACGTAAGAAAAGCTATCATCGCCGGCAACTGGAAAATGAATAAAACCAGACCCGAAGCAAAAGAACTGCTCGAAGCAATCAAGCCGCTCGTTGCCAATGCCGAAGGCAATGTAGAAGTTATTGCATGTGTGCCTTTCACAAATCTGGAAACGGCTGTCGATGCAACTGCCGGTTCTAATGTCAAGATTGGCGCAGAAAATGTGCATTTTGAAAAATCAGGCGCATTTACAGGAGAAATTTCTGCCGATATGCTGACAGAAATCGGCGTGGAATATGTTGTCATCGGCCATTCTGAAAGAAGACAGTATTTCGGCGAAACTGACGAAACTGTCAATAAGAGAACTGCTGCTGCTCTGGCTGCCGGTCTCAAGCCGATTGTCTGCGTTGGCGAACTCAAATGGGAACGCGAATGCAATATCACAGAAGAAGTAATCGCACGTCAGATTAAGCTTGACCTCTGGGCAGTTTCCAAAGAAGATGTCAAGAAAGTTGTCATCGCTTATGAACCCGTATGGGCAATCGGCACAGGTCTGACTGCAACTCCCGATCAGGCTCAGGAAGTCTGCGCTTTCATCCGCGCACAGCTGGCCAAGCTCTACGATCAGGAAACAGCTGATGCTGTAACAATCCAGTACGGCGGCTCTATGAATGCCAAGAATGCAGCTGAACTGCTCGCAAAGCCCGATATCGACGGCGGACTGATCGGCGGAGCTTCTCTGAAAGCAGAGGATTTCAACGTAATCGTTCAGGCCGCAGTGAATGGCTGATCCGGATAATTTACAGGAACATCAGGCTGAATCCGTTCAGCCTGATATGCCTGTTTCTGAACAGGAATATTTCTCTCACTGGAAGGCTGTCAATACAGCAGTTTTCTTTTTATCCGGCATAGGGGTGCTGGGGGCTTTGATGTATGCGCCCGGAATTACAATGCCTTTGCTGACTGCTGTGATAATTCTGAATCTGTTTCTGGCGTACTGGTATGGCCGCTGGGTCAGAACCGGCAAAGGCAGGAACAGTCTGCGGATTCTCCGGGGAATTGCCTCTGTCTGTTCGCTGGCGGTATTTCTGCCGTATGTGATTTTTTCTAATTTTAATCAGAACAGATTTTTTTATTCTGTCAAGAAATTTTATTATACTCACGGCGTATATACAAATTCTGAATATCTGGAAAAAATACTTCCGGGCACTCTTCCGGGACAATGCGAGGATTATCTGTTTATCGTACAGCCGGGCTTGGCGGCACAGGATTATCATGCATCTTCGTATCTGGCATTTCATACAGATGAACAGACGCTCCGGAATTATGCGCAGAAAATGGAACAGATGGGAATTGCTCCGGAACAGAGTCGTCAGTCGGATGCTCCGGAGTTTGATCATATGCTGACAGAAAAAGAAAAAGCATTGTACCTGCGCCCGGAAAATCTTCCGGCGCACGTCTGGCAGAGGCTTCTTCCGGAACATTATGATGCTCTGGAACATGCTGTGCTGTATATTATTCATGATTATTATGACAAAGGCTGTCTGCTGAATTACGATTCCGGACTGGCAATTTTCTGGACATAAAGGACGGGACAGAATGAACATGCAAAATCAATATCCTGATAAAATAAATCATATCCTGAAATCTGTCTTTTCCGGCATTGCATCCCTGACGCTTCCAATCTGTTTTTTTACAATAATGCTGATGCCGGATATCAATGAAATTTTATTTATGATTCTGGCAGTGCTGTGGCTGATAGTGCATTGTTTAGGCAAGCTTTATGAACGGAAAGGTGTGGGAAGAAAGATTCTCCGGATTTTCCGGATTCTTGTGCTGATCGGAACAGTAATTTATTTTATTCCGACTGTTCTGCTGACAGGCTTTTCAAATACGGAAAAGCTCTATCCGGTCAAGCGTTATCTCTACACGCAGGGAGTATACGGCGGCGGCTTTTATGATGAATTTCTTCCGGAACAGCTTCCGGAACACTGCATGGATTATAAATTCATCACGCAGGGTTCTATGATTGCACAGGATTATCATGCTTCTTCTTATCTGATATTTCATACAGATGAACAGACACTCCGGAGCTATGAACAGAAAATGGAAGCCCTTGACGTTACAAAGCTTGAAAATGAACAGCATTCCGAGGGAAAATATAAATTTCCCCCTCCGTATGTGACAAGTCAGCTTTTGCCTGTACATCGGACAGATTTTTCTGATTCTGTGATTTATCATGTGAATGATTATTATGATAAAGGCTGTATTCTGGATTACGATTCCGGCCTTGTCATTTTCTGGACGTAAGGAGAACGCATCATGATACTGCAAGACACTGATACAGAAAAGCAGGAATTTCCTGTTCCGCCGAAAAAACCGCTGTTGCAGCAGCTGCATGAAGCCGTGATTCTTCTGACGATTCTTATTCCGTCATGGATATTGTCATGTTTCTGTTCGATGCCGCTGACATTGTTCTTGATTCTGACTGCAATCATCATCAGCGTGACTGCAAAAATCGTCTGTAAAAAATCAGAAAACAGCAAACTTATTTTTATTATAAGAATTCTTGCAGTTTTGAGTGTTCTGCTGATTCAGCTTCCCGTTGTCGTTACGCTGAATTTTGAACAGACAAAGCTTTTCTATCCGCTGAAACATGAATTTTATGATTCTTCTGACCCGTTTCTGCCAGAATCACTCCCGAAGGAATGCAAAGATTATTGTTTTATCACAAAAGCGAGCTTTCCGGCACAGGATTATCATCCCTATGCGCTGCTTGCGTTTCATACAGACAGGCAGTCGCTGGATGAGTATGCCGCTTATCTGAATTCGCTGGAACATATCGAATTTTCGCAGAACCAGCCGCTGTATGACCCTGAATATCTGGAAAAATGCCAGAAGCAGGGAATAGAAGTCTCTACAGAACAGGAATATCCGCCTGCTTGGCTGGCAGAAAAGCTTCTGCCGGCACATCAGGAGAATTTTGATCATGCATATATCTGGCATTCTCCCAGCGGCGGATGCGCTGTCAATTATAATTCCGGATTTGTGCTGATCTGGACTTGAAGAACCGGCATAGCATGCCTGTATTTATGAAATTTTTTAACTCTATCAGAAAGGTTGATATTTATGTCAAAAAAACCTGTTGCTTTGATTATTATGGACGGATTCGGCTATAATCCGGATTCTTACGGCAATGCCATCATGGCCGCTAAAACGCCTAATCTTGATAAATATCTTGCAGAACAGCCGAATACCATCATCGGCGCATCCGGCCTGTGTGTCGGCCTGCCGGACGGTCAGATGGGCAATTCCGAAGTCGGCCATACCAACATCGGCGCAGGCAGAATTGTCTATCAGATGCTGGTTAAGATTTCAAAATCTATCGAAGACGGCGATTTCTTCCAGAATCCTGCACTTGTGCATTCTATGGAAAACGCTAAGAAAAATAATTC
This sequence comes from Ruminococcus sp. UBA3665, assembly GCA_002373165.1. Taxonomy (GTDB): domain Bacteria; phylum Bacillota; class Clostridia; order Oscillospirales; family Ruminococcaceae; genus UBA3855. The sequence continues at coordinate 10,913 of DFJS01000036.1, forward strand.
TGCTCTGCATGTGATGGGTCTGCTGTCGCCGGGCGGCGTTCACAGTCATATGAACCATCTGTTCGGTATTATGGAAATGGCTAAAAAATTCGGCTTGGAAAAAGTTTATGTCCATGCCTTCCTGGACGGCCGTGATGTGCCGCCATCCTCTGCGGCTGAATATATGCAGGAAACTGTCGATAAACTCGGCGAAATCGGAGTCGGCAAAATTGCCACCATCGCCGGAAGATTCTACGCAATGGACAGAGACAACGCCTGGGACAGAGTCGAAAAAGCGTATGAAGCTCTTGTTTACGGCGAAGGCGTTCAGGAAACAGACCCCGTTCAGGCTATTAAAAATTCTTATGCCAATGAAATCACTGACGAATTCATGCTTCCTACAGTTGTGGACAAAAACGGCATGATTCACGAAAATGACAGTGTCATCTTCATGAATTTCCGTCCTGACAGAGCAAGACAGATTACCCGTTCTTTTGTCGATCCGGAATTCAGCGGCTTCGAGAGAAAGAACGGATTCTTCCCGGTTCATTTCGTCTGCATGGCGCAGTATGATGCCACTATGCCGAATGTGGAAGTTGCCTTCCCTCCGGAAGAACTGACTATGACTCTTGGCGAATATCTGGCAAAATGCGGAAAGACTCAGCTGAGAATCGCCGAAACACAGAAATATGCCCATGTAACGTTCTTCTTCAACGGCGGCGAGGAAAAGCAGTTCGACGGCGAAGACAGAATTCTGATCAAGTCCCCCGATGTCGAAACGTTCGATATGAAGCCCGAAATGAGTGCTTATGAAGTCACAGATGCAGTTCTGGAAGCAATCGAATCAGATAAATATGATGTTATTATTCTGAACTATGCTAACTGCGATATGGTCGGTCATACGGGAATTTTCGATGCCGCTGTGCAGGCAGTGGAAGCCGTGGATACCTGTGTCGGCAAAATGGTAGATGCCATTCTGGCAAAGGGCGGTGTTGCGCTGATTACTGCCGATCACGGAAACGCTGACAAGATGTATGAAGCAGATGGTTCGCCGTTTACAGCCCATACTACCAATCCTGTTCCGTTTATTGCAGTCGGCGCAGGACAGCGCAAAGTCCGTGAAGGCGGCGTACTGGCAGACCTGTCTCCGACAATTCTGAAACTGATGGGTCTTCCGCAGCCGAAGGAAATGACCGGTCAGAGCCTGATTGTAGATTAATTTCTGATCAAGACAAACGCCCTCTGCGGTTTTCCGCGGAAGGCGTTTTATATTTCTGCGATAAATCAGAATTTACAGTATAGATATTTGT